>NZ_JBSFNF010000005.1:66023-362447 GCF_053586955.1 Nocardia sp. NPDC003726 | reverse complement strand
CTGCTGGCGACTTCGTCGCGGACGCAGCGGTCGCTCGGACGCGAGCCGGGCCGCGAACGGCGGATGCTCGGTCTCGCTTCGCTCGAAAGACATGGTCGAGGTGGGCTGGGCGCGCTTTGTTGTGATGGCGCTATCGGGTGTATGCCTGGCGTAGCGGGGTCGCGGTGGCTGACCGTGTACGCCGCTGGACCGAGCGCCAGAAGATTCGAGGCGGCTGCCGCGGTGTCGCCGGGTGCGGACGCCTTGTGCCCGCGCACCATGACCGATTTGTGCACGCTGTCGTAGCGGGGTCGCGGTGGTCGGGGCTGGTCGTTCGGTGAGGCCGCGTTGTCCGGGGTGTTCCGGAACTATCCGTTCGGTCGAGCCGTGTAGTCCGGGGTTTGTGCGGGAACTGCTCGTCGGCGGGGCCGCGACTTCCGTTTGTTCACTGTCCGGCCCGCATCGATTGGTAGTTGGTCGACAGGGAGGTCTGCCCTGGACGTTCGGGTCGCCGCCGGTGGCCGTCGCTCGTGACGATTCCGGTCTGCCGGACCGATGTGCTTCTGCTGATCGTCACGGCGGATTCGCCGTGGATTGCGGTTTCACATGGACTCGACGTGCGCTAGGTGGTCGTTCCGGCGCCTGCCGCGTCAAGTAATCGGCGATATCTTGGTTCGGCCGTGAGTTGCGCGGTTTGCGGCCTTGGTGCGCCTGCGGACGGAGTGGTAGGTGGCCGCTCGACACGGGGGTGTCCGAGGCGGTCGCTGGTTCGGCCAATGGGGAGACGTACAATCGCACCGTTGGCTATATGTGGACAGGGGAGCGGATCGCCCCCGTCGCACGACAACATTGCACAGCCGTATGCACCCGTCGCGTGGCGTCGGTCTTCGGTAGTGGCCTATCGGCAGCGAGTTGCGCCGTCGGGCTTCGATCGATGACCGCCTCCGCGTCGCCGTATCCAAGGGGATTCGGCCGGGTGTGCGCGTCGCAGCCAGGAGGGTTGCCGCGCGTCCGTACCCGGTACGGCTGACGACAGCCGGATCGCGCCACCGTGCGCTCGAGCCGGCGAAGACGAGAGGTTGAGAAAGAAGAAATGACCGAAACAACCGAACGCAAGAGCTCTGCCGTCGAGGTCGAGCCGGGCGTGTTCGAATCCGTCGCGCTGATCGACAACGGCAGCTACGGCACCCGCACCATCCGGTTCGAGACCGGACGCCTCGCCCGGCAGGCCGCCGGTTCGGTCGTCGCCTACCTGGACGACGAGACCATGCTGCTGTCGGCCACCACCGCGGGCAAGCAGCCCAAGGACCAGTTCGACTTCTTCCCGCTGACGGTGGACGTCGAGGAGCGGATGTACGCCGCGGGCCGCATCCCCGGTTCGTTCTTCCGCCGCGAGGGCCGCCCCTCCACCGACGCCATCCTGACCTGCCGCCTGATCGACCGTCCGCTGCGTCCGTCGTTCGTCGACGGCCTGCGCAACGAGATCCAGGTCGTGGTCACCGTGCTGAGCCTGGACCCGAAGGACCTCTACGACGTGGTGGCGATCAACGCCGCGTCCGCGTCCACCCAGTTCGCGGGCCTGCCGTTCTCCGGCCCGGTCGGCGGCGTTCGCGTCGCGCTGATCGAGGGCCAGTGGGTGGCCTTCCCGACCACCGAGCAGCTCGAGGGCGCGGTCTTCGACATGGTCGTCGCCGGCCGCGTGGTCGACTCCGGGGACGTCGCGATCATGATGGTCGAGGCGGAGGCCACCGAGAACGTCATCGCGCTGGTCGACGGCGGCGCGCAGGCGCCGACCGAGGCCGTGGTCGCGGAAGGGCTCGAGGCCGCCAAGCCGTTCATCGCTCGCCTGTGCCGCGCGCAGCAGGACCTCGCGGAGCTGGCCGCCAAGCCCACCGAGGAGTTCCCGCTCTTCCCGCCGTACGGCCAGGACGTGTACGAGGCCGTCGAGGGCACCGCGAAGCGCGAGCTGAGCGAGGCGCTGAGCATCGCAGGCAAGCAGGAGCGCGAGGAGAAGATCGACCAGATCAAGCTCGCCGTGCTCGACCGCCTCGCCGACGACTACACCGGGCGGGAGAAGGAGCTGGGCGCGGCGTTCCGCTCCGTCACCAAGAAGCTGGTCCGCCAGCGCATCCTGTCCGACGGTTTCCGCATCGACGGCCGTGGGCTGGCCGACATCCGCGCGCTGTCCGCCGAGGTGGCCGTGGTGCCGCGGGCGCACGGCTCGGCGCTGTTCGAGCGGGGCGAGACCCAGATCCTGGGCGTCACCACCCTGGACATGGTCAAGATGGCCCAGCAGGTCGACTCGCTCGGCCCGGAGACCAGCAAGCGCTACATGCACCACTACAACTTCCCGCCGTTCTCCACCGGCGAGACCGGCCGCGTCGGGTCGCCCAAGCGCCGCGAGATCGGCCACGGCGCGCTGGCCGAGCGGGCGCTGATCCCGGTGCTGCCCAGCCAGGAGGAGTTCCCCTACGCCATCCGTCAGGTGTCGGAGGCGCTGGGTTCCAACGGCTCCACCTCGATGGGTTCGGTGTGCGCCTCCACCCTGTCGCTGCTGAACGCCGGTGTGCCGCTGAAGGCGCCGGTGGCCGGTATCGCGATGGGCCTGGTGTCGGACACCGTCACCAACGACCAGGGTGAGGAAGAGGTCCGCTACGTCGCGCTGACCGACATCCTCGGCGCCGAGGATGCCTTCGGCGACATGGACTTCAAGGTCGCGGGCACCCGCGAGTTCGTCACGGCGTTGCAGCTGGACACCAAGCTCGACGGCATCCCGTCGCAGGTGCTGGCCGGTGCGCTCAGCCAGGCGCACGACGCGCGCACCACGATCCTGGACGTGATGGCCGAGGCCATCGCCACCCCGGACGAGATGAGCCCGTACGCGCCGCGCGTCACCGCGATCAAGATCCCGGTCGACAAGATCGGCGAGGTGATCGGCCCCAAGGGCAAGGTAATCAACCAGATCACCGAGGACACCGGCGCCAACATCTCCATCGAGGACGACGGCACCGTGTTCGTCGGCGCGACCGACGGCCCGTCCGCGCAGGCCGCGATCGACGCGATCAACGCCATCGCGAACCCGCAGCTGCCGAAGGTCGGCGAGCGCTTCCTCGGCACGGTCGTCAAGACCACCGCCTTCGGCGCGTTCGTCTCGCTGCTGCCGGGCCGCGACGGTCTGGTGCACATCTCCAAGCTGGGCAACGGCAAGCGCGTGGCCAAGGTCGAGGACGTGGTGAACGTCGGCGACAAGCTGCGGGTGGAGATCGCCGACATCGACAACCGGGGCAAGATCTCGCTCGTGCCGGTCGAGGAGAACGCCGAGGAGCCCGGCGACGACGCGGCCGATGCGGGTTCGGCCGGGACCGAGTAGTACTTGTCTCTGTGACGAAGAAGAAGACGACAACCCCTCTGCTCAGCACCGGGCAGGGGGGTTCGTCACTCGAGCTGCGGGCGGACTCGGACAGCGGCGTGCGGCGCACCGTACTGCCCGGTGGGTTGCGCGTGGTCACCGAGCATCTGCCCGGAGTGCGTTCGGCGTCCGTCGGCGTGTGGGTGGGTGTCGGGTCGCGCGATGAAGGCCCCACCGTCGCGGGGGCCGCGCACTTCCTGGAGCACTTGCTGTTCAAGGCGACGCCGACGCGGTCGGCCCTCGACATCGCCGAGGCGATGGACGCGGTCGGCGGCGAGCTCAACGCGTTCACCGCGAAGGAGCAGACCTGCTACTACGCGCACGTCATCGACGACGACCTGCCCTTGGCGGTCGACATGGTCTCCGACGTCGTGCTCAACGGTTTGTGCCGGGCGTCGGACGTGGACGTGGAGCGGCAGGTGGTGCTCGAGGAGATCGCGATGCGCGACGACGACCCCGAGGACCTGGTCGGCGATTCCTTCCTGGCCGCGCTGTTCGGCGATCATCCGATCGGGCGTCCGGTGATCGGCTCGATCGAATCCATCGAGGGCATGCGGGCCGCGCAGCTGCGGTCGTTCCACCTGCGGCGCTACCGGCCGGACCGGATGGTGGTCGCGGTCGCGGGCAACGTGGAGCACGACCACACCGTGGAATTGGTGCATCGCGCCTTCGAGAACCGGCTCGATCCGGCGGCCACGCCCGCCCCGCGGCGCGAGGGCCGGTTCCGCCCCCACGGCGACCCCCGGCTGCACTGGAGCCACCGCGACAGCGAACAGGCGCATCTCGTGTTCGGCGTGCGCGCCTTCGGGCGGCACGAAGGCGACCGGCGCTGGCCGCTGTCGGTGCTGAACACCGTGGTCGGCGGCGGCCTGAGTTCCCGGCTGTTCCAGCGCATCCGGGAGGAGCGCGGGCTGGCCTACTCGGTATATTCCAGCGTCGACACCTTCGCAGACACCGGCGCGTTCTCGGTGTACATCGGCTGTCAGCCGGAGAATCTCGGGCAGGTGGCGGCGCTGGCGCGCGGCGTCCTGGAGGAAGTCGCCGCCGACGGCATCAGCGACGCCGAGTGCGCCCGCGCCAAGGGCTCGTTGCGCGGTGGGCTGGTGCTCGGCCTGGAGGACTCCGCCTCGCGCATGAACCGGCTGGGGCGCAGCGAACTCAGTTACGGCAACCATCGCACTGTGTCGGAGACCTTGGCGCGCATCGACGCCGTCACGACCGAGGAAGTGTCGGCCGTCGCGCGCACATTGCTGGCGCGGCCGTTCGCCGCGTCGGTCGCCGGACCGTACAAGCGCACCCGTGACCTGCCCGCCGCCGTCCGGCGGCTGGTGCCGAGCTGATCCGAGCGCGGGCGGTGTCGCGGCTTGGCGGAGCGTCCGCCGCCGCGATACTGTTTCGGCCGCCCGGCCGTCGGTCTTCGCCGGAGGGCGTTGAACGCGATTGTCCGGGTGCCGGATCCGGCGATCTCTGGCAAGGAGTCGAGATGAACCGAACGAGTCGTGCCCTTCGCCTGCTGGGCGCGGTGGCGCTGCCCGTCCTCGTGCTGGCCGGGTGCGGCGGGACGGACGCGGACGCAGGCAAGCCGGGCGAGCCGACCGAGGCGGCGCTGCGCGCGGACGCCAGGAAGATGAACGACGCGCTGGCCGATCACGACTACGCCGCCGCGTATCAGTTCCGTTCCGCGCGTTGCAGGCTCACGCTCAACGAGGACGACTTCGCGGCATCCATGGCGCAGCTCTACGACGGCAGGGACCTGAAGTCGAAGCCGTCGGAGATCACCGTCACCGTCTCCGGATCGACCGGGACGGTCACGGTCAAGAATTTCGACGCTCGCGCGTCCGAGGATGACACGAAGCCCAAGACCTGGACCTTCGTCGACGGGCAGTGGCGCTTCGACGCCTGCTGACCGGGGGACCTGCCCGACCGGGTCGCTGCCGGACGGGCAGTGGCGCTTCGACGCCTGTCGACCGGGGACCCGCTCGGCCGATCATTACCGGGCGCGAGCGGCCTTCGATACCTGTCGACCAAACCCGCTCGGCCGGGGTCAATCCCGGCAGGCGCGGTTGGCGGCCGCGACGATCGTCGCAACCAGCCCGGGCAGGGCGGACTCCAGATCGTCGGCGCGCAGACGCTGGCAGGTCTGGCCGTCGATGGTCAGCCGCTCGATCACGCCCGCCTCGCGCAAAATCTTGAAATGGTGGGTGGCGGTCGACTTGTTGATCACCTCGTAGAGCGCGCCGCAGCGCACCGCCGTTCCCGCGTTGCTGAGCCTGCGCACCATCTCCAAGCGCACCGGGTCCTGCAGGGCGCTGAGCACCACGGGCAGCGCGGCGACCGGGGGCGCCTGCTGGTCCGCGTCTCGGACATCGGCCATGATCTGGCTCACTCTCGGGTTTGATGATTGTCGTACCGGATGTATCGTCGAATGCTGTTCGATCATCATCAAACTTACCCGATCGGAGTTCCGATGGCAGCGACGATGGCGGTGGCCGTCGAGGAGCAGACCGCGCAGCGCTGGGCCTACGCCCTGGTGCTGGCGGCCAGCGGTGTGGCGCTGGGGGTTTCGGGCGTTCCCGCGCCGCTCTACGGCATCTATCAGAAGCAATGGCATCTGTCCCCGCTCACCACGACCATCGTGTTCGCGGTGTACGCGGTGGCCGCCCTCGGGGCGGTGCTGGTGTCGGGACGGATCTCCGACGTGGTCGGCCGGAAACCGGTGCTGCTCGGCGCCTTCGCCACCATGGTCGCAGGCTTGCTGGTGTTCGTCCTCGCCGACAGTGTGCCCATGCTGCTGCTGGCCCGGGCGTTGCACGGCGTCGCGGTCGGCTCGACCGTGGTCGCGGGCGCGGCCGCGCTGCTGGATCTTCGTCCGCACCGCGGCGCGCGGTCCGGCCAGCTCAGCGGTGTCGCGTTCAACGTGGGCATGGCGGTGGCGATCCTCGGCTCGGCGCTGCTTGCGCAGTACGCGCCGCATCCGCTGCGCACGCCGTACGTGGTGATCACCGTCGTCTGCCTCGCGATCGGCGCCGGCGTGCTCGCCCTGCGCGAACCGCATTCGGCCCGGGTGGCCGGACGCATCCGGATCGCGAAACCCGCCGTGCCGCCGGAGATCCGGGCCGATTTCTGGTTCTCGGCCATCGGCGTGATGGCGGCCTGGTCGGTGCTGGGCGTGCTGCTGTCGCTGTACCCCTCGCTGGCCACCCAGCAGACCGGCATCCACAATCTGGTCTTCGGCGGGGCCGTCGTCGCCTCGACCGCGCTCTCCGGCGCTACCGCGCAATTGTTCGCGACCGGAGTGCCCGCCCGGCGCGCGGCCATTCTCGGCGACACCGGCATGGCGCTGTCGCTGGTGCTGACGGTGCCCGCGCTGGCCACGCACAACTGGGTGGCGGTGCTCGCCGCGGGCGTCGCGCTCGGCGCGACCTTCGGTCTCGGTTTCGGCGGATCGCTGCGCCACCTGTCGGAGGTCGTGCCGCAACACAAGCGCGGCGAGACCATGTCGGCGTACTACTTGCTCGCCTACTCGGCCATGGCGCTGCCCACCATCCTCGCCGGGTGGGCGGCCACCACCTGGGGTCTGAGCACCGTGTTCCCGTGGTTCGTCGGTATCGTGGCCGTCGCCTGCCTGATCGCGGCCGGTCTCGGCCTGCGCGGCGACCGGCGGGCGGCCGGGCGGGTATGAGCGGCGATTGGCTTTTTGCCGCGCGTGTCCGCTAATGTTCTGTGTCGCATCACGGTCACCGCGATGCGCATGCGGATGTAGCGCAGCTGGTAGCGCATCACCTTGCCAAGGTGAGGGTCGCGGGTTCGAATCCCGTCATCCGCTCCACGAAATCATCCCGCCGCCGCGCCGGTCGCGCCGAGGGGCCTGCTCCGGCAAGCGTTTCCGGGTCACCCCCGTTACACCCCTCGACTTTCTCCGTGAACTTCTTCTGGGGCGATCGAGCGCGAATTCCGTCGCTCGGAGGTGCACCGCCGGGCCGTGGTCAGCGGTGCTCGAGTAGGTCATCGATATCGCGGCGGACGTCCGCGGTCCGCACGCCCGCGACGAACGACACGTCGTGCGGGCAGCGGGGCAGTTCTTCGTCGGTGCAGTCGCGGTGGCAGACCGGGCAGGCCGTGGTCCACGACATCAGCACGCGATCACGGGCCCGACCGAGCGGCCCGGCGTTGATCACATTGCCGATCCAGAAGATGCCGACGGTCGGGGTACCGAACGCCCTGGCCAGATGACGGGGACCGCTGTCGTTGCCGACGAAGATCGCGCTGCGGGCCAGGACGCCGCACAGCGCGGGTAGCGGCGCGCCGACCAATGCGCGGACCTGCCGGATCCCCGCGCCGGGTGATCGCGCGCCGATGCGCGAGCGGAGGTCGGCCACGAGGTCGCGGTCGGACTGTGAGCCCAGGATCACGACCGCCAGGTCCCGGTCCAGGCAGTGGGCGGCGATCTCGGCGAAGCGATCCGGCGGCCAGCGACGGCGCGGATCTCTGGCCCCGGGATGAATGGCGGCGATCGGCCCGCGCAGACCGCGTAGGGCCTGGTCGGCGGCGGACCGATCCGACGGCGTCGACTCGAGGCGGGGTTCGAGCAGCACGGGCGCCGCGCCGGCCAGACCGACCACCTCGAGCGCGCGCAAGGTCTCGTGCTGGTAGTAGCGGAACGGCAGCATGCGGGACAGGGGAGCCGCCCCCGCGGCGCGGGAACCCACCGTCCACCGTGGCCGCAGGCTGGTGAGGAACGGATTCGACCACGCGCCCCCGCCGTGCAGCTGCACACCCAGATCGATTCGCCCCAGCTGTCGATCGACCTCGCCGCATGCCCTGCCCTGCTCGGCGACGACCACCACCTCGTGCACAGGGCCCGGCCGGTCGCGCAGGAGTTCCGCGTGCTCAGCCGACCCGAGCAGGACGATGCGGGCGCCGGGATACGTCGCCGCCAGCGCGTGGATCGCGGGAAGGGCGAACAGCAGATCGCCGAGACCGCCGCCGCGCAGTACCGCGATGCGCCGCACATCGGGAAAGACCTCGCCGAGCGGGCCGAGCGCCGGACCAGAAGCGAGTCCCGCGCCGGCCATCGCGCCGCTCGCCTGTGCCATGCGACCTCCTGCGGGGACGAGCCGACGGCCCGGAACGAATGCCGTCGTTCTACCCGGGAGCCGACGGCACAAACCGCGCCCCGTCCAGGATCGGATGTTTCGGCACGGTCGGTCCGGGCATGTCCGCACGTGCGGGCTTCGCCGCGAGGCCCGGATCGTTACTGCGTTCGATCCAATCGTCCTCGGCGAACGGAGCCAGCAGTGCAGATCGCCACGGTGTCCGTGCACGCGAGTCCGCTGGTCGAGCGCTGTGTGGCCGCCTGTGGCCGGAATCGTCACGCCGCCGAGTGGGCGGCTGCCAGGCCCCGGTGCGGGTACGACGGCCCGCGTCCCGGGCGACAAATACCGGCCGGCGCGAGGGCGATGACCGGGCCGTCGCCGAGTTCGCCCGTGTTGCCGTGCCACGACGCGATCGGCATCCGGCCCGGTGCCGTCGCGCCGGGACGGCAGACCCATCCGATGCTCATGCCTTACCGGGCATCGGCACCACGGTGATGGCCGCGGGCGGTCCGCTGGTCGTGATCGGCGACGCGCTGCTCGACATCGACCTCGACGGCCGCGCGGACCGATGCAGCGCGGGGTCGGCCGCTCCCGTCGTCGACGTCGCGCACCGGACCTTCCGCCCCGGTGGAGCGGGATTGGCGGCCCGGCTGGCCGCGGCCGACGGTGCGGAAGTCGTGCTGATCGCCGGCTTCGCCGCCGACGAGGCGGGCGCCCGGCTGCGCGGGCTGCTCGACCGGCATGTGCGGGTCGTCGCCCTCCCGCTGCGCGGTGCGACGGTCTGCAAGCAGCGGGTGCGGGCGATCGGCCCGTGGGCCGCCCCGAACGGCCACGGCCGGGCCCGGCAGTCCGGCAGGCCCGTCCTGATCACCAGAATCGACTCCGGTGCGGGGCGGGTCGGCGCCGACCCGCTTCCCGAAGAGGCGGTCGCCGTGCTGGCGGCGGCGCGCGCCGTCCTGGTCTCGGATCACGGTGGCGCAGCCGCGGCCCATCCGCAGATCCGTAAGGTGCTGCGCGCCCGCGCCGAACACATCCCGATCGTCTGGGATCCCTCTCCGCGCGGTCCCGTCCCGGTCCCGGGCGCGGCCCTGGTCACCCCCGATCACGCGGCAGCGCTCACCCTGCTGTCCGGGCGGCTCGACGACGGACCCGACCTGTGGAAGCTCGCCAAAGGGTGGGCCGTCGATGCCATCGCGGTGACCCTCGGAACGGAAGGCGCCCTGCTGTGCCTGCGTGCGTCGGGCAAGCGGCTGCGCATCCCGCTTGCGTCCGTGGAAAGGGTGCCGGGTGGCGGTGATGCCTGCGGCGCGGGCGACAGCTTCGCCGTCGCCGCCGCAGTTCGCTTGGCCGAGGGGCGCGGACCGGAGAGCGCGGTGCGCCGTGCGGTGCTCGCGGCAGCCGAGTTCGTCGGGTCGGGCGGCGCCGCGGCGTACTCGGAGAGCGAACCGGTGGCGGTTCGCGAAGAAAACCCTTGTGTGCCAGACGATCACCTCGGAGTTCGAAAACCTGGCGCTACCTCGATGTTCCCGTGGTAACCGAGCCTCGTCATCTCCGAGTCGGACCCGGATGACATACTGGGTCGCAGGTCACCGGTTACCGCCACGATGTGCGCGCGCCGGCCGTTGAGTCAACAGCGGATTCTCGGCCGAACACGCCCACGTACGTGTGATCCCGTCGAAGGGATGGCGGTGATCCGGGTGGCGTCGCGGCCGCAAGCCCCTTGTACCTCGGAGAGGCATTGCACTCATGACTCAACACATGCAGCCCCGCGTGTCCGACGTGCCCGCCGACGGCTCCGTACTGCCCGATCAGCCCTCGGTGGGAAGTTTCCGGTTCTGGTTTGCCAATCGTCGCTGGGAATGGTCGGCCGAGGTGTATCGCATGCACGGCTACCGGCCCGGCGAGATCGAGCCGACGACGGAGTTGTTGCTCGCGCACAAACACCCGGACGACCGCACGCACGTCGCCGAGATCATCGAGCGCGCCGTCGAGCACGGGGAGACCTTCTCGAGCAGGCATCGGTTCATCGACCTGTCCGGCCAGGAACACACCGTGCTCGTCGTCGCCGACCGCATCCTGGACGACACCGGCGCCGCGGTCGGTACCTCCGGCTTCTACGTAGACCTTTCCGGCACCATCGCCGAGGCACACCAAGCCATGCTCGCCGCCACCCTGCCGGGGCTCTACGAGAATCGCGCGGTGATCGAGCAGGCCAAGGGCGTGCTCATGCGCATCTACCAGATCAGCGCCGATCAGGCGTTCCAGGTCTTGCGCTGGCGTTCCCAGGAGACCAACACCAAGTTGCGCGCGCTCGCCCAGCAATTGATCGCCGAACTCCCGCTCGTGCCGCCGCCACCCGCGGACCTGGTTGCGGCGTTCGACCACATCCTGCTCACCGTCCACCACCGCATACCGCACGAGTGAGCGTGCGTGGCGGCCCGGGCGCACTTCGTTTTCCGGATATCCGGCCGGTCGGACTTCGTCTGTCGCGCTGACATCCACGGTGATGGCTGTCAGGCTCGAGCATGCGATCTTGTGCCGACACCGGCCGCCGGAGGTGCGCATGACCTGTCAGAACGGCGTGGAAGGCATCCGAACCGCGGACGGCCTCCTTCTCCTCACGCACGGTGAACTGGATGCGGCGACCGCCGACGAGTACTTCACCGCGATCACCGATGTCGTCGAAAACTACTGCGACACAACACCGAAACTCACGTCGGTCGTCATCGACCTGTGCGGGGTGCGTTTCCTTTCCTGCGCGGGCGTGCGCATGCTGCTGCGGCTGGCGCGATGGGGCGCGAGAGCGGACGTCACGCTGGGCGTGACCGTGCCCGACGACGGCCCGGTGCGGCGCATCGTGGACGTCCTCGATATCGGACGGAGTGTGCCGGTCGTCGCTTGTCCGGCGCCCGCGGCGCACGGTCGCGCGGTGCGGGCACCCGGGTGCCGGTCGGGCGGGGTCGCGCCGCGGCGGCGTCTCGCCGAGACGCGGGGTGCCGAGAACGCACATTCCAGCCGCCGGCCGTCCGAAATACGAACAAGACCGCCCACGAGCGCTTGAGGCAGCCGTCAGGCGGCTACCCGGCGATCATCGCCTCGTTCACCTGCCGGTGAGCGCGCCGATCGCGGAGAACGGGAATCGAGGAAGCTCATGTCATTGGCGACCGCGAACCACAGGACCGCCACGCCCCGACGGACGCGACGCGGAACAGACAGCTACGACGGCATCGAGCCGTGGCTGGAGAGATTGTCCGCGATGCAGGACAACGATCCCGAACGCCCGCGGTTGCGCGAAGCGATCCTGCGGCGGTGCCTGCCGCTGGCCGAGCACATCGCCCGTCGCTTCGTCGGCCGGGGAGAGAACTACGACGATCTGTACCAGATCGCCGCGGTGGGGCTGGTGCTCGCGGTGGACCGGTTCGATCCGGCGCGGGGACCGTCGTTCCTGTCCTTCGCGGTCCCCACGATCATGGGCGAGGTGCGCCGCCACTTCCGCGATCACAGCTGGGCGGTGCGGGTTCCGCGCCGGATCAAGGAGATCCAGCTGACCATCGGCCCCGCCGTGGAAAGGCTCTCCCAGCGCTTGGAACGGATGCCCACCGCCATGGAGATCGCCGTCGAGCTGAACCTGGACCTGACCGAGGTCACGCAGGCGCTTCTGGCGGGCAACGCCTACTCCGCGAACTCGATCGACGCGGTCGTCGAGGACGACGACACCGGAGGCACCTCGGTGGCGGTCGCGGAGACTTTCGGCGCGGAGGACCCGTCCTACGAGCTGACCGACGAGGCATTGGCGATCGCTCCACTGCTCGCCGAACTGCCCGAGCGGGAGCGGCGCGTGCTGCACATGCGCTTCTTCCAAGGGCGGACGCAGGCGCAGATCGCCGCGGTGCTCGGCGTCTCGCAGATGCACATCTCCCGGGTCCTGTCGCGGACACTCGCGGAGCTGCGTGAGCGCGCCATGCGGGACTGACCGCGAGCGCGCTCGAGCGGACCCGCCGCGCGGACGCCTCGGCGTTACGCGCTGAGCGTTGTATGGGGGGATCGTCCGTACGCGCCGCGGTAGGCGGTCGCGAACCGTCCCGGGTGCGCGAAGCCCCATGCCGCGGCGATCGAGGTCACGGTGTGACCGTCGTCGGGCGAGCAGTCGCGCAGCTGTTCGTGTGCCCCGCGCAGGCGAAGCCGCCGCAGATACGCCATGGGCGTGGTGTCCAGATGGCGGCGGAACGCCAGTTGCAGCGCGCGGACGGTGACGTAGGAGGCGGCGGCGATGTCGGCCACGCTGATGTCGTCGCGCACGTGTGCCTCGAGGTACGCCAGCGCGCGCCGCACGGTGTCGGGGTGGGCGTCGTTGCGGTCGCTCGCCGTCGGTTCCAGGTGCGCGGTGCTCGGCAGGGTGTGCAGCACGGTGGCGGCGAGGTACTGCGCGGCGGTGGACGCGATCAGCGGCGCCTCGCTGGCGACGCTGTCCGCGGCGAGACCGCGCATGTGCTCGAGCACACCGGACAACTGCCGCGCCGCCACCGCGGAGACCGGGCGATGTCCCGTCAGGCGCACCGGTTCCAGGTCGTGACCGGGACTCGCGGCGGCGACCCTGGTCAGCAGCTCGGGGTCGAACATCGTGATGCGGTAGCGGGCGTGGTGGATCACACCCGAATACGGCACATCCGGTGGAGTGAGCAGCCCCAGCTCGCCGGGCTGGAAGAAGTCGGTGCCGTCGGCGTAGTTCTCTTCGATCGACCCCGAGTCCACTTCGCACAGGCAGATCTTGCCCAGCGGCTGGGCGACGTAGTTCATGTCGAAGCGCAAGTGGAGATCATCGAGGCTCACCGGACCGAGCATGGTGCGGGTGATGTCCGCTCGCACCGGTACACCAGTGCTGTTCGCGATCCGCATCCTGGTGTAATTGAGATTGAGGAAATCCTCCGTGTCGCCCAAGCTGTCGCTGTGGAAGGCCAATGACTTCATCCTGCGGCACTCCTGCTTTTTCGCATACGGCATCCCGCCCAGCACGTCGTAGAGGAACTGTCGAGCCGCTCTGCTCGGCGTACGGACTGGTCACAACCGTTGTCATGCAGACAGGGAGGCGCGGTTGGTACCACATGGTGCGACGAGATCGATCCGGCGCACACTGCAAAAGGGGATACCCGCTTCGGCTCGGGTTCAACCGTCGGGGGATTCCTACTCTACCGCGCGACGGGACCGGTGGAGCGGTTCGGACGGGCGTGCTGGCGGGGCCGAACAGGCCTCGGGTGTTTCGTCCGCACGCCAGCGGCCACCCTGAGCACGAGGGGCGAAGCGCCGCCCTTCTACTGGAACCGTCGGAAAGACGAGGGAGGTCCTATGGTCTCGCAGGACACGATCGCGCAATTGCGCCAGGACATCACCACCGCCGCGGACGCGGGTGACGAGGCGAACGCCGAGCGCCTGCGCCGTGAACTCGCCGAAGCGATCCGGGAAGCCGAGGAGAGCGGCGAGACCGAGCGGCGGTGACCGGTCGGCGGACGCGCGGGCCGGCGCCACCGGCCTGCGCGCCGATCATCCTGCGCTCTCGCGGTTCTCGAGTCCGACGGCGTCGGCGAGTTCGCGGCGGTGACGCAGCAGTTCGGGATGCTCCGAACTCATCTCTCGCATCAGATCGGCCAGTCCGTCGGCGATGGCGTTGAGTTTCTGCTGGACGGCGGCGTCGGAGCGGCTCTGGGTGTTCTGCAGCAACGCGACGAGCAGGAACGTGATGATGGTCGTCGCGGTGTTGATGACCAGTTGCCAGGTGTCGACGCTCGGCAGGACGAAAATCGTCGGCGCCCACACCAGGACCAGGATCACGCAGAAGACGAAGAATCCCGCCTTCGAGGCCAGAGCGCTGGCCGCTGTCGCGAAGCGGTCGAACACCGATAATTTTCCTTTGATGTCCGACGGCATGGTCGCGGGCCTTGCGGCGGCGGGGTTTTCCGTGTGCTGAGCCATAGGAGTCCTCTCGAAAATGCCGATCCAGACGGGTTTCGAGTTACCGCGAGCGGTCCCGCCGAAACGCCGCGGCCCTTCGAGGGGGTGCCGTAGCCCCGGTGCCGCTCGCGGAACCGTTGCCGTCGCCGGTCATTCGTCGGGCTCGTCGCGCGGCGGCAAGTAGGGCTCGTCATCCTCGGGGTGGCCGTGGGCCATGCTGCGCGCTCGCGCGAGTTCGGCGTCGAGTTCCGCGCCGAGCAGTACCGCGATGTTCGAGATCCACAGCCACACGAGGAACACGACGACGCCACCCAGGGAGCCGTAGACCCGGTTGTAGGAGCCGAAGTGGCCGACGTAGAACGCGAACCCCCACGACGCGCCGGCCCAGACCAGGACGGCCAGCGCGCTGCCGGGAGTCAGCCAGCGGAATCCCGGTTGCCGCACGTTCGGCGCCGCCCAGTACAGCAGGGCGAAGACCAGAGCGATCAACACCATCATCACGGGCCATTTGACGATGCCCCAGACCGTGATCGTGGCCTGCCCGAGCCCCAGCCACCGGCCGATCTGCTCGGCCAGCGAACCGCTGACGACGACGCCTACGGTGCAGACGCCCAGCAGGACCACCACCGCGGCGGTCAGGGCGACCCGCACCGGAACGGTCTTCCAGACCGGCCGCCCCTCCGCGATGTCGTAGATGGCGTTGGTCGCGCGCATGAAGGCGCCGATGTAGGCGGAGGCGGTCCACAGCGCCGATGCCAGACCCAGCAGCGCCAGCGGTCCGGCCGGGGTTTGCGCTTCCTCGATGTTGTTCACCGCGTCGACGAGCAGGTCGGTGCCGCTGCCGGGCGCGATCTCGCGCATGGTGTCCACCAGCGCCCTGGTGTCGTCACGTCCCAGCATGCCGAGCCCTGCGGTCAGCACGATCAACCCGGGAAACAGCGACAGCACGCTGTAGTAGGTCAGTGCCGCGGCCCAGTCGGTGAGATTGTCCCGTTGGAACTCGCCGACCGACCGTCTCACCGCGCCCCACCACGATCGCCACGGCAGATCCGCCGGCCCGCGCAGCCGGTGCCGCGCCGCGAATGTCTTCTGCATCTCTTGCGCCACCCTCACACCTCCAGCACGCGGTGGATACCCGCCGGGACGGCCGCGAAACAGCTTCGCGGGCAAGGTTATTCGGTACCGCCGGGTCCTCTGGCTGGTGCTGCGCACGGTGCGCGGAGGGCAGAAAATCCGTTGTTTCTCCCACCGCGGAACCGTAAGGTCTCTCGGGTTTGTCCACCGATCGATACGAAGGAGAACCCTCGTGGAACCCGTCACCGAACGCGACATCAGGTCGTCGTTCGTCAATTGTTCGAAAGGCGATGCCAAGCGGCTGCCGGTGCCCAAGGACCTGGACGACCGGCCCTGGGCGGACCTGGACTTCCTCGGCTGGAGCGATCCGTCCTTGCCGGGGCGTGGCTACCTGGTCGTCCCGCAGGACGACCGCTTGGTCGGCGTGGCGCTGCGCTATGCCACCGGCGGCACCGGCCGGGCGCAGATGTGCACGATCTGCCTGACCACCCACACCGGCGGCGGCGTCTCGCTGATGACCGCGCACAAGGCGGGCGAATCAGGGCGCAGGGGCAACTCGGTGGGCACCTACATGTGCACCGATCTCGCCTGCTCGCTGTACGCGCGCAACAAGAAACGGCCCGCGCTCGGCAGTCGGTACCGCGAGGACCTCACGCCCGAAGAGAAGATCGAGCGGGTGCGCGACAACCTGAACACTTTCCTGGCGAAGCTCTACGCCTGATCGCCTTCGCCCATCCACCGCAGCCGCTGCGCTGCCCGCCAGAACGGAGGTAGATGCCATGTGCCGACATTCGACAACCGCACGAACGAGCCACCCCGAGTCGTTGGAACCGAACTCGGGGTGGTCGTGATTCCTCGCCGGTCGAGTCTGCCCGGACCGGCCGGGTCGTCCCGTCCGGCGAGGAATCACGGCTCTGGGTTCGAGCCCTTCGGCTCCTCGCGCGCGGGGTCCCACACCGCGCGCAAGCTCGGAGCGCCGGGAACCAGATCGGGCAGGTCGGGTATCGCGTCGGCTTCGGCGACCAGCGGCGCGATGATCGCCGCGTGCCGCTCACGGGCCAGCCGAGCCGCCTGCCTGCCCGCTTCGGTGACCGAACGGCCCAGTTGTTCCGGTGTGCCGCGCAGGGCGGTCGGCGCGAACCGCACGTCGACGATGACCCCCGCCGCGTCCACGGTCACCTCCACCAGTTTGTCCGCCGACTCGGCCGTGCACCGCACGGCGGACAGCTTGTCGCGCAGCTCCGCCACGTGGGGGCGCTGCTCGGCGAGCGCGTCCAGGATGTGGTCGACCTGGTTGCGGATTCCGCTGTTGGCGGAGCGCAGGCCGTCGCGTTCCCACCGGTCCACCGGCACCGACCTCCTCGAGTCCACGTCGTTCCCGGCCACCGAATCGCGTCCGGGAACGCGGCAGGAATTGTGCGGCACGCAGGACGCGGCCGCACCGCGAACATCCCGGGGCTGGGAAGGATCAGGCCGGTGCGGAGTCGGTTTCGTGCACCGTCAGCCAGCGTGGTCCGCCGGGGTCGTCGGTCGTCAGCACGGCGGTCACCCGGCGACGGGTGACGCTCGCGTCCGTTCGATGCGTCTCCAGGAACCGCACCACCGCGGTGCCGCCGGCCCGCAGGAGTTCCTCGATCTCGGACACGTCGATCGCCAACCCGGGCGAGGAATTGCGCGCACCGCGCAGCCCCGCGAGCAACGCGCCGCGCCCCAGCACTTCGCCACCGATCGTCACCATGCTGAACCGCTCGTGCTGCGCCGCCGCGAACCGCTCGAACACCTCCGCGGGCGCCTGCGATCCGAGCCACGTAGCGAGGTCGGCGTGCAATCGCACGACCGCGTCGACCAGATCCACCGCCATGCGCGGCATCGTACGCGGGCCGCGTCCGGCGGCGGCCACCGTCCGATGTGCTCGCACCACCGGGCGCGGTAGCGTCGGCGGCATGAAGATTCGTGGAGCGGTCCTGGAGCGGATCGCGGCGCCGGCGCCGTTCGCCGAGTCGGCGCCGATCACCGTATGCGACCTGGAGCTGCGCGAGCCGGGGCCGGGAGAGCTGCTGGTGCGGATCGAGGCGGCGGGGATCTGCCATTCGGACCTGTCCGTGGTGGACGGCAACCGGGTGCGGCCGGTGCCGATGCTGCTCGGCCACGAGGCAGCGGGCCGGGTGGAAGCGGTCGGTCCCGGCGACGGCGACATCGCGGTCGGGCAGCGCGTGGTCATGACGTTCCTGCCGCGGTGCGGCGAGTGCGCGGGGTGCGCGACCGACGGCCGCACGCCCTGCGTGCCCGGAAGCGTCGCCAACAACGCGGGCGAATTGCTCAACGGCGGGCGGCGGTTGTCCCGTGCCGGCGCCGACGTGCACCACCACCTGGGTGTCTCCGCTTTCGCCACGCACGCGGTGGTGGATCGCAGGTCGGTGGTGCCGGTCGAGGACGACGTGCCTCCGGAGGTGGCCGCCGTGCTGGGTTGCGCCGTGCTGACCGGCGGTGGGGCGCTGTTGAATTCGGCGCGGCCGGGCGCAGGCGACCGGGTGATGGTCGTCGGCCTCGGCGGCGTCGGTATGGCGGCGGTGCTGGTCGCGGTGTCGCTCGCCGCCGAGGGGCACGAGGTGATCGCGGTCGACACCGTGCCGGAGAAGCTGGCGCTGGCCAGGGAACTGGGCGCGCACGCGGCCTACACCCCGGCAGAGGTCGCCGAGCTCGGTGTGCAGGCCGAGGTGGTGGTCGAGGCCGCGGGCAACGTCCGCGCCTTCGAGACCGCTGTCGCCGCGACGGCTCCCGGCGGCACCACCGTCACGGTCGGACTGCCCGCTCCCGACGCGCGCGCGAGCATTTCGCCGCTGGCCCTGGTCGCCCAGGGGCGTTCCATCGTCGGCAGCTACCTCGGCTCCGCGGTGCCGTCGCGCGACATTCCCGAGTACGTCCGCATGTGGCGGGCGGGACGCCTGCCGGTGGAGCGGCTCGTCTCGGCGCACGTCGGGCTCGACGAGATCAACCGCGCCATGGACGAACTCGCCGCGGGCCACGCCTTGCGCCAGGTCATCGTCTTCGACTGACCCGGTCCGCCGCCGGACTCCGCGTCCGGCGCGAGCGGCTCAGTCGGCGGGCCGGTCCATCCGGTCGACGAATCGTTCGAGCAGGCGGGCGAACTCCGCGCGCTCGGCGGGGGTCCAGTCCGCCATCGCGGCGGCCATGGCGGTGCGCCTGCCCGCTCTTGCCGCGGCCACCGCCCGGTTTCCCGCTGCGGTCAGGCGCAGGACCGACCGCCGTCCGTCGCGCTGATCGGCGACGCGTTCCAGCAGGCCGGCCGACACCGCTTGGGCGACAAGGCGACTGGCCCTCGGCTGATCGACGCCGAGTGCGGGAGCGAGTGCCCCGACCGTGTCGGCCGCGCCGTCGGCCACGGCGTCCAGCGCGCGGAACACGGCGACGGGAATCGCGCCGTCGCTCAGCGCACCGCGCGTCTGCCTGCGCCGGATCCGGACCATCGCCGCTTCGACGGCGACGGTGATCGCGTCGTGCTCGTCCATGTGCTCACTCTGTCATGCCGTGGATTTATATGTAAGAGTACATGTAATTGTTGCTCAACATGTATAGGAGTGCTGATGGCCATCCACCGTGGCATCGGGTACTGGCTGGTGGAACTCGATCGACTGATCAACGAGCGCTTCGATGAAGACCTCGCCTCCGGCGGGTTCAGCCGCAGGCGCTGGCAGGTCACGCACTCGCTGGCCGACGTGCCGCAGCGCGCCGACGACATCCGCGACGCGCTCGACACCTTCTGGACCGACGACTCCGAATGGCCCGCCGAACTGGCCGCACTCGTCGCCGACGGACTGGTCCGCGACGACGCCGGCCTGCTGTCGCTGACCGAGCGGGGCCGCCGCACCCACGACGAGGCCTTCGTCCGGATCGCCCGGCGCAGAAAGCAATTGGCGGAAGGGATCAGCGATGAGCAGTTCGCCGAGACCATGCGGATCCTGCAACGAATGGTCGCGAACCTCGGCGGCGTTCCCGACGCGGAGGTCGGGGAGCCGCGGGGGGCGGCGCAATAGGCGGCTGCCTCGCCTTCGCTCGGCCCGGCGCGGATCGAAGGCGGACTGCGTCCGGCGGTGTTCATCGAGCGGCTGCCTCGCCTTTGCTCGGCCCGGCGCGGATCGAAGGCGGACTGGCGTCCGGCGGTGTTCATCGAGCGGCTGCCTCGCCTTTGCTCGGCCCGGCGCGGATCGAAGGCGGACTGCGTCCGGCGGTGTTCATCGAGCGGCTGCCTCGGCTGTGTTCGGACCGGCGTGGGTCGAGGGGTGAAGTCGGGTTGCCGCCCCTTCGCCGGTCACCGTCGGGCGGCGGGATCGCGGTCGGCCCGGCCCATTAGGCTGATTCCCGACCGGGAACGGAACGAGGAGGTGCGGTGACCATTCGGGTCGGAGTGCTCGGAGCGCGGGGCAAAGTCGGACAGGCGATCTGCGCGGCGGTGACGGCGGCGGACGATCTGGAACTCGTCGCGGCCGTCGACAAGGACGATCCGCTCGACCAGTTCACCGCGGCGGATACCCAGGTGGTCGTCGACTTCACCCACCCGGACGTGGTGATGGGGAACCTGAAGTTCCTGGTCGAGCACGGCATCCACGCGGTGGTCGGCACCACCGGTTTCGACGAGGCCCGGCTGGCGGAGGTACGCGGCTGGCTGACGGGTCGCCCGGAGGTCGGCGTGCTGATCGCGCCCAACTTCGCCATCGGCGCGGTGCTGTCCATGCGTTTCGCCGAGCAGGCCGCCCGATTCTTCGAATCGGTGGAGGTCATCGAGCTGCACCACCCCAACAAGGCGGACGCGCCGTCGGGCACCGCCTACCGCACCGCGGGGCTGATCGCCGCCGCCAGGGACAAGGCGGGCCTCGACCGCAGCCCCGACGCGACGACGACCGAGCTGGAGGGTGCGCGCGGCGCCGACGTGGACGGGGTGCGCGTGCACTCGGTGCGCCTCGCCGGTCTGGTCGCCCACCAGGAGGTGCTGTTCGGCACGCAAGGTGAGACGCTCACCATCCGGCACGACTCCATCGACCGCTCCTCCTTCGCCCCCGGTGTGCTGCTCGGCGTGCGGGAGATCGCGAACCGCCCCGGTCTCACCGTCGGACTCGACCCGTTCCTCGACCTGTGAGCGTCCGGCAGCCGGGCCGCGCCGGAGCGCGACCGTGAGCGGCTCGGAGCCGGACGACCGGAAGGGCGGCGGGGAGGTCGTCAAGGTAGTGGCGCCGATCGCGGCGCTCGTCCTGGTGCTCGTCTTCTACTTCCTGCTGCTGGGCCGGATCGCGTTCAGCCTGATCGGTTCCGGCGAGGTGGCCGCGATCGTGATCGGCGTCGGCGTGCTGATCCTGCCGTTGCTCGGCGTGTGGATCGTGGTGGCCACGGTGCGCGCGGCGCTGGCGCATCAGCACCTGGCGCGGCGCATCCACGACGAGGGGCTCGAACTCGACACCTCCGCGCTGCCGCGCATGCCGTCCGGCCGCATCGAACGCGCGGCCGCCGACGAGCTGTTCGCGACGGTCAAGGCGGAGTGGGAGGCCGACCCGGACAACTGGCGCGTCTCCTATCGCCTCGCCCGCGCCTACGACTACGCGGGCGACCGCACCCGAGCCCGCGAGACCATGCGCCGCGCGGTCGCGCTGGAACGGCACGAGCGCGGCGCCGACTGACGATCGCGCGGGCCGATACCATCGCAGAGTGGCCCGGTTGCTGATCATCCATCACACGCCCTCGCCGCACTGTCAGGCGATGTTCGAGGCCGTGGTATCCGGCGCGACCGATCCGGAAATCGAAGGCGTGGAGGTCGTGCGCCGCGCGGCCCTGTCCCTGTCGCCGACCGACGTGCTGGAGGCCGACGGGTACCTGCTCGGCACCCCGGCCAACCTCGGGTACATGAGCGGCGCCCTCAAACACGGGCTGGATGTCATCTACTACCCCTGCCTCGATTCCACCCGTGGCCGCCCGTTCGGCGCGTACTTTCACGGCAACGAGGGCACCGAGGGTGCGGAGAAGGGCGTCACCTCGATCACCACCGGCCTGGGGTGGGTGAAAGCCGCTGAGTACGTGGTGGTCTCGGGTCAGCCATCGAAGGCCGACCTGGAAGCGTGCTGGGAGCTCGGGGCGACAGTGGCGGCCCAGCTCATGGAATGAGCAGTGGTGTCGCTTCAGCCGAGTTGGGCTCACATTGTGCCTGGGCAGCGCGCCGAAACTGTCGGAGGCCGCCTCTATGCTCCGCCAGATCTCACGCAGCCCCCGTACGCCGCTCCAGGGCTCGCACGATGAGCGCTCGGGCGGCGTCGCCGTAGACGGCCTGGCTGTGTAGCCCGTCCCAGAGCCGTTCGTATAGCTCTAGCTCACTCGGTGCGGTGATGGTGAGTTCGGCGCTGGCGGTTTCGATCAGCGCTTGCCGACGATCGAACAGGTGGAAGCTGCCGGAGAGGTAGACGAACCCGGCTCGCAGCGGGACGACGCCGAAGCCCAGGCGCGGATTCCCGAAGGCCACGTCGAGCAGGTGCCGCAGTTGCCCGGCGGTCACCTTGTCGTCTCCGAGGGTGGTGTGTAGCGCCGCCTCGTGGACCAGCACGACCACCCGCGTGCCGCCGCTGCGCAAGATGTCCTGCCGTGCCATTCGTGCCGCAACGGCGGTGTCCAGATCATCGAGGGTGCCGAGAAATCCGATGCACTGCGCCAGCACCGCACGGGCGTACGGCTCGGTCTGGAGCAGGCCGGGCACGATGGTGGGGTTGTAGATGCGAAGCTGCCGTGTTTCGGATTCGAGTTCTTGACCGCGCTGTTGTCGGCGGGTGTGCCCGGTCGCGGTGATACGCCGCCACTCGGCCCACTGCGCCCGGACGTTGCGCAACGCCGCGACCAGATCGGGTAGCGCTAGCTTCGCGTCACACACCCGGCACCACACCGCCAGGTCCGATTCGCTCGGCATCTGCTTGCCGTGCTCGATGCGGGATGTCTTGGACCAGTGCCACCCGGCAGCGGTGGACAACTGCCGCCCGTCCAGCCCCGCATCTTTGCGCAGCTCTCGAAGTCGTGCTCCAAGAGCCACTTTCGCCCGTGCCGCCCCATTCATCGGTCCGCGTACTCCTCGAACGGAGTCGCCGCCGACCACACCCGGTCGCGGATCGCGACCGCGTGCGCGACGATCACGGGCTCGTCGGTCAGAGCCGCCCCCACCCAGAACCCGCGGGCATCGAACAGGGAGAACGCCACCGCCCGCTCATCGAACAACCAGAAATCCTCCGTGGCCGAGTCGGATGGATCGGCGTAGTGCCGTGCCAGATAGCGGATGTCCTCACCGGCCGCGACATTGTGGCGGCTCAGCGCGAGCAGATACCGCGTGTAGAGCGTGTGTGGCTCGGTGACGATACGGGCACGCCGCACCTCCACCCCGCGCGCCACCGTGGCGGCAACGTGGTTGGTCCAGCCCGAGAACCATTCCCCTCCGGGGTCGGTGGTCTCGTCGGCGCGGAAGGCGGACAGCGACTCGGCTTCCGACTCGCTGGCGTAGTCGTCGTGCGTTTCCAGGTGGAAGGCGGAACGCTGGGCGGTGGCGAACACCGGTCGCAGCTCAGCAGCGCCGTGAAGCAGGCGCATCCGGGCGCACCTCCTGACTGATCGGCACCAACACGGCCGTCTCGTGGGTCGGAATCTGCATGATCGCCAGCGCTTCCGGGTCGGTGACAGGCTCGCCCGTCAGCAGGAATGTCCCGTGCCCGGTGTCGCGCACACCCGATATGCAGGTGCCCGGCTCGGTGAACCACAGCAACTTGTGCGGGATCTCGACGGTGCCCGGATCGTCGGTCAGCCAACCCTGCGCCGCGTAGCGCGGCGGATCGGTCTCGGTGACGTAGAGCCGGGGCGATCCGTCGCCACCGGATTCACCGCCGATGAATCGAACCTTCATGGTGCTGTCCTCTCGTGGCGCGTGTGCGGGCCGAAGTGTGCAACTGTGCGCTGATTCTTCTGTGTTGCTCGGTCTTTGACAACACTTGCGCACTCACGCGCACTTTTCTATCCGAAGGGGGCTTCCCACGCTTAGCGTGCATTTTCAAGCCCCGCCGCCGGGTCGATGCCGAGGCGACAGTCTCGGCACGCTGCCCCCGCTGTGGTGCTGGGGTCGGTGACTACTCCCCGGCGGCGGGTGCCACTAGACGACGGAAGGGGCGGCCGTGGACCTATCCGCGCGACGCGACGACGAAGATGCTCGGAAACTTGGGCTCGCACCGGAAGGCGAGGGCCCGCGCCATCTCCAGCACGACGACGGGTCATGGTCATTCGTCCACCCGGACGGATGGCCGATGGACCCGGACGATTACGCGAAACTCCACGCCCACAGGGCGAATGCCTTCGCCGCCGTGTCATATGTCCCGGTGGACGAAGACCTGCTGCTCGCCGCACGTCGTGGCCTCCTGGAAACCATCGAGGAGGAGCCGATCTCGGTGCGAGACTCGGAGGTCTGAGGATGTGGATCATGCTCGGATGGGTGCTGGTCTTCGCGCTGCCCGGCGCCGTGCTGGTCGCGGTCGTCTGCTGGCCAGAGCGCCTCCCGAAGGACCGGACGGTGGAGGCGATCCGGCAGCGCATCGAGGACGAAGGCGGCTGACTCGCAGCGCCGCCGGGCCGCGCGGTACTTCGACATTCCGCTCCTCGACGCACCGGCCGCCTGCGCCGTCGAGCTGAGACCGGTGTAGACGAGGGTGCGCGGAGCGGGGGTGGGCGGCACCGCGACGGCTGGGAGCAGGCCGCCGTGGTGGTGACTCCGGCCCGCCCGCCAAGGAGGACCTGCGGCGGTGCTGGGAACTGGGCGCCACGCTCGCGGCCGGGCTCATGCCGTGAATCCCCCGAATTCTGGTGTCTGACCACGGCACGCCATTGCCCGGCATACTGTCTGCGATGTTGTCGCGGTGGGGATGTGGACGAGTAGCTCGGGATGGGAGAACCAGGTGACCTGGGCCGAAGGTAGCGAGAACGCCCCGCGCCGGATCGGATTGGTCGAGGACCACGAGTCGGTCGCGATCGGTCTCGCCGCGATGCTTGCGCCGGAAAGGGATCTCGATCTGGTGCTGACCGCGGGCACCGTGCCGGAACTGCTGGCCGCCGCCGACGGCGCGCCGAAGCTCGATCTGGTGGTGCTGGACCTGCGGCTGGCCGACGGGTCCTCGCCCGAGGACAACGTGCGCGCCCTGCGTGACCGCGGCATCGAGGTACTGGTCTTCACCGGCGCGGACAACGCGTTCCTGGTGCGCTCCGCCGCGCGCGCCGGGGTGCTCGGCGTGGTGCGCAAGTCCGAGGACGTGCCGACCGTCGTCGCCGCCGTGCGTCGTGCGGCCAGCGGCGAACAGGTGGTCACCACCGACTGGGCCGCCGCCATCGACGGCGATCCGCAATTGTCGAACGTGGGCCTGAGCCCGCGCCAAGAGGAAGTGCTCACGCTGTACGCGTCCGGGGAGAAGGCCTCCCGGGTCGCGCGGCTGACCGGTCTGTCCGAGCAGACGGTCAACGACTATCTCGGCCGGATCCGCCAGAAGTACGCCGACGCCGGTCGGCCGGCGCCGACCAAGACCGACCTGTACAAGCGGGCGGTGGAGGACGGGTGGCTCCCGGTGCCAGAGCGGCAGCCGCGCGGATGACCGCGTCCAGCATGCTGGACACCCCGTCGCACCCTCGCTCCCTCCCACGCGAACGGCCACGTGCGAGCCGTTGGCGTCGCGGCGTCCTCGCGTTGTCCAGGGAGAAGGCCTCCGAGGGCGCCGCCGATCGGATCCTGCGCCGGTTCGGCTTCGCCATCGGCATCGCTGGCGTGATCGCCGCGATCGTGGAACTGCCCGAGATCGCCGATCAGAGTCGTTTCGTGCCCGTCCGGTGGACGGCCGTCGAGGTGGCGCTGGCGTTCGGGCTCTTCCCGGCGCTCGCGGTCGTCTCGGTCGGGATGAGCACGCGCGTGATCCAGCGGGTGGCCGGTGCGGCGGCGGTGAGCTTCCTCGGGGCCATGGCGGTGGTTCCGCTGGCGTACGCGGTGCCGAATGCCGAAGAGGCGGCTTCGGTGTGGCTGTACCGCGTGCTGGCGTTGGGCGTTCTCGCGGCCGTGCTCGCCTGGCGGCCGCCGCTGGCCGTGACCTACCTGGTGGTGGGCGCGGCGTTCAGCGCACTGGTCAATCTGATCGTGCTGCGGGAGACCACCGCCCTGGCGCTGCTCGGCGATTTCGCCAGGGCGGCCGGGTTGAGCGCGCTGTTCCTGTGGTGCGTGATCTATGCCAGGGCGGCGGCGGCCCGAGTGGATCGTGAGTCGGCGATCGAGAGCAGCCGCGCCGCGGCGGTCGCCGGTGCGGCAGCCAGGGAACGGGAACGCGCGCGATTCGCCGCGCTGATCCACGACGCGGTGCTGTCCACGCTGCTGGACGCTTCCCGGGCCGGGACCGAATCCCCGGTGCTGCGCCGCCAGGCCGAACGAACCCTGGAACAACTCGACGAGTGCCGGGTCGCGGAGACCGAACCCGACCGCTTGGACGCGCAATCCGCCATCGGATTCCTGCGTTCGGCCGTGCACGAGGTGAACCCCGGCATCCGGTTCACCACACGGCGCTGGGCCGGATTCGACGATCTGCACCTGCCGGTGGACGCCGCGAGCACGATCGCGGCCGCGCTGGCCGAAGCCGCGCGCAACAGTCTGCGGCACGCCACCGTCCCCGGGCGCGAGGTGCGCCGGACCGTCACGGTGACGATCAGCGCCGGTGGTATCCGGGTGGTGTTCCGCGACGACGGCGCGGGTTTCGATCTGAGTGAAGTGCCCGTGGATCGGCTCGGCATCTCGGTGAGCATCCTGGGCCGCATGCGTCAGCTCGCCGGTGGCGCCGGGTTCGTGGAGTCGGAGCCGGGCGAGGGGACGACCGTGACGCTGGTGTGGGGCGGAAATGGCTGAGCAGGAAACCGAATTCGGGTTGCGCGATCTGCTCGGGCTCCGCGACCGCGCGGCCTGGCTGTTCCTGACCGTGCTCGAAGCGACCATCGCGCTGTACATGATCAGGAACTTCTCCGAATCGCCGGTGGCAGCCGCCATCGCGGCGCTGGTCGTGCTGGCGCTGGCCGGAGTCGTGGTGGTGGCGGCGCCGACCGATCCGCTGCCGTGGCAGGCGACCGTATTCGTCGCCGCCTCCGGTCCGCTGGCCACCGCCCTGACGTCGTTCGACGTCGAGCACGGTTGGTCCAAGCAGGTGTGGACGGCGTTCGCCGCCTCCTATGTGCTGGCCGTGCTGGTGCTGCGCGGACGCTTGGCCGCGGCCTGGCTCGGCGTCGCCGGCATCGGCGTGGTGATCGCCGTGGTCGGCATGGTGGCCGGTCTGCGGGTGGGTGTCGCCGTCGGCTCGATCGTGCCGGTCGCCACGGTGGCCGGGGTTTCCCTGTTCGCGGCGATCATGCGGCCCACCCAGCGATCGCTGCGGCTGCTGCGCGAGGAAGCGGCCATGCGCGCCGCCGCGGAGGCCGCGATGGCCGCGGAGAACTCCGAACGCACCCGTCAGCTGGCGCGGCTGGACGCGGTCGCTCGCCCGATCCTGGAACGCATTGCCGATGGCGACGAACTCACCGCCGCCGAGCGCGAACAGTGCAGGCTCCTGGAAGCCGAACTCCGCGACGGGCTGCGGGCCCCGCAGCTGGCCACCGACCAGCTCAGCAGCGCCGCCCGCGGCGCCCGCTCCCGCGGCGTGGAGGTGATCCTGCTCGACGACGGCGGTTTCACCGGCGTCCCGCATCAGGTGCGCCAGCAGGTGATCGACGCGGCCACCAGGGAACTGGACGCCGCCAACGACGGCTCGGTCACCGTCCGCATCCTCCCGACCGGCCGCCGCATCCTGGCCACCGTCCTGGCCACCGCGTCCGACCGCGACCGCCGCACCGAGATAGACGCCACCGGCACGATCACGGTATCCACCTGACCTGCCGACGCGGCTCCCACCGCGACGAAACTTGCCGCGCGCTTCCACGGCCCATCTGCGACATCGGAGTCGCTCCATTCCGCGTAGGTTGACCGCTCCAACCCGGTTCTCAGCCACTCCCAATGGCCGACCTGGCCTCAGGCCGTTATCACGTCACGTGACCACACCGGCTCAACCATGTCTTCCGAGCCGAGCCGAGCCGAGCCGAGCCGAGCCGAGCCGAGCCGAGCCGAGCCGAGCCGAGCCGAGCCGAGCCGAGCCGAGCCGAGCGAGACCGAGCATCGGCCCCTCCGAGTACGTTGATCGCCCGACCCGGTCCCCAGCTATTGCCAACGGATGCTTCCCGGGCCGCGCCGTTGCCACGTCACGTGACCACACCACCTCAACCACCGGTTTCGAGCGAAGCGAGACCGAGCATGCGAACACCCAGCGCCGCAGGCGCTGGAAATCAGACACTGTCGGTGCCTCGTGGCATCGTTGCCTGTCATGCGGAAGATGGGTGCTGCGGCGGCGCGGCGAACGGCATTGGCGGCCCAGGGTTTCGGGGCGCGCAGGCCCGGTCGGATCACGCGGCGGACGGTGCTGGGAGTGCTGGACCGCACGCAACTGCTGCAGCTGGATTCGGTGTCGGCGGTGGTGCGGGCGCATTACGCGCCGGTGTTCAGCCGGATCGGCCCCTACGATCGCACGATCCTGGATCAGGCCGCATGGAGCAACGGCTCGCGGCAGCCCCGGTCGCTCGTCGAGTATTGGGCGCACGAGGCAGCGCTCATCCCGGTCGAGGACTGGCCGTTGCTGCGCTGGCGAATGCGGCGATACGAGCACGGGCGTTGGTCGGGCATGCGCAAGGTGGTCGAGCGCAACCCCACCCTGGGCAAGGACATCCTGGACGTGATCACCGCGGTGGGCCCGGCCACCGCGGGCGAGGTAGAGCGCCACCTGGAGCTGGACAAGCCGCGCCCGAAGGGTTCCTGGTGGAATCTGAGCGATACCAAGATGATCTGCGAGCAACTCTTCGCGGCGGGCGCGTTGTCGGTGGCCACGCGCGTGGGCTTCGCCAGGCACTACGACCTGACCGAGCGGGTGCTGCCTGCGGAGGTGCTGGCCCGCGACGTGGCCGAGCCGGACGCCGTGCGTGAACTCGTGCTGCGCGCCGCCACCGCGCACGGCATCGGCACCGAAGCGGACCTGCGGGACTACTACCGGCTCGAGCGCACTCAGACCGAACCGGCCATCGCCGATCTGGTGGACGCGGGTGAGCTGATCCCGGTGGAGGTGGCGGGCTGGGGGAAACCGGCTTATCTGCGGGCGGGCGCTCCCACGCCGCGCCGCATCGAAGGCGCGGCGCTGCTGTGCCCGTTCGACCCGCTCATCTTCTTCCGCGCCCGCACCGAGCGAATATTCGACTTCCACTACCGCATCGAGATCTACACCCCCGAACACAAGCGGGTGCACGGGTATTACGTCTTCCCGTTCCTGCTCGACGGCGAACTCGTCGGCCGCGTCGATCTGCGGGCGGAACGCGCGAGCGGCCGGTTGTGGGTGCCCGCCGCGTTCGCCGAGCCCGGATACGACACCGCCGCCACCGCGCACGCACTCGGCGGCGCGCTGCGCGAGATGGCCGACTGGCTGGAACTGGACGAGGTCGTCGTCGGCGATCGCGGCAATCTCGCGGCGCTGCTGTAGCGCGTTCGGGTCAGGTGTCTCGTTTGGGCCCGTACCCGCGCATCTGGTCGCGCAAGGCTCCGTGGACGGCGCTCGACAGCCACGAGTTCAGGGACTGACCGCTCTGTGCGGCAGCCTCTTCCGCACGCGCCTTCATCTGCTCCACCAGCCGCAGCGTGACCCTGCTGATGTCTCCGGTCATCTCCTCGAAGCTGGGGGCTTCCTCGCCCGTCGTGCTCTTGCGCACATCGATGGAGGCGTCGGTGCCGTCGACCGAGACGTGCACCGTTCGGTCGCCGAGCGCGGCGCTGACCTCGGCCGCGAGCTCCGACAGTGCGGCCAGCAGCACCAAGCGGGCCGGCCCTTCGGTGGCCGCCGCCAGTGCGGCGGCCGTGGCCTGCGTCTTCTCGTCGCCGAGTGCGGCGGCGGCGAGCAGGTTCTCGCCGAGCCTGCTGGTGTACTTGTTCAAATCCATGATGTCAGTCTGACGTCATATATGACATCAGGCAAGCGGCAAAATGACATCATGCCGCTGCCGGTGATATGGATTCGCGTCCTTGTTGCGGCCTGATCGCCGACGACGGTGTCGAGGGCGTGTCCCGGACCGGGTAGCCTTTCTGACCATGACGAACGGTGAATCGACGCCAACGGAGCTGCGTGCGTCCGGCACGGTAGGTGTCGCGATGGTGACCCCCTTCAGTGCCGACGGCAAGCTCGACGTCGATGCCGGGGTCGCGCTGGCGGCCCGCCTGGTCGACCGCGGCGTCGACCTGCTCGCGATCTCGGGGACCACCGGTGAATCGCCGACCACCACCGAATCGGAGAAGGCGGATCTGCTGCGTGCCGTCGTCGATGCCGTCGGCACGCGCGCGACGGTGATCGCGGGCGCGGGCACCTACGACACCGCACATTCGATCGAACTCGCGCGCAACGCGCAGCGGGCGGGTGCGCACGGTTTGCTCGTGGTGACGCCGTACTACTCCCGGCCCTCCCAGGAGGGACTGGTCGCGCATTTCACCGCCGTCGCGGATGCCACCGACCTGCCGGTCACCCTGTACGACATCCCCGGACGATCGGTGGTGCCGATCGCCAGCGACACCATCCGCAAGCTCGCCGAGCATCCGCGCATCGTCGCGGTCAAGGACGCCAAGGGCGACCTGAACATGGGCGCCGAACTCATCGCGAGCACCGGCCTGACGTTCTACTCCGGCGACGACGCGCTCAACCTGCCCTGGCTGTCGGTGGGCGCGGCCGGATTCATCAGCGTCATCGGGCATCTCGCGCCGGAGCGGCTGCGCGCGCTGCTGGAGGCGTACACCGCGGGCGAGGTCGTGCGTGCCCGCGAGATCAACACCACGCTGCTGCCGCTGCACGCCGCGATGGCCAGGTTGGGCGGCGTCGCGATGAGCAAGGGCGGATTGCGGCTGCTCGGAGTGGAGGTCGGCGAGCCGCGGCTGCCCCAGCTGATGCCGACCGGCGAGCAGCTGGAGGCGCTGGCCGCGGACCTGCGAGCGGTCGGAGTGCTGTCGTGAACGAGTCCCTACCCCGTCGCCGCCGCAGCGCGTCCCGCCCCGCGGGAGCGCCCGCACCCGCTCCGGCGCAGCAGGCCGCGCCGCCGGAGCCCGTCGCGCTGCCCGAGCCTCCACTGGCCGAAACGTCGGTTTCCGCCGCACCGGCCGAGCAGCCGGCAGCGCCTGCGCAGACGCGCCGAGCGGCCAGAGGGCAGGATTCCGGGTCCCGTCGAGCGGGCCGCGGACGGGGACAGTCCGGCGCACGGCGGGCCGAAGAGCCTCCGGCGCAAGCGGATCCGATCGCCGCGCACGACCGGCTGGGCGCCCCGCCCGCTCTGCCCGAGAACGGCCTGCGTGTGGTCGCCCTCGGCGGCATCGGCGAAATCGGCCGTAACATGACGGTTTTCGAGTACGGCGGCAAACTGCTCGTCGTCGACTGCGGCGTGCTGTTCCCGGAGGACCAGCAGCCGGGCGTCGATCTGATCCTGCCGGACTTCCGCCCCATCGAGGACCGGATCGACGACGTGGTGGCCGTCGTGCTCACCCACGGACACGAGGACCACATCGGCGCGGTGCCGTTCCTGCTGCGGCTGCGGCCCGACATCCCGGTCGTGGGCTCCAAGTTCACCCTCGCGCTGGTCGCCGCGAAATGCCGGGAACACCGCCTGCACCCGAAGCTGATCGAAGTGACCGAGGGGCAGCAGACCACGCACGGCCCGTTCGGCTGCGAGTACTTCGCCGTCAACCACTCCATTCCCGACGCGCTCGCGGTCGCCATCCGCACGCCCGCCGGCGTCGCCCTGCACACCGGTGACATCAAGCTCGACCAGCTGCCGCTGGACGGACGGCTCACCGACCTGGCCGGATTCTCCCGGCTCGGTGACGAGGGCGTCGACCTGTTCCTGGTGGACTCCACCAACGCCGAGGTGCCCGGATTCGTCACGCCGGAGCGGGAGATCGGCGGCGTGCTGGACTCGGTCATCGGCAAGGCGAACGGCCGGGTCATCGTCGCCTCCTTCGCCAGTCACGTGCACCGCATCCAGCAGGTCGTCGACGTGGCGCAGAAGTACGGGCGGCGGGTGTGCTTCGTGGGCCGCTCGATGGTCCGCAACATGCAGATCGCCCAGGATCTGGGCTACCTCACCGTGCCGGAGGGCGTGGTCGTCGACCTGGATGTCGCCGCCACCTTGCCCAGCCACCGCCTGGTGCTGATCTCCACGGGTTCGCAGGGCGAGCCGCTGTCGGCGCTGTCGCGCATGGCGCGCGGCGATCACCGCCAGATCAACATCCGTCCCGACGACCTGGTGGTGTTGGCCTCCTCGCTCATCCCCGGCAACGAGAACTCGGTGTTCGCGGTGGTCAACGGCCTGGCCCGGCTCGGGGCCACGGTGATCACCCAGCAGAACGCCAAGGTGCACGTCTCCGGGCACGCTTCGGCGGGCGAGCTGCTGTACCTGTACAACGCGGTGCGGCCGACCAATGCGATGCCGGTGCACGGCGAATGGCGCCACCTGCGCGCGAACGCGGCGCTGGCGGTGGCGACCGGAGTGCCGCAGGAGCGGGTGGTGCTGGCCGAGGACGGCGTGGTGGTCGATCTGGTCGACGGCATCGCCTCGGTCGTCGGCCGGGTGCCGGTGGGCCATGTGTACGTCGACGGACTGTCGGTGGGCGACGTCGGGGAGTCGACGCTGTCGGACCGGCTGGTGCTCGGCGAGGGCGGATTCATCTCGATCACCGTCGCCATTGACGAGACCACCGGAAAGGCGGTGAGCACTCCGGAACTGAGCGGACGCGGCTTCTCCGACGACCCCACCGCCCTGCTCGACGCGGCGGAACTGGTGGAAGCCGAACTGCTGCGGCTGGCGGGGGAGGGCGTCACCGACACCCATCGCATCGCGCAGGGCGTGCGCCGCGTGGTCGGCCGCTGGGTGGCCGAGACCTACCGTCGCCGTCCGATGATCGTGCCGACCGTCATCGGGGTCTGACCTCATCGACAGCGAAAGCGCCGGACAGCTGCGCTGTCCGGCGCTTTTCCCGTATCGGTATGCCTACTCCTGGCAGGCCGCCGACTCGATCTTCGCGCTCTTGACGATGTTGCAGGCGAAGGTGTGGTCGACCTTCCACTGGCCGCCCTCGGACACGAACTGGATGAACGCGTCGTCCACCGGGGTGCCGTCGATGGTGACCTTGGCGTCGGCCTTCAGCTTGCCGTCCTTCGGATCACCCACGTTGGTGACCTCGACGGTGACCTTCTGCTTCTTAGCGGCGTCGACGAGGTTGGCGACCAGATAGGGATCCTGCTCGGCGGCCTGGATCCAGCTGATCTTCTCGGTGTTCGGCACGTTCGGATCGAACGCCTTCTGCAGCCGCTCGTTGAGCTGCTGCACGGTGGGCTTCGGCAGTGCGGGCGAGGACGGCGTGGTCGGCGCGGAGCCGGCCTCCTTGTCGCCCTTGCCGGAGCCGCCCTCCAACTCACCGGCCGCGTGGCCGGGGGTGGCGCTGGTGCTCGTGGACGAGGAGTCGTCGTTGGAGGCGCAGGCGGTGAGCGAGCAGGCCAGTGCGGTGAGGACGACGGCCACGGTGGTCCGGAAAGTGCGGTGCTTCACGTTGTTTCCTTCGACTCGAAGTCCGGGCGTCAGCCGTGGTTGGACGTGCAGTTCCAGTGCACGATGTAGGCGTCGGAATCGTTGTGCGCCAGCGCCTGGCCCTGCGCGCTGCGCCGTGACGAGGCGTACCCCCAGCTCCAGGTGCCGGTGCCACTGGAATAGGCGACGGCGCCGCAGCCGTTGCGGAACCAGACCACCGACTCGCAATCCGCCGCGCCGCAGGCGCTCACGGCGCGTTGCTCTGCGGCAGCCGAGTTCGGGTAGTCGTAGGAGTACCCGATCAAACCGGTGGAGGTGGACAGCGCGATCGCGCCGTAGTTGTTGGTGTAGGCATTCGCGGCGGGCGCGCTGACAGCCAGCGCCGCACCGACCGCCGCGAGCGCGGCCACACCGGTAGCAAACTTCTTCACGAGGATTTGCCCCTTCTTGTCATTGGCCCACGACCCGATGGACCGAGTGACAAGGTACAGAGCCGACTCTCATAACGCTAGCCGGAGATTTCCCGGCAGGGAGAGCGGCGAACGCCGTGATCGGCCGCGCGCCGAGGGAGGCTCCCGAGTGGATCGGCGAGTGGCGCCGCGGTTGCGGTGACCGCGGCGCGTCGTGCCGCGCGGCGGCGTGGCCGGGTGGTCGGTATGTTCGGGGGTGTGACTATGGCACAGCGGGAGCGCCGAGGGATCGTCGAGGCGATGCGGGCAGCGGGGCCGGACGCGCGGACGCTCTGCGGTGCGTGGACCGTGCGAGACCTGGCCGCGCACTTGGTGGTTCGGGAACGACGACCCGACGCCGCGCCGGGCATCCTGCTGCGGCCGTTCGCGGGGTATCTGGAGCGCGTGCAGGCGAAGGCGGCGCGCAAGCCGTTCCCCGAGCTGCTGGAGCTGGTGCGTACCGGTCCGCCGTGGTGGTCGCCGCTGCGGCCGGTCGACGCGGTGGTCAACCTGTCGGAGATGTTCGTCCACCACGAGGACGTGCGCCGCGCCGAGCCCGATTGGCAGCCACGCGAACTGCCCGCCGCCGACGAGGACCGGCTGTGGTCGGTGCTGCGGAAGATGGCCGGAATGGCCTACCGCAAGGTGCCGGTCACGGTCGAGTTGGCGACGCCGGACGGCAGGCGGACGGTGGTACGGTCCGCGTCCGAGGACGTCGTCACGCTCACCGGCAAGCCGTCGGAACTGGTGTTGCACGCCTTCGGCCGGGACGAGGTGCGGCTGGAGACCTCCGGGTCCCCCGAGGCCGTCCGGACGGTCCTGGAATCGGACCGATCGGTCTGATTTTGGTGTTCTCGCGCCGTCGGGGGAACCCGGAACCGGCCAAAAGCCGCTAGAGGCGCAACGGCGCCAGTGTTGCGGATGGTTTCGATGGGGCGATTGCGGCTAGCCTGGGGCCATGGCAGGTAAGTCCCGCAGCACCACGACGACTCGGGCGCGGGCGGGATCTGCGCGGGGGAGGACCACCACGGCGCGCTCTCGCGCGGCCACGCCCCGTACCGCGACGCCCCGCACAGCGACGCCCCGGACCGCCACCACGCCCCGCCGGCGCGCCACGCAGGCCCGGCGCCCGGCGCGCCGTCCGTCCGACACGGCTCCGCTCGCGGTGATCACCCGGGGCATCGGCAGCGGCTGGACCATGCTGGCCCGTGGGCTCGGCGCGACCACGCGCGCCCTCAGCCGCGCGGGGGAGATCGAACACGGGCATCGGCGCGACGGCATCGCGCTGGCACTCATCGCGCTGAGCGCCGTGATAGCGGCGGCGGTCTGGTTGTCGGCGGGCGGCCCCATCGGCCATCTGGTCGAGGACGTGATCCGCGCGATCTCCGGATCGGCCTCCGCCGCTCTACCGTTCGTCGCCTCCGGGATCGCCGTCGTCCTGATGCGCACCGAACCGCGCCCGGAGATCCGGCCGCGCCTGGTGCTCGGCGGCCTGCTGATCGGCTTGCCCGCCCTCGGGCTGTGGCATATCGCCGCGGGCGCCCCCACCGACGCGCACGGGCGTTCCCGCGCCGCCGGTTTCGTCGGCTTCGTGACCGGGGGGCCGCTGACCGACGGCCTCACCGCCTGGCTCTCGGTCCCGATCCTGTTGCTGGCCACCGTCTTCGGTGCGCTGCTCATCACCGGGACGACGGTGCGGGAGGTGCCGGCCAAGCTGCGGCGCTACCTCGGCGCCGAGACCGACGACGGATACGGCGAATTCGACGGCGAGCACCGGAACTACGACCCGGCCGACTACGACGCCGACGGATTCCCGGTGCATCGCGCCACCACCAGGCGGCGCGGTCGCACGCCCGCGGAGAACTACCCGCCCGACGAGTTCGGCGATCCCGACGCGGTCACCGAGTCGCTGGGCGAGCCCCCGCTGCGCGACGCCAAGCAGATCGCGGCCGAGGAACCCGCGCCGAAACCGAAGCCGAAGAAGCAGCGCCCCGCCGCGGTCGTGGAGGATCAAACGCCACCGCCGCCGAAACAGCTGGAGTTCGTCACCGATCGCGAGGTCGAGGGCGACTACACGCTGCCGCCGCTGTCGTTGCTGACCGATGGCGATCCGCCCAAGAAACGCAGCGCCGCCAACGAATCGATGATCGAGGCGATCACCGAGGTGCTGGTGCAGTTCAAGATCGACGCGGCGGTGACGGGGTTCGTCCGCGGCCCGACGGTGACGCGCTACGAGGTCGAGCTCGGCCCCGGCGTGAAGGTGGAGAAGATCACCGCGCTGGCGCGCAACATCGCCTACGCCGTCGCCACGGAGAACGTCCGGCTGCTCGCGCCGATCCCGGGCAAGTCCGCCGTCGGCATCGAGGTGCCGAACGCCGACCGTGAGCTGGTCCGGCTGGCCGACGTGCTCAAGGCGCCGTCCACGCGCAACGACCACCATCCGCTGGTGATCGGTCTCGGCAAGAACATCGAGGGCGAGTTCGTCTCGGCGAACCTGGCCAAGATGCCGCACCTGCTGGTCGCGGGTTCCACCGGTTCGGGTAAATCGAGCTTCGTGAACTCGATGCTGGTGTCGCTGCTGCAGCGGGCGACGCCGGACGAGGTGCGGATGATCCTGATCGACCCGAAGATGGTGGAACTTACGCCGTACGAGGGCATTCCGCACCTGATCACGCCGATCATCACCCAGCCGAAGAAGGCCGCGGCCGCGCTGGCCTGGCTGGTCGAGGAGATGGAACAGCGCTACCAGGACATGCAGGCCAACAAGGTGCGCCACATCGACGACTTCAACAAGAAGGTGAAGTCGGGGGCGATCACCGCGCCGCTGGGCAGCGAACGGGTGTACCGGCCCTATCCGTACATCCTGGCCATCGTCGACGAGCTGGCCGACCTCATGATGACCGCTCCGCGCGACGTGGAGGACGCCATCGTCCGCATCACCCAGAAGGCCCGCGCGGCCGGCATCCATCTCGTACTGGCCACGCAGCGGCCCTCGGTGGACGTGGTGACCGGCCTGATCAAGACCAACGTGCCCTCCCGGCTCGCCTTCGCCACGTCCTCGCTGACCGACTCGCGCGTCATCCTCGACCAGCCCGGCGCGGAGAAGCTGATCGGCATGGGCGACGGCCTTTTCCTGCCGATGGGAGCGGGTAAGCCGACCCGGCTGCAGGGCGCGTTCATCAGCGACGAGGAGATCCACGCCGTCGTCGACTTCACCAAGAACCAGGCGGAGCCGGAATACCAAGAGGGCGTCACCGCCGCGAAGGCGGGCGAGAAGAAGGACGTCGACCCCGATATCGGCGACGACCTCGACGTCTTCCTTCAGGCGGTGGAACTCGTCGTCACCTCGCAGTTCGGGTCCACCTCCATGCTCCAGCGCAAGCTGCGCGTCGGTTTCGCCAAGGCGGGACGGTTGATGGACCTCATGGAGACCCGCGGCGTGGTCGGCCCGAGCGAGGGTTCCAAGGCACGCGACGTGCTGGTGAAACCCGATGAGCTGGAAGGCTTGCTGTGGTCGATCCGTGGCGGCGGGGACGGCGAGCCCGCCGAGTCGCCGGAATGATCCGATCGGTTCCCTCGGCGAGATTCGAACTCGCATCTCCCGGAATCTAGGTCCGGCGCCTCTACCGATTGGGCTACGAGGGATCGGTCGCACGAAAAAGGGGTCACTCCAGGCTGTTCGCCGCGGAGTGACCCCCTGCTCGGTACGGGTCTGCGAAAGACACGTTCAGGGGCGGCTCCGCGCGCTCGTGCGCCAAGAGACGGACGAGACCGATAGCACGACGCGGACATGCGACAAACCGCTCGGCAACCCGTGTCGCCCAGTCGTCGCGGTCATCGTCTCGCCTTCCTGTGGTCTGATCTTCGCGGCTCAGAAAGTAGCACCGGATGCCGGTGCCGGGAAGCGCTTTCGCGTCGCCGACGACCCTACCCCGTTCAGTTCCCGGTCGGCCGAGGGGTATCCGCTAGGCGGCAGCCTTTCCGGCTACCGGTCGCGGGAGTGGTGATCGCGGACAACTCGCGACGACTGTGGCGCGGCCGGCCTGGTGAACGCGTGTGGAATTATGGGTGGCAATCATCCCGCAATCGCGCAGTAACGGACAATTCGGGCATTATGGACATCATGTTCTTCGATCGGCACACCGTATGCACGTAACCGCACTCGAATGGGCGATCACCGTCGTGGTGATCCTCGGCCTGTTCGTCTTCGACTTCTTCGCCCATGTCCGCACCCCGCACGAGCCGACCTTCCGGGAATCGGGGTTCTGGTCCGCGGTCTACATCGGGCTGGCGCTGCTGTTCGGCGGCGTGGTCGCCTGGCGGTGGGGCTCGACCTACGCCGGGGAGTACTACGCGGGTTTCGTCACCGAGAAGGCGCTCTCGGTGGACAACCTGTTCGTCTTCCTGATCATCATGGCCACCTTCGCGGTGCCGCGGATCTACCAGCAGAAGGTGCTGCTGATCGGCATCGTGCTCGCACTGGTCATGCGCGGCGCGTTCATCGCCGTCGGCGCGGCCGCCATCAGCGCGTTCAGCTGGGTGTTCTATCTGTTCGGGCTGTTCCTGGTCTACACCGCGGTCAAGCTGTTGCGGGAGAGCGGCCACGAGGTCGAGGTCGAGGAGAAACGAGACAGCAGAATCGTCGCGCTGGCCAAGCGGGTGCTGCCCACGACCGACGAATACGACGGCGACAAGCTGGTCACCAGGGTCGACGGCCGCCGGGCGGTCACGCCGCTGTTGCTGGCGCTGCTGGCCATCGGCTTCGCCGACCTGCTCTTCGCGCTGGACTCCATCCCGGCCATCTACGGCCTGACCGAGCAGCCGTATCTGGTCTTCACCGCGAACGCGTTCGCGCTCATGGGCCTGCGACAGCTGTACTTCCTGATCGGCGGGCTGCTCGACCGGCTGGTGTACCTGTCCTACGGGCTGGCGGCGATCCTCGCGTTCATCGGCGTGAAGCTGGTGCTGCACGCCCTGCACGAGAACACGCTGCCGTTCGTCAACGGCGGCGAGCACGTCGCGGCGCCGGAGATCTCCACACCCGTCTCGCTGGGGGTGATCCTGGTCATCCTGGTGATCGCGACGGTCGCCAGCCTGCTGCGCACGCGGGTCCGAACCGACCGGTAGCCCTCAGGAGGCGAAGGCTCCGAAGACCGGGGCCCACTCCACCGCGCGGACGTCATCGATGAGGTTCTCCCGCGCGAACGGATCCTGGGCGAGCAGGTCCTTCAGTTGCCCCGCGTCCTGCGCTCGGAACAGCAGCAGCGCTCCGGACCCGTCCGGGTACGGACCGCTGCTGAGCAGCGTCCCCGCCTCGAGCAGACCGGCCAGCCAGGCCCGGTGCTCGGGGCGATGGACGTCCCGGCCCGCGGTGGTGGCCTCGGAGTAGACGTAATGGACGGCGAAGATCGGCACGGGTATCGCTTCCTGTGGGGGATGGACTCAGAGCGTCAGCAGCATTCGAGTATTGCCGAGAGTGTTCGGCTTCACATAGCTGAGATCGAGGAATTCGGCCACACCGGTGTCGTAAGAGCGGCACATCTCGGCGTACACCTCGGCGGTGACCGGCGTGCCGTCGATCTCGACGAACCCGTGCCTGCCGAAGAACTCCACCTCGAAGGTCAGCACGAACAGCCGCTCCAACTCCAGCTCGCGTGCCACTTCGATCAGCCGCCGCACGATGAGTTTGCCCACACCGCTGCCTTTGACATCGGGGTGCACCGCGACCGTGCGCACTTCCCCGAGATCGGCCCACAGCACGTGCAGCGCGCCGCAGCCGACCACGCGGCCGTCGAGTTCGGCGACCCAGAACTCCTGCACCGCCTCGTAGAGAGTGACCAGGTTCTTCTCCAGCAGGATCCGGCCCGCGTAGACGTCGACGAGGCGCTTGATCTCGGGCACATCGGAGGTTCGCGCGCGTCGGACGACCGGGAGGGAGCTGTGCGCGGCCGAAGCCGCGCCCGGATACGCGTCGCTTGTCGAACCACCTAGTGGTCCCCGAGAGGTCATGGGGTGCACAGTAGTCGGCCCGGCTACCGATAGTCTGAACGTGTGCCGCAGATCCACTCGTTCAGCTCACCGCACCGCGCCGCCCGGCGCGGCGGTCCGGCGAGGCGGCCGTGAGCGAGCCGATCGCCGGTGAGGCGACGGCATGAGCGTGCAACCCGACGAGACGGACCGCCCCTGGAGCGCGCCCGCCCCGCTGCGCCCCGGCTTCGCCCCCGCGCAGGCCGAAAGCGGTCCGCCGCTGCTGAACATCGCGAACGTGCTCACCATGCTGCGCATCGCGATCGTGCCGCTGTTCGTCGTGGCGCTGTTCGCCGGAGACGGTCACCAGACCGGGTGGCGGATCGCCGCCGCGGCCCTGTTCGGCCTCGCCGCGATCACGGATCGGTTCGACGGGCAACTTGCTCGCAAATATGGTTTGGTGACCGACTTCGGCAAACTGGCCGACCCCATCGCGGACAAGGCGCTGATCGGGTCGGCGGTGATCGGCCTGTCCGTGCTCGGTGATCTGGCCTGGTGGATCACTTTGGTGATCTGCGGCCGGGAGATCGGCGTCACGCTGCTGCGCCTGGTCGTCGTGCGGCGCGGGGTGATCCCGGCCGGGCGCGGCGGCAAGCTCAAGACGCTGGTCCAATCGCTGGCCATCGCGATGCTGCTGCTGCCGCTGTCGGGCTGGGCCGCCGGGATCGGCATGCCGCTGATGTACCTGGCGGTCGCGCTGACCGTGGCCACCGGGCTGGACTACGTCGGTCAGGCGGCCCGGGTGTGGTTCGCGGGCGGCTCGGGGCGGAACCGCGGCGTATGAGCGATCCGCTGCTCGCCGACGTGCCCGCCATCGAACTCGTTCGCGCTCTGGTGACGGTGCGGCAAACGGTGGCCACCGCGGAATCGCTGACCGCGGGCCTGCTCGCCGCGACCATCGCCGGGGTGCCGGGCGCCAGCGCCGTGCTGCGCGGCGGGCTGGTGGTGTACGCCACCGACCTCAAGCAGAGCCTCGCGGGCGTCGACGCCGAGGTCCTCGCAGCCGAGGGCCCGGTCGCGGCGAGCACCGCCGAACAGCTGGCCGTCGGCGCCCGCACGCGCTGCGGCGCGGACTGGGGTGTGGGGCTGACCGGCGTGGCCGGCCCCGATTCGCAGGACGGGCACCCGGTGGGCACGGTTTTCCTCGGACTGGCCGGTCCGGGGCATACCGAGGTGGTGCGGTTGAAACTCCCCGGCGACCGGTGGACGATCAGAATCGGTGCGACGCGCACGGCGGTGGCGGAACTGCTGCGGTGTGTGCGGGAGGCGGGCACGGACCCGGCCGACCGCGACGGGCGGAGCGGCTGAGATGTCCCGGCGGGAACCATCCGCCCCGGCTCCGACGTTGTGCCAGAAAGAACGGCATGCGTGGGGTCGAAAATCGCGTCGGCCCGGCGACCGGGAGCGAAGGAGAACGAGATGACGCTGCTGCGAGAGGCGATCGGGGACAGTTTGCGGCGTGCGCGTCTCGCCCAGAACCGGACCTTGCGCGAGGTGTCGACGTCGGCGCGGGTGAGCCTCGGCTATCTCTCCGAAGTCGAGCGGGGCCGCAAGGAGGCCTCCAGCGAATTGCTGGCCGCCATCTGCGAAGCGCTGGACGTGCCGCTGTCGCGGGTGCTGTGGGATGTGAGCACGATCATGGCGGGCGTCGACGGAGCGACCGCCGGTGCGGACGAGGCCGCGACGGCCGCTGCCGAGCCGGAGCGCACCGCGGCCGAGCCCGCCGCGCAGGCCGAGCCGGAGGCCGCGCCCGCGTCGGCCGCCATGTCGGTGGCCGAGCCCGCCGCGCGGCCGCTGCCGCTGGCGGAGGACACCCGGATCGTCATCCCCGCTCCGCGATCGGACATGTTGGTCCTGGTGAAGGGTGCGTGACGGGCGGCGAGAGGCGGCAGCGGCGGCAACGCTGCGGACCGGCGCGGAAAGCGGATAGATTCTCCGTTAGGCGTCGGTTGGGCCGGGTTCGCCCGGCCCGGGTGCCACATGGTGGAGGATAGGCACATATCGAGTGCGTGACGGTCGCGCACTGGAGTCGCGCCCGAGCGCGGCATGTCAGATGGAGGCGGGATCAATCGATGGCTAATCCGTTCGTCAAGGCCTGGAAATACCTGATGGCCCTCTTCGATTCCAAGATCGAGGAGCACGCGGATCCGAAGGTCCAGATTCAGCAGGCTATCGAGGAAGCCCAGCGGCAGCACCAGGCCCTTTCGCAGCAGGCCGCGTCGGTCATCGGCAACCAGCGTCAGCTGGAGATGAAGCTGAACCGGCAGCTGGACGAGGTCGAGAAGCTCAACGCCAACGCGCGCCAGGCCGTCCTGCTGGCCGATCAGGCCACCGCGGCGGGTGACACCGAGAAGGCGATCCAGTACACCAACGCCGCCGAGGCGTTCGCCGCGCAACTGGTCACCGCCGAGCAGTCGGTCGAGGACCTGAAGGTCCTGCACGACCAGTCGCTGCAGGCGGCCGCCCAGGCGAAGAAGGCCGTGGAGCAGAACGCGATGCTGCTGCAGCAGAAGGTCGCCGAGCGCACCAAGCTGCTCAGCCAGCTGGAGCAGGCGAAGATGCAGGAGCAGGTCTCCGCCTCGCTGCAGCAGATGGACTCCACGCTGTCGGCCCCGGGCAGCACGCCGAGCCTGGACGCGGTGCGCGAAAAGATCGAGCGCCGCTACGCCAACGCGCTCGGCGCCGCGGAACTGGCGCAGAACTCGGTGCAGGGCCGCATGCTCGAGGTGCAGCAGGCCAGCATCCAGATGGCCGGGCACAGCAAGCTGGAGCAGATCCGCGCGTCCATGCGCGGTGACCAGCTGCCCGCCGGTGGCGCCCAGCCCGCCATCAACCCGGCACAGGCGGCGCAGCCGCAGATGAACAAGGGACAGGCCGCGCAGCAGTAGCCGCGACCGGGTGTTCGGCGAACACGTGTCGGTGGGGGCTGGTTCACTGGGGGACAAGGCGTGGGGACCCGACCGGCCGGCCGTCGGCCGAGTCGGGTCTCGGTCTGTCCGATGGGTGCGACCGGTGGGAGAGAAGGTATGAGCGGCAGTGCATTTCGCGAGCGGCGCCTCGAGACGCGGCGCCTGCGCGGGACGGCGATGATCCGGGCACAGGCCGCGCTCGCGCCACAGCCGGGCAGCCTGCCGGACAGTCTGCGCGAAGCCGGTGAGCACGCGCTCGTCGCGGTGCGCCGCTGGGCCGATCCACGGGAGCGGGAGTTGCGCCGCCGCCGCAGGGCCCGCCGCCGCAGCTTCCAGCTGGGCACGGTGTCCGGCCTCACCACAGTGGGAACCGTTGGCCTGGTTGCCCTTTCGGCGCCGGTGTGGGCCGTGGTCATGGTCGGCGGCGGCGCGGTGGCGCTGGTGACCGGTGCGGCGCTGAGCACTCGCCGCTATCTGCGACTGCGCGGAGCGCCGCTGCCGCAGGCGGCCTTCATTCCGCGCAAGCTCCCCCCGTTGTGGTCGAAGGCCAGGCCGACGATCGCGCGTCTGGTGCGCGCGGAGAAGGCGTTGCACGGTATGGGCGCCCAGATCGCCCGTTCGCATCGGCTGCCTCCGGACGAACTGGCCGACATGCTCGAAACGGCTGCTTCGGGGGCCGCGGCGCTGCACGCGCTGGCCGCCGACATCACGGCGATGGAACAGGGGCTCGGCGCCATCGGAAGCGCGGATTCCCCCGCGGCGGTGGCGCTCACCGAGAACCTGCGGCTGATCCTGGCCAGGCTCGATGCGGGCGTCGCGGAGTACGAGCAGGTGGTTGCCGCGGCGGGCCGGATTCTCGCGGTCCCGGAGCACACCGTGGTGCGGCACAACTTCGACACCATCGTGGCGGACCTGCGCCACGCCTCCGACCGGCTGGACGGCTGGGCGCAGGCCCTCATCGAGGTGGCCGACAAATCGGTGTCCGCGTCGCAACGGCCACCGATCTGATCGGGTCCGGTCAGCTCGGCCGGTCCCGGCGGCGCAATTCCTCGGCCCTGGCGCGAAACGCCGCGCCGACGAGTTCGCGGCTCTCGGCCATGAGATCGAGAACCTCCCACGACGCCTTGCGTGCGGCCGATCCGACGATGCCCGCGATCGCGGAGCCGTGCCGCCGGGCCGCGGCCGCGAGTTCTTGTGCCAGCTCGTTCGTCTGTTCCATCGAGATCCCGCCGTCAGACGAGATTCAGTGCATGACTGTGTGCTGATTGGGGTGTCTGCGTCATTCGATCATCCCTTCCCTGTTGTCGCGCAGCGCCGTTTGGCGTTCGAGATCAGAGTACATCCGTGCACTGAACTTGCCTCGGTCGCGACCGCGTTGCTGGATCGGGTGGACACCTGAGCACATGTGTCCCGCCGCGGGCCAAGGCGCGGCGCACAGGCGGCCGGTAGGCTGCAGCGATGCGGTTTCTCTCGGCTCGCGAACGCGACGGTGGGGTGATCGGAATGACGAGCAGCCTGGATCGCTGGCTGGTCGGTCGCAGCGCGCGCGTGCGCGCGACGCCGGCGGACCGGGTGCTGAAGGCTCTGAGTACCGCCGCCGACAAGAGTCGATTGTGGATCGGGCTGGGAGCGGTGCTGTTCGTCGCCGGGGATCGCTCGACCCGCCGCGGTGCGGTGCGCGGGCTGCTCGCTCTGAGCATCGCCAGCGGCGTGGCCAACGGGGTGGCCAAGCCGCTGTTCCCGCGCCGCCGTCCGCCGGACGAATCCGTTCCATTCGTGCGCAGGCTGGTCGCTCCGCCGGTCTCCTCGTCGTTTCCCTCGGGGCACGCGGCCTCCGCCGCGGCCTTCGCGACGGGCATGGCGCTGGAATCGCCCCGTGCGGCCGTCGCGGTCGCCCCGGTGGCCGCCGCGGTGGGATATTCGCGGGTGCACATCGGTGTGCACTGGCCCTCCGATGTGGTCGCGGGCGCGCTGTTCGGCGGCGCGATCGCGCTGGCCACCCGGCGGTGGTGGGCGGTGCGCGACGAGGTTCCCGCTGTCCTCGGCCCGGTCGCGCATATAGAACCGCTGCCGCAAGGCGCAGGATTGCTGCTGATCGGCAATCCGCACGCCGGATCGGGCGACGGCGACGATACGCTCGCCGCCCTTCGCACGCGGTTGCCCGCCGCCGACGTGCTCGAACTCGGCGGCGGCGATGATGTCGGGGAGCGGGTCGACGAACTGCTGCGGCGCGACGGCATCCGTGCTCTCGGCGTCGTCGGCGGGGACGGCACGGTGTCGGCCGTCGCCGAGTACGCGGTGCGGCACCGGTTGCCGCTGGCGGTCTTCGCCGGTGGCACGCTGAACCACTTCGCCAGGGACGCCGGAGTGGCGGAGGTCGATGTGACCGTCGCCGGGCTGGAAGCGGGCGAAGCGGTGGCCGTCGACGTGGCGCAGGTTCGCTTCGACGGCGCCGAGCCACGGACCTTCGTCAACACCGCCAGTCTCGGTGGCTATCCCGATTTCGTTCGCGTCCGCGAGCGCTGGGAACGCCGGATCGGCAAATGGCCCGCGGCGGGAATCGCCATGGTGCGCGTGCTCTTCCGGGCCCAGCCCCTGCACGTCATCGTCGATGGCACGCGCACCGCGCTGTGGATGCTGTTCGTCGGCAACGGCGCCTACCACCCGGCCGACCAGATCCCGATGTCGCGTCCGGAGTTGCACGGCGGCACGCTCGATGTCCGCTACCTGCGTGCCGACGTCCCGTTCTCGCGGTTGCGGCTGGTCTTCGCGACGTTCACCGGCACGCTGGAGTATTCGCCCACCTATCGGCACCGCAGGGTCTCCCGCGTGGAGGTGCGGGTCACCGGCGAGCCGGTGTCGCTGGCCACCGACGGCGAGGTGGACCATCGTGGCACGGACTTCCGGTTCACCAGCGGCCCGTCGGCGCTGACGCTGATCAGGAGCGGCCGCGCGCAGGCCCGTCCAGAGCGCGCCGGATCCTGATAGCTAGCAGATAGCTGTTTTATCCTCCTGCTGCGGCGTGTCGTCGAATTGCCAGGCGAGTCCGGTTTGATCGGCCGAAGTACGGGTAGTTGCCACCCTGTAGCTGATCACCTCCGGCCTCGTCTGGGGCCGGGCACATGCACTACTGGCAGGAGCACGTCATGCTCGATGTTTCCCATCGTCGATCGCTGCTCGACCAGGACACGCAGCGGCTGGACGTCAGCCGGTATCTGACGTATGACAGCGCCGAGGACCCGGTGCGGCTGTCGCGCAGAGCGCAGCGCGTGGCCGCGGCCCCCGACGCCACCGATCGACCCATCAGCGATTGAACTCTTTTCCCAGCACGGGCGGTGGCCAGCCGCGGTCTGTCGGGCTGCGCATCGCACGGACGAACTGCGGAGGAACCCATGACTGAAATGCTGGAAACGCTCATCGGCAGCTCGGTGTACGGCCCCGAAGGCGAGAAGATCGGCAAGGTCAAACGGGTCTACGTCGACAACAATTCCGGATCACCCACCTGGATCGCGGTATCCACCGGCCTGTTCAGCGCCGACGCGTTGGTCCCGCTGGCCGGCGCCGAACACCGCCCCGAGTCGGCGGTGTTGCAGGTGCGAGTCGGCAAGGACGCGGTCAAGGCCTCGCCGCAGCTCGACCACAACGGCCAGATCAGCCCGCAGGCCGAGCAGGAACTGTTCGACCACTACCAGATCGATCCGGATCAGTCCGCCTGGGACGTCTACGGCAGGCAGCCGGTGCCGCAGCCGCCGCGCGCCCGCCCCGCGATGACCCGTCCGCCGCAGCGGCGGACCGGTGATCCGGAAGACGTCGTGACGGCGCGCAGGCGCAACCACGCGGGTCCGGACGAGGAGACCTTGCCGATGCCGCCGACCGGCGACCGGTCGCGCGTGGGCCGGGAACCGACGGTCGATCCCTACGCGATCGACACGGCCGATCTGGGTATGCGGGAACCGGATGGCATGCCGCAGGACGATCCGCTGGCCGGAGAGCTGCCGGACGCCGAGCGTCAAGGCTGAGCGGCACGTTGCCGATGCTGGTGCGCGCGTCCGCCGACGCGCGCACCAGCGTCTGTGTTCCGGACGGGGAACGACCGGTCGGCGCCGAAACCCCGATCGCCGCGTGCCCAGCCGGGCCGCGGAGTAAGGGTGAACCCTGATTTCAACCCCGAAATGCCTTCTCACCTGGTGATTCCCGCTGATCCGAGTGTCATGCTCGAAGCGGAAACCGACTCATGGAGGCATCGAAATGTTGTGGAAGATCATCGGCATCGTCGCGGTCGTCTGGATCGCGCTGGCCGTCATCGGCGCGCTGATCAAAGGCCTGTTCCCGATCCTGGTCATCAGCGCCATCGTGTTCGGGCTGTACCTGCTGTACAAGGCGGTGTCGGGGTCGGACAACTCGACGGTGAGCAAGCTGTAGCGGCGGACGCCGCGACGCGGGAGTGATCGGCCCGCCCGAGGGTGTGGCAGGCTAGGCGGATGCGAGTAGCCGTCGTCGCAGGGCCCGATCCCGGTCACGCATTCCCCGCTATCGCGTTGTGCTCCCAATTCCTGGCGGCCGGTGACGAGCCGGTCCTGTTCACCGGTCCGCGGTGGTTCGACGCGGCACTCGCCGCCGGAATCGGGGTGCGCAGACTCAAAGGCCTTGCGCCGCGACCGGTGGACGACGACGCCGACGCCGGGCAGCGCATCCACGAGCGGGCCGCGCACATCTCCACCGAGATCCTGCCCGAACTCAGCGCCATGCTACCCGAACTGGTGATCTCCGACGTGCTGACCGCGGGCGGCGGCATGGCCGCCGAGCGGCTCGGCGTTCCGTGGGTGGAACTGTCCCCGCACCCGCTGTACCTGCCGTCGAAGGGGTTGCCGCCCATCGGGAGTGGGCTCGCGCCAGGTGTGGGCCTGCGCGGACGGGTGCGCGACGGCGTGCTGCGCGGCCTGACCGCGCGTGCTCTGCGCAACGGGCGTCGCCAGCGCGGGCGGGCGCGCGAGAGCGTCGGTCTCCCGGCCGACGATCCCGGCCCCGCCGCTCGCCTGATCGCCACCCTGCCCGCGCTCGAGGTACCGCGCCCGGACTGGCCGGAGAACGCCCACGTGATCGGCCCGCTGCTGTGGGAGCCGACCGACGCGATCCTCGATCTCCCGCCCGGGGACGCACCGCTGGTCATGGTCGCCCCATCGACCGCGCACACCGGTGTGGCGGGCATGGTCGAGACCGTCCTGGAGGCGCTGGAGGGAACCGGTGTCCGCGTGGCCATTTCGATGCTGGACACGCCGCCCGCCGATCTGCCGCCGTGGGCCACGGCGGGGCTGGGGCGGCAGGACGAACTGCTGACCCACGCGTCCGTCGTCGTCGGCGGCGGCGGTCACGGACTGCTGGCCAAGACGTTGTCCGCCGGGGTGCCGATCGTCACCGTTCCCGGCGGCGGCGACCAGTGGGAGTTGGCCAATCGCGTGGCGCGGCAAGGCAGTTCGATTGTCGTCCGGCCGCTGTCGCCCGAGGCCGTTCGCGCCGCGGTCGGTGCGATCCTCGCCGATCCCCGCTACACCCGAGCGGCGCAGGAGGCCGCCGCCACCCCCGATTTCCCGGATCCGGTCGCCCTGTGCCACCAGGTCCGCCAAGCCGTTCACTCGTGACCGGAGCGGGTGCCGGTGTGCCCCTGACCAGCGAACGCCTGCGACCGGAGTAAGTTCGGGACGGTGCGGTTGACCGAGTTTCAGGAACTGTTGCACACCGAGTTCGGTGTGGCCCGCGGCGACGCCCTGCTGGCCGACCACGTGATTCCCGCGCTGGGCGGGCGCACGGGCGCCGAAGCCATCGAGGCCGGGACCGATCCCCGCGACGTCTGGCGCGCCCTGTGCGCCGAGTTCGACGTGCCGAGGACGCGCTGGTGAGCGCCCCCGGGCAGGTGGAGCGCGACGAGCCGCTGTACCGATTCGACGAGCGGCAGCGAATGATCCCGCACGACCCGGAGCGTTTGGCCGTCCGGGTGGCGCAGGCGCGTCCCGACGACTTCGCGGGCTACCGGCAGACCGGCATCGAGCTGATGCTGCTCGGCCGCTACGACGAGGCGCTCGATCACCTCGATCGCGCGCTCGAACTGGTGGACACCGAACGGCGCCGGATCACCGTGTGGATCAACTTGGGCGACGTCTACCGCTACCGTGGCGACGCGGGCACCGCGGAGCGCTTGTACCGCCGCGCCGTGGAACACGCGCGGGTGGCCGCGCCGGAGGTGCTCTCGTTCGCCGTGCAGCACCTGGGCAAGGCGCTCGCCGAGCGCGGCCACCTGCCCGAGGCGCGCGAACTGCTGGCCGAGGCGATGCGGCTGCGCATCGCCGAGGGCGATCCGGAGGAGATCGAATCCACCCGCGCGGCGCTGGACACGCTCGACGAGCTGCCGATCCCGTTGCCACCCACCGTCGCGGCGCTGCTCGGCGCGGCGCCGAGCTGGTCGGACCGGCACGAGGGCATGAGCGGTGAGGTCGTGCGCGTCGACGGCGTCTACTGGCTCGAGCGCGGGCCCAAGGCGGTCGCCGAGTATCAGCGGCTCACCTGGCTGCGCGACCACGGGATACCCGTGCCGGAGGTCGCGGCGTTCGAGGACGACGTGCTGGTGCTCGCGGACGCGGGCGCACCGAGCTGGTCTGCGGACACGGGCGCGGCGTCGGTCGGCACGGCGCTCGGCAGACTGCTGCGGCGGTTGCACGACATTCCGGTCGCCGAGTGCCCGTTCGACGAGAGCCTGGACGTCGTGCTGGCGCGGGCGCGCCGCAACGTGGTCGAGGGACTCGTGGACGCGGACGATTTCGACGACGACAACACCGCAGCCACCCCGGCGGAGATCCTCGCGCGGCTGCTGGCGCAGCGGCCGGATCGAGAGGACCTGGTGGTGGCGCACGGCGATTTCACTCCGCCGAACGTGCTGACGAACGGGGTCCTGCTCGATGTCTCCGGCCTCGGTGTGGCCGACCGCTACCGCGATCTGGCGCTTGCCGCGCGCGATCTGCGCGCCGATCACGGTGAAGCGGAGGTGGCGGCCTTCTTCGCGGCCTACGGGCTGGCCGAGCCGGACGAGAGTCGCTTGACGTATTACCGGCTGCTGGACGAATTGTTCTGAAGGCTCAGGCTTTTCGCGCGTAGTGCCGCGCCGCTTTGGTGCGGTTGCCGCAGGTGGCCATGGAGTGCCAGCGGCGGGTGCCGTTCTTCGAGGTGTCGTAGAAGAACAGCACGCATTCCGGATGCGCGCATTGCCGGATCCGGTCCGGTGCGGTGCCCAACAGCTCCAGCAGGTTGTCGGCGGCCAGCCAGCCGGGCAGCCAGGCCGGCTCCGGGACGTCCACCAGGTCGGCGGGACCGGTCGCGGTGAGCGTGCGACGTACCCGGCCGTGGTCGAGCACGTCGTTGAGCCCGGCCGGGGAGGCGTGCACGACCGCGTCGTAGATGGCGGCGCGAGCGGCCACCACCGCGTGCAAAGTGGCCTCGTCGGCGGTCGCGCGATCGGTCAGTCCCGCCGAGGCCAGCCAGGTGCGCAGGCCGGTGACATCGGTGAGCAGGTCCTGTGGTCCGTGCTCGATCCATCTGGTGTTCAGCAGATCGAGCGCCAGGGGTTCACCGAGGTGGGGGCGTGGATCGGGCATGCCCGAGGGTACCGAGCGCGCGTTGTCGGCCACGGCCACCACCTCCTTTCTAACCGGTAAAACTATTTGAATGGTTGACACTGGCGTCCGGATTTGGGTAGGTTCTAACCAGTGAAACCACATAAGGTGGTTTAATCTTCCTAGGAGGAACCCATGACCTCGGTCGCCGCGCCTCAGCTCAGCACCGGTCACATCGGCCTGAACGTCTCCGATCTGGATCGCTCCGTGGACTTCTATCGCCGGGCGTTCGGTTTCGACCAGATCGCCGCGAGCGCCGACGAGCGGCGCCGCTGGGCCTTCCTCGGCCGCGACGGCAAGCTGGTCGTCACGCTGTGGGAGCAGAGCGACGGCGCGTTCTCCACCGAAACGCCGGGGCTGCATCATCTTTCGTTCCAGGTCGGCAGCATCGACGAGGTGCGCGCGGTGGAACGGGTGCTGCGGGAGCTCTCGGTCGCCTTCGCCCACGACGGCGTGGTGGCGCACGGCGAGGGCGTCGCGTCGGGCGGGATCTTCTTCACCGATCCCGACGGCATCCGGCTCGAGGTGTACGCGCCCAGCGGCGCCGAATCCGCCCCCGCGCCCAGCGGCGCCGCACCGACCTGCGGTTTCTTCTGACCCGGCCGGGTAGCGAAGGGAGCATCGTGATGGGGGCGTTCCATCGCGGGGAGATCGCCGTGCAACGCCGGATGGGGCAGGGCGACATCGCCGACCGGGTCGGCCGCATGATCCGTTCCGATATTCCCGCGGTCGCCGCCGGTTTCCTGGCCGACCAGCGGATGGTGGTGCTCGCCGCCGCCGACGCGGCGGGCCGGATGTGGGCGAGCGAGCTGGTCGGGCAGCCGGGATTCGTCCGGGCGGTGGACGAGCGGACCATTTCGATCGGCACCCGTCCGGCCGCCGCCGATCCGCTGCACGAAGCGCTGACCCGGCGCTCCCGCGTCGGCATGATTGCCCTGCAACCGCAGCGGCGCAGGCGGATGCGAGTCAACGGAAGATCGGCGCCGGACGGCGCGGGCTTGCGCATTGTCACCGATCAGGTGTACTCGAACTGCCCCAAGTACATCTCCCGGCGGGACGTCGAGAGCTACACACCCGGTGCCGCCGCGCCCAAGGTGCGTCACGGCGCCGCACTGGATGCCGATCAGCGGGCCGCGATCGCCTCGGCCGACACGTTCTTCGTCGCGACCGCGGACGAGGAGGGCAACGCCGACGCCTCGCACCGCGGTGGGAATCCCGGCTTCCTGCAGGTGCTCTCGCCCACCCGGCTGCGCTGGCCGGACTATCGGGGCAATTCGATGTTCATGACGCTCGGCAACATCGCGGTCGATCCCCGCTGCGGAATCCTGATCCCGGATTGGTCCACGGGCGCCATGTTGCAGCTCACCGGCACCGCCGAATTGATCTGGGCGCCCGAAACATTCACCGCGGGCGCGCAGTGCTCGATCGATTTCGCCATCGAAGAGGTGGTCGAGCGATCAGGGGGAGCGTTGCGATGGGGTCCTGCCGAGCTTTCTCCCGTGAATCCGTGAAACTTCGAGAAAGGTAGCTGTCATGCGACCTCCCCTGCCCCCGTTCGACGCGGAATCCGCCAAGGCCAAAGTGCGGGCTGCCGAAAACGCGTGGAACACCCGCGATCCGGAACTGGTCGCCGCCGCCTACACCGAGGATTCGGTGTGGCGCAATCGCGACGAGTTCTTCACCGGCCGCGACGCCATCGTCGAATTCCTCACCAGGAAGTGGTCGATCGAGAACGGCTACGCGTTGCGCAAGGATCTGTGGGCCTTCGACGGCAACCGCATCGCGGTGCGGTTCCAGTACGAATGGCACGACGAATCCGGACAGTGGTTCCGCAGTTACGGCAACGAGCAGTGGGAGTTCGCGCCGGACGGGTTGATGTCCCGGCGCGAGGCCAGCATCAACGATGTCCGGATCGAGGAATCCGAGCGGCGCATCTTCGGGCCGAGGGATCCGGGTGACGAGTCCGTGCTGCCGCAGCGTTAGAACTGCCGGCTCGGTGCGAAACGGCGACGCCCGGCCGGGGCGCCGCCGTTCGCGGGGGAGTGGGGTCAGGCGGCGACGGTCTGGCGCTCGGCGTCGGCCCCGGCGTTCGCGCGCTGGCGGTGGAACAACGCGAACGCGATCAGTCCGAATCCGATGCCCACCGCGGCCGCGACGCCGAACGCCGCGTCGAGCCCGGAGACGAAGTGCGGCGCCGTCATCGGCTGCGCGGCGTCGGCCACCCCGCGGAAGACGGTGCCGAGCACCGCGACGCCGAGCGCGAGGCCCAGTTGCCGCGCGGTGTTCACCGCACCCGCGGCGGTGCCCGCCTGCTGCGGGGCGACCGCGGCCATGCCGACCGAGACCAGGGCGGGCGCGTTGACGCCGATGCCGATGCCGATCACCACGAATCCCGGCACCAGGGCGACCCAGGACGACCCCGCCCCGACGAGCATCAGCAGCCAGCTGCCCACGCCGACCACCACCAACCCCGCGCCGATGGTCCACTTCGGCGCGACGTCGTGCAGCAGCCGTCCGAACGCGCCCGCCACCACGAACGCGGTCGCGGCCATCGGCAGCATCGCCAGACCCGCGTGCAGCGGCGACATGCGCAGTTGCTGCTGCAGCCACAGCGAGATCAGAGGACTGCTCGCGAACGCGGCGAACGTCTGACCGGACGCGCCGAACAGGGTCGCGCCGAAATCGCGATTGCGCAGCAGTGCCAAGGGGAACATCGGCGCGGCACCGCGTGCCTCGACCCGACCGAAGATCGCCGCCGCGGCGGCGCCCAGCGCGAACGCGGTCAGCGCGGCCGCGTCCGTCCAGCCGTGCTCGCCGCCGCGGATGACGCCGTAGGTGACCGCCGTCGCCGCGGTCGCGAAGGCCAGCATGCCGGGCACGTCCACCGCTCGGCCCGCCCGCCGCCGAGCGGGCGGGAACACGACGGCGGTGAGAACGATCGCCAGCACGGCGATGGGCAGGTTGACGAAGAAGATCCAGCGCCACGACAGCGCCTCGGTGAGCACGCCGCCGAGGACCACGCCGATGCCAGCCGCCGCGCCGGACACCGCGCCCCAGACGCCGAAGGCGACGCCGCGGTCGCGGCCGGTGTAGGTGGCGTGCAGCAGCGACAGCGTGGTGGCGAACATGGCCGCGCCGCCGACGCCTTGCAGCGCGCGCGCCGCGACGAGGCCGGCCGCGCTCTGGGCGACGCCGCAGCCGAGCGAGGCGACCGCGAAGACGACCAGTCCGGCCAGGTAGGCGCGCTTCGCGCCGACCCGGTCGGCGAGCGAGCCGAGCACCAGCAGCAATGCGGCCAGCGCCAGGGCGTAGCCGTCCACCACCCACTGCAAGCCGGACAAACCGGTGTCCAGATCGGCGGCGATGTCCGGCAGGGCGACGTTCACGATGGTGACGTCGATGAGCAGCATCAGCGTGCCCAGGCACGCGGCGAACAAGGGGAGCCATTTCCTCACGGGAGCCTCCACGGCGGATTCGAACGATTTCGACGCCAAGCGTGCGGCAATCGACCGGAACCCCCTATCCGCAGCCACATCAGCGTTAGATTCCTCTAGTGGATGACGACAGCTCGAGCGAATCCTCCGAACTCGATGTGCTGGACAAACAGATCGTGCACGCGCTGGTGCACGACGCCCGGATTCCGTTCGCCCGGCTCGGCGGCGTTCTCGGGGTCTCCGAGCAGACGGTGGCGCGGCGGTACCGCGCCCTGCGACAGCGCGGCATCCTGCACGTGGCCGGGCAGGTGAACGCGGTGCCGCTGGGCCACGCGCGCTGGGTGCTGCGCCTGAAATCCACACCGGACAAAGCGCTGCGGCTGGCCGAATCGCTGGCCCGTTTCCCGGATCTGAGCTGGGTGACTCTGCTGTCCACCGGGTCCGAGGTCACCTGCGTCGGCAGGCCGCGCTCGATCCAGCGGCGCGACGCGCTGCTGTTGCAGATCCTGCCCCGCGCCCCGCAAGTGCTGGAACTGGCCGCGCACGAGGTCATCCATCGTTTCCCGCTGGACGAGGAGTGGCCGCGCTATCGGCACCTGCTCACCGCCGCTCAGTTGGACGAACTCGGCCCGGCCCGGCCGAGGTGCTCAGGTGTGGGACCGAACGCGTCGGTGGACCTCTCGGCGGCCGACGAGGCGATGCTCACGCTGCTCGGCCGGGACGGGCGCGCTCCATACGCCCAGCTCGCGGCCGCGACCGGGTGGACGGCGCCGCGGGTCGCGCGGCGCATGGCCGAACTGACCGCGGCGGGCGTGCTGTATTTCGACGTCGATTTCGCGATCGAGCGGATGGGTTACGGCGTGCGCGGCGCGCTGTGGCTGCGCGTGCGGCCCGCCGACCTGGACGCGGTGGGGCGCGCGATGGCCACGCACCCGGAGATCGTCTTCGCCGCCGCCACCACCGGGTCGTCCAACCTGTTCGCTTCGATCATCTGCCGCGACACCGCGGACCTCTACCGGTATGTGACCGAGCGGCTCGGCGCGCTGGCGGGGATCACCGACGTGGAGGTGACGCCTTCCCTGCGTGTGCTCAAACAGGCGCAGACGCTGCTGGACACCGACCGGATCGCGCTCGTGCGCTGATCGCCCGGAGTTCGCCGGGAGCGGCGCGGCGCGTGCGGGGCGCGTCGCTTGACTCGAACACCTGTTCGTCTAGGCTGGTCGCCGGAACTTGTCGGTGCCGCGCTCTACTGTAGGCGCCAACCACAGAAAGACTTACCCGTCGAAAAGGGGATCAGGACATGGCACCACAGGCGTACGACCGGGACAAGGCGCTCGAGCTCGCGCTGGCCCAGGTGGAGAAGAGCTTCGGCAAGGGCGCCGTCATGCGCCTCGGCGAGGAGGCGCGCCAGCCCATCTCGGTGATCCCCACCGGCTCGATCGCGCTCGACGTCGCGCTCGGCATCGGCGGCCTGCCGCGCGGCCGCGTCGTCGAGATCTACGGCCCGGAATCCTCGGGTAAGACCACCGTGGCGCTGCACGCGGTGGCCAACGCGCAAGCCGCGGGCGGGGTGGCGGCGTTCATCGACGCCGAGCACGCGCTCGATCCGGACTACGCCCGCAAGCTGGGCGTCGACACCGACGCGCTGCTCGTCTCCCAGCCCGATACGGGTGAGCAGGCGCTGGAGATCGCCGACATGCTGGTGCGCTCCGGCGCCATCGACATCATCGTCATCGACTCGGTGGCCGCGCTGGTGCCGCGCGCCGAGATCGAGGGCGAGATGGGCGACAGCCACGTCGGCCTGCAGGCCCGCCTGATGAGCCAGGCGCTGCGCAAGATGACCAGCGCGTTGAACAATTCCGGCACCACCGCCATCTTCATCAACCAGTTGCGCGAGAAGATCGGCGTGATGTTCGGCTCGCCGGAGACCACCACCGGCGGCAAGGCGCTGAAGTTCTACGCCTCGGTGCGCTTGGACGTGCGTCGTATCGAGACGCTCAAGGACGGCAGCGACGCGGTGGGCAACCGCACCCGCGTGAAGGTCGTGAAGAACAAGGTCTCCCCGCCGTTCAAGCAGGCCGAGTTCGACATCCTCTACGGTCACGGCATCTCCAAGGAAGGCTCGCTCATCGACATGGGCGTCGAGCAGGGCTTCATCCGCAAGTCCGGCTCCTGGTACACCTACGAGGGCGATCAGCTCGGTCAGGGCAAGGAGAACGCCCGCAAGTTCCTGCTGGAGAACGTCGACGTCCGCGACGAGATCGAGAAGAAGATCAAGGAGAAGCTCGGCATCGGCGCCGACGTGACGGCCGATGCGGCCGCGGAGGTGCCCGCCGATTTCTGAGCCGACGCACAGCCGTCGCTCGCCCGGAACGGCTCCGTCCGGCTCCGGGCGGGCCCGAGCCGACGCGGTGCAGGAGATGCGGCGCCGGCTGGAAGAACTCCTGTCCGCCTCCGGTTCGCCGGACGGCGCCCGGTCCCGCGGGCAGGATCACGAACTCGTCCGGAGGGCCGAAGGTGATTCGGCCGCGCCGGACACCATGGGAACCCGGCCGGGCGCATCCGATCCGCAGCGGGTGCGCTCGGCTGGGTCCCGTCGTAGTCACCGGGGAGCGCGGACCGGCTCGGCATCGGCCGGCTCCGAAGGAGGATCGGCGGCTCCGGGAGCGGCCGGAGCCGAAGGCGGAACGGTCGAGCAGGCGAAGGAGGCGTGTCTGCGTCTGCTGGCCGTTCGCGCTCGCAGCCGTGCCGAGCTGGCGCAGCGTCTGGCCGCCAAGGGGTACTCGGCCGAAGTGAGCGAGCGGGCGCTCGATCGCCTCGGCGAAGTGGGGCTCGTCGACGACGCCGCCTTCGCCGAGCAATGGGTGCATTCTCGCCACACCTTCTCCGGTAAAGGCAAACAGGCGCTCGCGCAGGAACTCCGGCGCAAGGGCGTCGCGCAGTCGGATGCCGCGGCCGCTCTCGAAGCCATCACCGGCGACGACGAGGAGGCCCGCGCCGCCGAGCTGGTCCGCCGCAAATTGCGCTCGCTGCCGCGAGACCTGGACCAGGACAAGACGATCCGCCGCCTCGTCGGCATGCTCGCCCGGCGGGGTTACGGCCAGTCCACGGCCTACCGGGTGGTCAAAACCGAATTGGCAGCTCGGGGAGTCGAGGGCGACCTCGACGAGTCCATCGATTGAACTCGATGGCGCACGTGGCTTCCGGTGATGCAGAGCCGGGGCCGGTCGGTCCGGCGATGTCGTATACCGGCTGCCGTCCAACCGCACGAACTCGTGCGTGTTCGTCGCCGGCACCGGGGTCGGCGCCTCGCGACGGCGGCTGAAGCCATGCGCGGTCGTCGTCGGCGATCGCCGAATCGATCCGGCCCGGTCGGGCCGAGCCGTATCCCGCTCACAACTGCGCTCCACGCCGGTCGGCTGTGCGGGATACGGAGGGCCGGTGCGCGGCTTCACCTGTGCCGGGTGCGGCCACCGCACTGGGGAGATCCCGGGTCTAGCGGAATCTCGGACGGCTACGACGTTTTCGATCGGTTTGCTGATTGTCGCTGCTCGGACAGCCGATCGGGGCCCGGCCCGCGGCGGTCGAGGTCTGTACCCTTCGTACCGCCGCGGCGGAGGTGCAACGCTGCGCGGGTTTCGGGTGCGGCATAGTCGGTCTACACCTCTCCTGTGTCGGAGGATGGACCGGCGGCCTCGATGCCCGCCATGGCGGCGCGTTCGTCCTCCAAGGAGGTCGCGGCCCCAGTCGACCCCACCGCGCCGAGAATTCCGCCCGCCGAGTCCCGGGTGAACACGCCGCCGGGCACGTCGAGGATGCGCCCTTCGGCGAGTGCCGCCACCGAGGTGAAGAAGGCAGGCGCGGCCGCCGCGCGGCGGGCGATCTCGCGATTGGGGAGGCCGAGCACGCCCCAGGCCTTGGCTATCGCGATCTGTGGTCGCAATATGCCGGAGCCGTCCTGGCGTTGTAACGCGACGAGATGGCCGCCCTGGCCGAGAACCGCCGCCGTGAGCGGGTCGAAGCCGTGCGCGGTGCCGTGGGCGAGCGCCTCGCTGACGATGAGCGTCGCGCGTTCCAGCGTGATCGAGGTCGTGGTAACCGTCATTTCCTACTCCTGTGTCGGGGACTTGCGGATTGCGCCCCACACGGCGCTCACCGACGCGAGCACCCAGGTGGCGCGATCAAGCCGCACGCTCACCTGATCCAGCACATGGCGCACCGACTCCAGCGCCGATTGCAGCGCGCCTTGGATCCAGGCGTGCGCGACCGACAGATGTTCGCCGGCGAAGAACACCCGCGGCGCCGGGTACGGACGCGGGGCGCCGATTTCGGCGAGGTAGCGCGCGTGCTGACCCGGTGCCAGGTAGGCGAACGCGCCACCGCCGATCCCGACCTGCTCGTCCCAGTCGGGGAAGGACTCGTCGAACAAAAGGGCGGAGGTACGGCTGGTCATCGATCAACTCCCGCAGGTTTGAAGCACTGATGACCGTCCCACCGGTCGTACCGGGGATCGGCGTATGCCTACGAGATTGAACGGACGCCTGCGCGGGCACGAGTGTTGCGCTCAGCTCGAGCGCAACACTCCGGCGCCGCGATCCGCGCCGTGCGGTATTGCCGCGCGGTAGCCAGTTCGCTTGCGCTGCAACGGTTCCGACGCCGGACTCAGGGTTTGTGGCCGAGGTCGACGCCGGGCGCGGCGTCGGTGATGACCGAGTCGGCGGCGACAACCGCGCCGCCGCCCTTGCCGCGTCTGCGTGCCCGTAGCCGCTGCTCCAGTTTGGTCGCCACCAGCGTCAGCGCGCTGTTGAGCGCGATCATGACGATGGCGATGACGATCAGCGCCGGGATCGTGTTCTGCTCGGCCGCGCCGAGCTGCTGGCCGGAGCGCACGATCTCGACGTAGGTGATCTGGTAGCCAAGCGCCGAGTCCTTGAGCGCGACCACCATCTGCGAGATCAGCGCGGGCAGCATGGCCGTGATCGCCTGCGGCAGCAGGATCAACCGCATCAGCTGGTTCTTGCGCAGGCCCAGCGCGACGGCCGCCTCGGTCTGCCCCTTCGGCAGCGAGCGGATGCCCGCGCGCACGATCTCCGCGATGACCGAGCCGTTGTAGACGGTCAGCGCGGTGACCACCGCGGCGAGCGCGAGATCCTCCGACGCGAACAGGTCGTACTCGGAGTACACCGCGAACAGGAAGATCATCAGGATCAGCACGGGAATGGCGCGCGCCACCTCGACGACGGTTCCCGCGATCCAGCGCACCACGCGATGGTCCGACAGCCGCAGGATGCCGAAGATCATGCCGACGATCAGCGCCAGCACGATGGACAGCAGCGCGGCGACGACCGTGCCGCGCAGACCGGGCAGCAGGTAGGTCGACCAGACCTCCGCCTCCAGGAACGGCTTCCACTTCTCCGCGGTGAACTGCCCCTTGTCGGCGAAACCGCGATAGAGCACCCAGCCCGTCGCGGCCACGGCGACCACGACCAGCAGCGAGTAGACGTTGTTGCGCAGCCGCGCCTTCGGGCCCGGCGCGTCGAACAGGACCGAAGCTCCCGTGCTCATCGGGCCACCTCGTATCTCTTGGCCAGCCAGCCGAAGAACAGGCCGGTCGGCAGGGTCAGGATCACGAAGCCGAGCGCGAAGATCGCGCCGATCGCCAGGACGGCGGCCTCGGTCTCGGTCATCTCCGCCATCAGGGTCGCCGCTTCGGCGACGCCGATCGCCGAGGCGATGGTGGAGTTCTTGGTCAGCGCGATCAACACGCTGCCCAGCGGGGCGATCACCGAGCGGAAAGCCTGCGGCAATACGACCAGCCGCAGGTTCTGCAGGAAGCCGAACCCGAGCGAGCGGCCCGCCTCGGACTGGCCCATCGGCACGGTGTTGATGCCCGCGCGCAGCGACTCGCAGACGAAGGAGGCGGTGTAGATGCTCAGGCCGACGACCGCGAAGCGGAAGTTGTTCTGCGCCAACGAGTCCGGCCCCTCACCGGCCAGGCGCCAGCCCATCGTCGTGTAGAGGCCCAGCGACATGAACACGATGATCAGCGTGAGCGGGGTGTTGCGGAAGACGGTGACGTAGGCGGTGCCGACCCAGCGGGCGACCGGCACGGGAGACACGCGCAGCGCCGCGACGACGGTGCCGAGGATCAGCGCGCCGACCGCGGACAGCACGGTCAGCTGGATGGTCACCCAGAAGGCTTCGAGGATTTGGCTGTCGTACCTCGAGATCAGGTCGAACACGGCGGACGCGTTCCTCCGATCGGGTCTCGATGGGCAGGGGCGGTGCGGCGGGTGGCCCGGCCCGGTCGGGGACGGGCCACCCGTGCCGGGCGGGCAGTGCGGACGCTCAGTACCGGTTCACCGTCGGCGACTGCGGGGCCTGGTAGCCCGACGCGCCGACGGTCGAGTCGAACGCCTTCTTCCAGGAACCGTCGGCGATCATCGCCTCGATCGCGTCGTTGATCTTGTCGCGCAGTTCCTTGTCGCCCTTCTTCAACCCGATGCCGTAGTTCTCCGTGGTGAACGGCTTGCCGACCACCTTGAACGCGCCGCTGCTCTGCGCCGCGTAACCGGCCAGGATGATGTCGTCGGTGGTCACCGCGTCCCAGGAGCCCGCGCGCAGGCCCTCGAGGCACAGCGAGTAGGTGTCGTTGGTCTGCAGCTGCGTATCGGGGAAGTTCTTCTCGATGTTCTGGGCCGGGGTGGAGCCCTTCACCGAGCAGACCTTCTTGCCCTTCAGGTTGTCCGGGCCGTTGATGTCGGTGTTGTCGGCGCGCACCAGCAGCGACTGTCCCGCGACGTAGTACGGTCCGGCGAAGTCGACCTTCTCCTTGCGCTTGTCGTTGATCGAGTAGGTGGCGACGATGTAGTCGACCTGCCCGTTCTCGATCAGGGTCTCGCGCTGCGGCGACGGCGCCTCCTTGAACGTGATGTCGTTCGGCTGCACGCCCAGTTTCCCGGCTACGTACTTGGCCACCTCGACGTCGAAGCCGCTGTAGGACCCGTCCTTGTTCCGCAGGCCCAGGCCCGGCTGGTCGAACTTGATGCCGATGGTGAGCTTGCCGTCCTTGGCGTGATCCAGGGCGGACTTGTCGCTGCCGCCGCCACACGCGGTGGCGGTCGCGGCGGCGAGTGTCAGGGCGATCGCCCCGACGCCGATGCGCAGAGCGCGATTGATCCTCATCGAGTTCCTTCTCCCTATCCAGTGGGTGTGCTGGCCGCTGTTCCGGCAGGTCAGTGGCTCAAGATCTTGCCCAGGAAGTCCTTCGCACGCTCGGACTTCGGGGCGGTGAAGAAGGCGTCCGGCGCCGCGTCCTCCACCACCTGGCCGTCGGCCATGAACAGCACCCGATTCCCCGCGCGGCGCGCGAAGCCCATCTCGTGGGTGACGACCAGCATCGTCATCCCGTCCTTGGCCAGCGACACCATGACCTCCAGCACCTCGTTGACCATCTCCGGGTCCAGGGCGGAGGTCGGCTCGTCGAACAGCATCACCTTCGGGCTCATCGCCAGCGCCCTGGCGATGGCGACGCGCTGCTGCTGGCCGCCCGACAGCTGCGCCGGGTACTTGTCGGCCTGATCGGCGATGCCGACCCGGTCGAGCAGCTCCATGGCGCGCGTCCGAGCGTCGTCCTTCTTGACCTTGCGGACCTTGACCGGCGCGAGCATGACGTTCTCGAGGATCGTCTTGTGCGCGAAGAGATTGAAGGACTGGAAGACCATGCCGACGTCGGCGCGCAGCGCGGCCAGCGCGCGGCCCTCGGCGGGCAGTGGGGTCCCGTCGATGGCGATGTCGCCGGAATCGATCGGCTCCAGCCGGTTGATGGTGCGACACAGCGTCGACTTGCCGGACCCCGATGGCCCCAGGACGATGACGACCTGGCCCTTGGGGACCTCGAGATTGATGTCCTTCAGCACGTGCAGGTCGCCGAAGTGTTTGTCCACATTGCGCATCGAGATCATCGGCGGCGCGCTGGTGGCGGCGCTGACGTCCCCGGCAGAGGCGTCCCCGGTCGTGCCGGGAGCGGCTGCGTCGTCGGTCATGGTCATGACCTTAGGCAAAAATCGGAAATTTGCCCGACTTTCCGCGACACACCCTCCCGCCACGCCGATTCGACATGTGCGCGTAACTTCACGGTCCCTCCGTCCTCGGGCCGCGGACGCCCCCCGAGCCTGGGCAGATGCCCGCGAAAACCGTCGGAGGCCGCCCCGTACCCTGGACGGGTGGATTCGATCGGACAGGCAGTGTTGGCTCCCGCGCCCGCCGAGGGCACAGCACGCAGTTACGAGGTCCGCACCTTCGGTTGCCAGATGAACGTGCACGATTCCGAACGCTTGTCGGGTTTGCTGGAGGACGCGGGCTACGTGAAGGCCGCGCCCGGCGCGCAGGCCGACCTCGTCGTCTTCAACACCTGCGCGGTGCGCGAGAACGCCGACAACAAGCTCTACGGCACGCTCGGGCACCTGGCGCCGATCAAGGCGAGCCGTCCCGGCATGCAGATCGCCGTCGGCGGCTGCCTGGCGCAGAAGGACCGCGACGTCGTGGTGCGCAAGGCGCCGTGGGTGGACGTGGTGTTCGGCACCCACAACATCGGTTCGCTGCCGGTGCTGCTGGAGCGGGCGCGGCACAACAGGGAAGCCCAGGTGGAGATCCTGGAGTCGCTGGAGGCGTTCCCGTCCACCCTGCCCGCCAAGCGCGAGTCCGCCTACGCGGGATGGGTTTCCATCTCGGTCGGCTGCAACAACACCTGCACCTTCTGCATCGTGCCTTCGCTGCGCGGCAAGGAGGTCGACCGCCGCCCCGGTGACGTGCTCGCCGAGGTGCAGGCGCTGGTGGACCAAGGCGTGCTCGAGGTGACGCTGCTCGGCCAGAACGTGAACTCCTACGGCGCCTCGTTCGCCGACCCGGACGAACCCCGCGACCGCGGCGCGTTCGCCAAACTCCTGCGCGCGTGCGGGCACATCGACGGCTTGGAGCGGGTCCGCTTCACCTCGCCGCACCCCGCCGAGTTCACCGACGACGTGATCGAGGCCATGGCCGAGACCCCGAACATCTGCCCGCAGCTGCACATGCCGCTGCAGTCGGGTTCGGACCGGGTGCTCAAGGCGATGCGCCGCTCCTATCGCAAGGCCCGCTACCTGGGCATCATCGACAAGGTGCGCGCCGCCATGCCGCACGCCGCGATCACCACCGACATCATCGTCGGCTTCCCCGGTGAGACCGAGGAAGACTTCCAGGAGACCCTGGACGTGGTCCGGCAGGCGCGTTTCACCAGCGCGTTCACCTTCCAGTACTCCAAGCGGCCCGGCACGCCCGCCGCCGAGATGCCCGACCAGCTGCCCAAGGCCGTGGTCCAGGAGCGCTACGACCGGCTCATCGCGCTGCAGGAGGAGATCTCCCTTGCCGCCAACCGCGAGCTGGTCGGCACCGAGGTGGAATTGCTGGTAGCCGATGGCGCCGGCAAGAAGAACGCCGCCACCGCGCGGATGAGCGGCCGCGCCCGCGACGGCAGGCTCGTGCACTTCCGCCCGGGCGGCACGGCCGAGCCGATCCGCCCCGGCGACCTGGTCACGGTGGACATCACCGCAGCGGCGCCGCACCACTTGGTCGCCGATGCCGCGATCAAGAGCCACCGCCGCACCCGCGCCGGTGACGCGCACGAGCGTGGCGTCACGCCGAAGACGGCGCCGATCGGCGTGGGGCTCGGATTGCCCCGCATCGGCGCGCCCGCACCCGAACCGGCGGCCGCGGGCTGCTCGACCGGCTGCGGCGCATGACCACGAACGCGGACGACGATGACGACGTCACTCGTGGCGTGGAAGGGTCTGCCGCGTCCGGCGAGGACCAGCCCGGCGCGTCCGCGGCTCCGGGGCGCGAGCAGGCGCGCCCCGCTGGAGACGAACGAAACGAGGACTCAGTGAGCTCGGTCGAGAGCACCAGCGACTTCGAACAATTCCGCGACGATCTGGACGCCGTCGAGCGCAAGATCGCCGGTGAGATCGATCCCGGGGTCCGCGCGATGGTCGTGGCAGGCGCGGTGTTCGTGCTGCTGGCCTCGCTGGTGCTGCCGCACGCGGGCGCGGCGCGCGGCTTCGACGTGCTGCTGAACACCGACGTCGCGCGGGCCGAGCACATCGGGCTGCCCTCGCGGATCTTCGTGTGGTTCGTGGTGGTGTTCGGCATCGGGTTCTCGATGCTGGCGCTGATGACCCGCCGCTGGGTGCTCGCGTGGATCGCGGTCGCGGGCAGCGCCGTGGCGGCCGTGTTCGGCGTGCTGTCCATCTGGCACCGCCAGACGCCGGGACTCGGCAACTACATCGGCGCAGGCCCCGGCATCGGCCTGATCCTCGGCGCGATCGTGACCGTCGTGCTCACCTTCCACTGGATCCGGGTGGTGTGGAGCCGGACCGCGCTGCACCTGGCCGCCGAGGAGCAGCGCCGCAACGCCGCCGCGGCGGCGGAGGAACGCGACCGCCGTCGCCTCATGGGCGATTCCTGACCGGAGCCTGTTCCGCGAACGACAGCGGCCCCTCCCGGTCGGGAGGGGCCGCTGTCGGTGTCCGGTGTCAGCGGTTGCTGACGGCGCCCTCGGCGGCCTCGGCCCACTCCCGCCACTGCTTGGCCTGTTCCAGCGCCTTCTCCGCGTCGCGGGCCTTGCCCGCGGCCTGCGCTTTCGCGGCCTGCTCCTCGAACTGCGCCACACGCTCACGGAACTGGGCGGCGCGGGCCATCGCCTCCGGATCGGTGCGCCGCCACTGCGCGTCGACGGCGTCGCGCACGCGCTTCTCGATCGCCCGCAGCTTGCCTTCCAGTTCCTGCATGCGCTCGCGCGGGACCTTGCCGATGGCGTCCCACTTGTCCTGGAGTTCGCGCAGCGCGCCGCGCGCGGCTTCCAGGTCGGCGGACGGATCGATGAAGGCGTAGGCGTTCAGCAGTTCCTCCTTGGCGGCGGCGTTCTGCTCGAACTCGGCGTCGCGCTCGGAGACCGCGGCGTTGCGCGCGGCGAAGAAGACGTCCTGGGCGCTCTTGAAGCGCCGCCACAGCGCCTCGTCGGCCTCGCGCGGTGCGCGACCGGCGGCCTTCCACTCGGTGAGCAGGTCGCGGAAGACGCTGGCGGTGCCCACCCAGTCGGTGGAGCCGGACAGCTCCTCGGCCTGCACGCACAGTTCTTCCTTGCGCGCCTTCGCGGCGGCGCGTTCGCGATCCAGTTCGGCGAAGTGCGCGCCGCGGCGCCGGTTGAACGCCTCGCGCGCCTTGGAGTAGCGCTTCCACAGCGCGTCGTCGACCTTGCGGTCCACGCCGCGGATGGATTTCCACTCGTCGAGGATCTCCCGCAACCGATCGCCCGCGGCCTTCCACTGGGTGGACTCGGCGGCGATCTTCTCCGCCTCGGCGGCCAGCGCCTCCTTGCGTTCGGTGTGCTCGTGCCTGGCGCGCTCCTTCTCTTCCTTCGCGTGCGCGGCGGCTTCCTCGGAGTGTTCGGCGATGGCTTGCAGGCGGCGGGCCAGGCCCTCGATGTCGCCGATGACGGCGGCGGTCGGCAGCGACTCGGCCAGCGCGACGGCGGCGGCCTTGGTCTTGCGCGCGTCCGCGCCCGCGGCCAGCCTGGCCTCCAGCAGGGCGACCTCGGTGGCCAGATCGTCGAACCGGCGGCCGAAGTGGGCGAGGCCCTCCGCGGCGTCACCGGCCTGCCACGAGCCGACCTGGCGTTCGCCCTCGGCGGTCTTCACCCAGGCGGTGCCGTCTTCGTCGACCCGGCCCCACAGGCTCGGATCGGAGACGGTGGGCACGACGACGGGATGGGGATGCTGCTGGGCCGGGCCCGGGGCGGGTTTGACCGCGTGCGGTTTGGGCGGTTGAATCGAGCGGCCCGGTTTCGGGGCACCGGAAGAACGGGGCATCTTGCCGGGGCCGGCTTTCGCGGTTCCGTTGCTGTCGGTCATTTTTCCTCGTCCCTGCCGCGCGTCACGGCTGCCTGGTTACGCCCTAGCTCATCCCATTCAACCCGGTCCGAGCCCTTGTGACCATCGATCCACGCCTTCCCACGGAGGAATCCCGGGGATTCCAACCCCTGATGACCTGGGTTGTAGCTCCTCGAACACTATCAATCCTGGCGGTGTTTCCGGCAGAGACACTCGAAGCCGGGCGGCGCCGGTGCTCCGGGCAACGACTACGGTTACGACGTGTTCTCCGTCGCCGTCCTCGTCCCTTCGCCGCCCGTGCTGGTTCCCGAACTGTGCGGCGGCCGGACGGACACGGCGGGACCAGGGGATTCGGACCCGCGCGCGGTGCTGCGGTCGGCGGTGCTCGACACCGTGCGCGCCCTCGCGGCCGTGACGGGCCGCTGGACGGTGGTCGGCGTCGGTGCGGACGACCGCACGTTCGGTCCCGATACCGCGGGTACGTTCCGTGGCTTCGGCGTTGACGTGCGGGTCGGCCTCTCCCGTGCCGCGGTCGCCGGGGGGAGCCCGGCCGATGCCGGGTTGCCGCTGGCCGTGCTGATCGGCGCGTGGTTGCGCGGGCAGGTGGCCCCCGAGGCGGTCGCCGAGGCGAGCATCGTCGCCGCGGGCGCTCCCGCGCGGCATTGCCAGGAGTACGGGGCGAAGCTGCGGGCGGAGCTGGACGGCGACGACGAGCCGCGCGGTGTGCTGGTCGTCGCCGACGGGGCGGCGACGCTGTCCGTCAAGGCCCCCGGCTATCTCGACGAACGGGCGCGTCCGACGCAGGATCGGCTCGACCACGCGCTGAGCACCGGTGATCGCGCCGCGCTGCGGGCACTCGACCCCGAGTTGTGCGCCGAACTGGGCGTGGCGGGCCGCCCGGCCTATCAGGTGCTGGCCGGACTGTTCCGCACCGACCCCTTGGTGGAGACGCGGTACCGCGACGCTCCGTTCGGCGTCGGCTACCACGTGAGCCTCTGGCGGCCCGTGGGAGACGACGCGCCGTGACGGACCCCGACATCACTCCGATCGCGGTCGTCGGCCCCACCGCGACCGGCAAATCCGACCTCGCTCTCGACCTGGCCGAACGACTCGGCGGCGAGATCGTGAACATCGACGCCATGCAGCTGTATCGCGGCATGGACATCGGCACCGCGAAGCTGCCCGTCGCGCAGCGCCGCGGCATCCCGCACCACCAGCTCGACGTGCTCGAGGTGACCGACACCGCGTCCGTGGCCGCGTATCAGGCGGCGGCGAGCGCGGACGTCGTCGCGATCATGGGGCGCGGCCGGGTGCCCGTCATCGTGGGCGGCTCGATGATGTACGTCCAGGCGCTGCTGGACGAATGGGAGTTCCCGGCCACCGATCCGGCGGTGCGGGCGCGGTGGGAGGCGGTGCTCGCCGAGCAGGGCGTCGCGGCCGTGCACGCGGCGCTGCGCGCGGCCGATCCGGCGGCCGCGGCCACCATCCTGCCCACCGACGGGCGCCGCATGGTGCGTGCGCTCGAGGTCGTGGAACTCACCGGACGGCCGTTCGCCGCCTCGGCGCCGACCATCGGGCGGCCGCGCTGGGGCACCGTCATCATCGGCGTCGACCGGGAGACCGCGGCGCTGGACGCGCGCATCGAGCGGCGCACCGCGGCCATGTTCGAAGGCGGGCTGGTCGAGGAGGTGCTCGGCCTGATCGAGCGCGGCTTGCGGGAGGGCGTCACGGCCCGCCGCGCGATCGGCTACGCACAAGTCCTGGCCTATTTGGACAACGAATACGACCTGAACCACGCTCAGGAACGCACCCTGATCGGCACCCGGCGCTATGTGCGCAGGCAACGCTCCTGGTTCCGGCGCGATCCCCGGGTGCGGTGGGTGGACGGCGCCGCCCCGGACGCGGCCGCGACGGCGCTGGCCCTGCTCGACGAGAAAGAACGGACTTCGCAGTGACCCGACGTGTGAGCACGCGCAACGCCTCCGTCCAGGTGTGGCAGGCCTACCTCAACAACCGCACCAAACGTCATCGCGACGGTCGTTTCCTGGTGCAGGGGGTCCGTCCGATCACGCAGGCCCTGGCCAACGACTGGCCGCTGGAGACGCTGCTGTACCGCCTCGGCGGCCCCGAGCTGTCCGGCTGGGCGCGTGAAGTGCTGGACACCAGCGGCGTGCCGCAGGTCGGTCTCGTGCCCGAGCTGATGGCCGAGCTCGGCGAGAAGTCCGGCGGCATACCGGAACTGGTCGCCGTCGCGGAGTCGCGCCAGCCCGAGCTGGAGACCTTCGAACCGGGTGAGCCTGGTGAGGACGCGCCGGTGGTCGTGGTGTTCGACCGGCCCAACTCGCCGGGCAACCTCGGCACGCTGATCCGTTCGGCCGACGCGTTCGGCGCCAGCGGCGTCATCGTCACCGGGCACGGCGCCGACCAGTACGACCCCCAAGCGGTGCGCGCCTCGACCGGTTCGCTGTTCGCGGTGCCGGTGATCCGCGCCGCCGGGCCGGCGCAGGTGCTGGAGTTCCGCAACCGGCAGATCCGCCGTGGCATCCCCACCCGCATCGTCGGCACCGACGAGCACGGCAGCCACGCCGCCTACGATTACGACTTCACCGACGCGACCGTGCTCGTCGTCGGCAACGAGACCAGCGGCATGAGCGCCGCCTGGCAGACGGCCTGCGACGACCTGGTACACATCCCGATGGGTGGCACGGCCAGCTCGCTGGGCGCGCCGTCGGCGGCCGCGGTGGCGCTCTACGAAATTTCCCGGCAGCGCCGGACGTTTGCCAAGTGACGACGAGACAGGGAGACATCGCACGTGCCGGACATCGAGTTCACCAAGGGCCACGGCACCGAGAACGATTTCGTGGTGCTGCCGGACCCGCAAGCCGGTCTCGCGCTGACCGCCGAGCAGGTCGGCGCGCTGTGTGATCGCAGGCGCGGGCTCGGCGCGGACGGCGTGCTGCGGGTCGCGCGGGCCGGTGCCCTGCGGGACGCCGGTGTGCTCTCGGCGCTTCCCGACGGCGTGGCAGCAGACGACTGGTTCATGGACTACCGCAACGCCGACGGCTCGATCGCCGAGATGTGCGGCAACGGGGTGCGCGTGTTCGCGCACTACCTGCACGCGTCGGGACTGGAGACCCGCGACAGCTTCGTCGTCGGCAGCCGCGCCGGCGCGCGTCCGGTCACCGTGCATGCCGGGAACTCGGTCACCGGGGATGTCACCGTCGGCATGGGCCGGGTGCGCGAACTCGGCCCGTCCACCGCGACCATCGCGGGCTGGGCACTTGCCGGGATCGGCATCGATGTCGGCAATCCGCATCTGGCCTGCGTCGATGCGGGCATGTCCGCCGACGCGCTCGGAAAGCTCGACCTGACCGTGCCGCCCGGCTTCGATCCGGATCTGTTCCCGCACGGAGTGAACGTGGAGATCGTCACGGCGCTGGACGCCGAGGCGTCGGTGGACATGCGGGTCTACGAGCGCGGTGTGGGCGAAACGCGTTCCTGCGGAACGGGAACCGTCGCCGCGGCCGCCGCGGCGCTGGCCGCCGACGGCTTCCGGATCGCCGAGGATTCCGGCCGGGTGACGGTCCGCGTGCCGGGTGGTGAACTGACCGTCGGGCTCGAGCGCGGCTCGGCGTGGCTGCGCGGTCCGTCGGTGCTGGTGGCCACCGGCCGCCTCGCCGGATCCTGGTGGGAGGGCCGGTAGCGGCGTCGCGCCCGGATAACCGCGTGCGTGCTGCGGTGATGTCGTGGCAGCATGGATGGTGTATGAGGAAATCAGAGACGTATGAATTCACTCCGGCGGACGCGGACGACCGCGCCGCCGATGCGGCCGACGACGCGGTGACGGGCGAAGACGCGGTGACCGGCGACGTCGTCGCCGAGCACCGGGCACGGATGCAGCGTTCGGGCTGGTCGGCCGATCCCACCACGGGTGAACTCCAGTTGGAGGACCGCAGCTCGCTGCGCCGCGTCGCGGGCCTGTCCACCGAGCTCACCGACATCACCGAGGTCGAGTACCGGCAGCTGCGCCTGGAGCGCGTCGTGCTGGTCGGGGTATGGACCACGGGGACCGCCACGCAGGCCGAGGCCAGCATGGCCGAGCTGGCCGCGCTCGCCGAGACCGCGGGCTCCGAGGTGCTGGAAGCGCTGATCCAGCGCCGCGACCGGCCGGATCCGGCCACCTACATCGGCTCCGGCAAGGCCGACGAGCTGCGTTCCGTGGTGCTGGAGACCGGCGCGGACACCGTCATCTGTGACGGTGAGCTGACCCCGGCCCAGCTGACCGCCTTGGAGAAGGTGGTCAAGGTCAAGGTGGTCGACCGCACCGCGTTGATCCTGGACATCTTCGCCCAGCACGCCACCTCCAGGGAGGGCAAGGCGCAGGTCTCGCTGGCCCAGATGGAGTACATGCTGCCCCGGCTGCGCGGCTGGGGTGAGTCGATGTCCCGGCAGGCCGGTGGCCGCGCCGGTAGCAACGGCGGCGTGGGCCTGCGCGGTCCCGGTGAGACCAAGATCGAGACCGATCGCCGTCGCATCCGCGAGCGCATGGCCAAGTTGCGGCGGGAGATCCGCGAGATGAAGACCGCGCGCGACACCATGCGAGCGCGCCGCACCTCGAGCGGCATCCCGTCCGTGGCGATCGTCGGCTACACCAACGCCGGGAAGTCGAGCTTGATGAACAAGCTCACCGGCTCGGGCGTGCTGGTCCAGGACGCGCTGTTCGCCACCCTCGATCCGACCACCCGCAGGGCCGAGCTGGACGACGGGCGCGAGGTCGTCTTCACCGACACCGTCGGCTTCGTGCGGCACCTGCCGACTCAGCTGGTCGAGGCGTTCCGCTCCACCTTGGAGGAGGTGACCGGCGCCGACCTGCTGCTGCACGTGGTGGACGGCTCCGACGCGCTACCCGCCGAGCAGATCAAGGCGGTCCGCGAGGTGATCACCGATGTGATCAAGGAGTCCGGCACGCCTGCCCCGCCCGAGCTGCTGGTGGTGAACAAGACCGACGCCATGGGGCCGACCGAGCTCACGAACCTGCGTGCGCTGCTGCCCGACGCCTCGTTCGTCTCCGCGCACAGCGGCGACGGCATCGACGCGCTGCGCGAGCGGCTGGCCGAGATGCTCGGCGGCTTGGACGTGGAGATCAGCGTGCTGTTGCCGTACACGCGCGGTGACCTGCTCGCCCGCATCCACGCGGACGGTCGCATCCTGGGCTCGGATCACGAGGAGGGCGGAACCCGCGTTCGCGCGCGCGTCCCGCACGCTCTGGCCGCCGCCCTGTCGGAGTACGCGCACGCGGGGACCGACGGTACGCGGGAGTAGGCGAGTATCCCGGATCTCACCCCAGCGCGATCGGTGGGCGAGGAGGTGGGAGGCGGTCTCGCCGCCGAACCCGCTGGCGCCGACCGGGTGGACTCCGTCCGACGCCACCAACGCACAGGTCCCCGCCGGGCGCACGAACCACACCGGTCCGGTCGGGACGTGGCCGTCACCGAAGTGCGGGTTCGCGACGGGCTTGCCGGGACAGCGAACAAGCTGGTCATCACCCGGATCGGGCGTGTCGCGGCGCGACGCGCACATCCGGTGCGACGCAGTCGATTTCGTTGCGCTATCGTCATCGAATCGACATCAGGAGGGTTCATGTCGGACGCCAGCTCCGATTCCCGCGCTCGGCGCTCCGGCGCCGCGAACAGCGCCGACCCGGCGCTCACCGACGGCGCGCCGCTGTCGGTTTCGCTGACCGACACCGATCTGCGGGTGATCGACACCCTGCTGGCGCCGCTGCGCGCCTGGACCAGTCCGCGCTTCTACGGCTTGGAGAACATCCCGGCCGACGGCCCGGTGCTGCTGGTCGGTAACCACAATCTGCTGGGCGGCATCGACGCACCGCTGTTGCTGCCCGAGGTGCTGCGCCGTCGCGGCCGCCTCATCCGCGGTCTCGCGGAGAACGTGCTGATCAACGTGCCAGGTGTCCGTCACCTGCTGCACCACTACGGCGCGGTGCGCGGAACGCGGTCGAACTGCCTGTCCTTGCTGCGGCGCGGCGAGGCCGTGCTGGTGTTCCCCGGCGGCGGCCGGGAGGCGGTGCGCCGCAAGAACGAGAAGTACCTGCTGAAGTGGGAAGGGCGCAGCGGTTTCGCGCGCATGGCCATCGAGGCGGGCGCGCCCATCGTTCCGGTCGCGATGATCGGCGTCGACGACGCGTACGACATCGTGGTCGACGGCGACCATCCGCTCCTGCGCCCGCTGCGCTGGACCGTGGAAGCGCTGGGACTCAGCCGCGACCTCACCCCGCCGCTCATCCGCGGCGTCGGCCCCACCGTCATTCCGCGCCCGGAGCGCTTCTATTTCTCCGCGGGCGCGCCCATCGACCCGGCGCCGTGGCGCAACGCGGGCGACATGCACGCCGCCGCCGTGGAATTCCGCGACGTGGTGCGCAAAGCGCTGGAGGAGGAGATGAACTTCCTCTTCGCCGAGCGGGCACGCGACGAAGGACGCACTCTGGTGGGCCGTTTGCGCGGTTGGTTGAAACGCTGACCTCGGCTCGGTCGGTCGCGATCCGACCCGGCGCCGGGCTCGCGCTCACCAGCGCAGGACAAGCCTCTGTTTCGCCGTCGACCAATTCTCCGGTCGGTGCGAAGCCCAGCGAGCGTTAGAAGCCTTCAGGGCTGCCCGGCCCGCGGCCGTAACTGGTGTAGAGCGCTCGCACACTTCGTACACGGTCTCCGCGGTGATCCTGCGCAGTTCCAGGATGCGCTCGGCGACGGCTGAAGGACCCATCCGCTCTTGGTACCCGAGCACGCACGGGGGTTCAACGCAATTTGTGAACCACCCGCGGTGTCCGGCGCGCCGAGGGACCACTCGCTCCGACGAACCTCGCTGCGAATCGTCGGCTCTGCGGAACAACGTCGAGCGGTGTCGTGCTGCCGCGAAGGTCTCGACCGTTTGCCGGGAATCTCGTCCGCTGATCTCTACCCGGTCCGCCGCTCCTGGTGAGACCATGGTTTCAGCCCCAGAAGTGAACAGGGATTCTCGCTCCGGGTACGGTATGGGGCAACGACTGGTCGGTGTGGACCGGCCGGTGTGGTCACTAGGAGGTTGGCGTGGAACGCACACTGTTCGAACCCGAGCACGAACTGTTCCGGGAGTCGTTCCGCAAGTTTCTCGATCAGCACGTCGCGCCGAATCACGCGAAGTGGGAGGAGCAGGGCATCGTCGACCGGGAGGTCTGGCTCGAGGCGGGCAAGCAGGGCTTCCTCGGCATGGCCATGCCGGAGCAGTACGGCGGCGGCGGGGTGAAGGACTTCCGCTACAACGCCATCGTCTCGGAGGAGTGCGTGCGCGGCCAGTACTCCGGCCTGGGCTTCTCGCTGCACAACGATGTGATCGCGCCTTATCTGCTCGAGCTGGCCAACGACGAGCAGAAGCAGCGCTGGTTGCCCGGCTTCTGCGCGGGCGAGATCATCACCGCGATCGCGATGACGGAACCGGGCACCGGTTCGGACCTGCAGGGCATCAAGACCCGCGCGGTGCGCGACGGGGACGACTGGATCCTCAACGGCGCCAAGACCTTCATCACCAACGGCATCAACTCCGACATCGTGATCGTGGTGGCGCAGACCGACCCGGAGAAGGGGGCGATGGGCTTCAGCCTGCTCGTGGTCGAGCGCGGCATGCCCGGCTTCGAGCGCGGCCGCAACCTGGACAAGCTGGGCCTCAAGGCCCAGGACACCGCCGAGCTGAGCTTCACCGACGTGCGCGTGCCCGGCAAGAACCTGCTCGGCACCGAGGGGATGGGCTTCATCCATCTCATGCAGAACCTGCCGCAGGAACGCCTGTCGATCGCGGTCATGGCGGCGGCGGCGATGGAGTCCTGCCTGGACATGACCGTGCAGTACGTCCGCGACCGCAAGGCGTTCGGCAAGCCGATCGGCGCGCTGCAGAACACCCGCTTCGTGCTCGCCGAACTGGCCACCAAGACCACCGCGGTGCGCCTGATGGTCGACAAGTTCATCGAACTGCTCAACGAGGGCAAGCTGGCCGCGGAGGACGCGGCGATGGCCAAGTGGTGGAGCACCGAGGAGCAGCTCGACCTGATCAACCGCTGCCTGCAACTGCACGGCGGATACGGCTACATGAAGGAATACCCCATCGCCAAGGCCTACATGGACGCCCGCATCCAGACCATCTACGGCGGCACCACCGAGATCATGAAGGAGATCATCGGGCGCAGCTTGAAACTGGCCTGATCGCAGGAGAGCCGGCTCGGGCCGTCGGTTGTCGTCGGCCCGGGTTGCGGCACAATCGCCTCTCGAGGCGCGGGCGAACTCGCCGTTCGCCGGTCGCCGGAGTGGAGGAGTTGCGATGCCGAGTCTGGCCAACCAGGTCGTGCGCGGGTACCTGAAGGCGACGCGGGCCAATCGCGTGTTCGTCGATGCCGACGCCGCGCGCCGACGGGTCCTCGAGCGAAGCGTGCGGCCCCGCGACTACGGTCCGCCGCGCCGGCTGCGCGCGGATGTGGACATCACGGTGGAACGCCGGGATGGCTGGCCGGTCTACACCCTCACGCCGCGCGGGCGCCCGCCCCGAGGAAGCGTCGTGTACGCGCACGGCGGCGGCTGGGTGCACGAGATCGCGCCGCAGCACTGGGCCCTGTGCGCGGCGGTCGCCGCGCAAACCGGTGCGGCCGTGACGGTTCCGATCTATCCGCTGATTCCGTTCGGCACGGCCGGACAGGTCGTCGCGGGCTTCGTCGACCTGGTGCTCGCCAACCGGGAAACCTACGGGAACGTCTGCCTGGCAGGGGATTCCGCCGGTGGGCAGATCGCGCTGTCGGCCGCGGTGGTCCTGCGGGACGAGCACGACGTGCGGCTGCCCGGCACCGTGCTCATCGCACCCGCGCTCGACCTCTCGCTGACCAATCCGGAGATCGAGGTCGTGCAGCCGCGCGACCCGTGGCTGGGCGTCGCGGGATCGCGGGTGTTCATCGACCACTGGCGCGGCGATCTCGAGCTCGCCGACCCGCGCGTCAGCCCACTGGCCGCCGACCCGCGCGGACTCGGCCCGCTGACGGTCTTCTGCGGCACCGACGACATCCTGTGGCCGGACACCCTCCTGCTGGTCGAGGCCGCGCGCGCCGCCGGAGTCGTGGTGGACTACCACGAAGCCCCCGGTCTGCCACACGTTTATCCGCTGACTCCGACCCCGGAAGGGCGCGCCGCGCGTCGGATCGTCATAGAGAGTCTGCGTGGCGCGCTCGCCGGGTGAACGACGTTCCGTGCCGGAAGATCTGCGTTGCTGCATCCGGCCCGGGCCGGGCAGCGCCGCTCCGAGCACGACCGGTCGCTCCGCCGCCATACCGGCAGACCATGCCTGCCGTCGGTCGGTCTCCCTCAAACCGGATCGGCAAACCCCGACGACGCCTACCGAGGGCAGGGCCTCGCAGCCGACGAGCCTCCACGGTGCGAGTGGCGGATCGCCCGCGTCTCATAGGCCCATGACCTGTCGCTCGATCAGCGGGCCCGCACCGGAGAAGGCGGTCACGGCGGCGAGTAGCGGCTCGCGACGCTCGGTGGGCTGTGGCTCACCGCCGGAATCCGAACGGAATCGCCCCCGCGCTCGTTGATTCCGACCCCGAGCTGCACCGCGTCGAAACATGTAGCGCACCCCCGGGTCATGTACCGGTTGCGGGCAGGGTTACGACGAAGCGGGCGCCGGGTGCGCCGTCGGTGACGTGAATGCTGCCGCCGTGGCGTTCCACGACGTCGCGGACGATGGCCAGGCCGAGGCCCGCGCCGCCTTCGTCGCGGCTGCGGGCGTCGTCCAGGCGGACGAATCGCTGGAAGATCCGCTCGCGGTCGGCGGGTGGCACACCTGGTCCGTCGTCGGTGACCGACAGCACCACTCGCCCGTCGGTGTCGCGGTCCACGGCGACGCCGACGGTGGCCGAGGCGTGCCGCTGGGCGTTGTCGACCAGGTTGCCCAGGACGCGGGCGAGCTGGGTACGGCTTCCGGTGACCGCCACGGGCTGTTTCGGTGTCTCGATCCGCACGGCCACCCGGTCGCGGACGCGGTGCTCCAGTTCCTCGCGGACCAGGGCGGTCAGGTCCACCCGATCCGCGCGCGGTTGTTCACCCGCGTCGAGCCGGGCCAGGAGCAAGAGGTCGGCCGCGAGATGTTCCAGCCGGATGGTGTCGCCGATCAGTCCGTCCAGTTCCAGTAGTTCCGGGTGGGCCTGGGCCACCTCGAGCTGGGTGCGCAGGCTAGCGATGGGGCTGCGCAACTCGTGTGCGGCGTCGGCGATGAACCGGCGCTGGCGCTCCGTGGATTCTTCCAGCGCGGCGAGGGTGGCGTTGGTGGTGCTCGCCAGCCTGCCGATCTCGTCGCGGGAACCCGGTTCCGGCACGCGGCGGGACAGATCGCCGTCCACGATCTCGGCGAGCTGTCTGCGGATCGCCTCCACCGGGCGCAGGGCGCGCCGGGTGACCAGCCAGATCACCATGGCGACCACGACGAGCAGCGGGGGAAGGCCGATGAGCATCGCCTGCCGTGCGTCCGCCACCGCGCTGTCGGCGGTCTCCAGCGAGGAGCCCGCGTAGACGGTGACCGGCTGTCCGCCCCGGACGGTCGCCGGGAGGGCGGCGACCCGGAACGGATGCGGTCCGTCCTCGTCGTCCACCGTCAGACGCACGTCACCGAACTCGGCGTCGACCGTCGCGGGATCCGTTGCCTGCGAACGAGTTTCGTCGTCCCCGTCGTCTTCGTCGTCTTCGTCGTCTTCTCGCTCGTCGTCCTCGTCCTCGTCCTCGTCCTCGGACGCCTTGGCATACGGGCCGAAGCCGGCCATCGGCGGTTTGCCCGCGAGGTCGTCATCGGCCGCGAGCACGCGGCGATCGAGCGAAACAACCTGCACCGGTCCGCTTTCCGCGTCGGGGAGCCGCAATCGGGCCGGGTCCGTGCCCGTTGCCAGCTGAGCGGCCACGTCGCGCGCTGTGGTCTCCGCCTGAACTTCGGCGCTGTGCACCAGGTTGTGCCGCAGCACGGCCAGCACCGCGAACCCGGCCGCGGTGAGCGCCACCGCGACCACGACGGTCGCCGCGACCGTGGTGCGCGCGCGGACCGAGCGCCACCAGGCCCGGCCGCGCTCAGGCACGATCGGCCGCCAGCCGGTAGCCCGCGCCGCGCACGGTGGTGATCGATCGCCGCCCGAACGGCGCGTCGATCTTGCGGCGCAACGTGCTGATGTAGACCTCGACGATGTTCGGATCGCCGTCGTAGGCGAAATCCCAGACATGGTGCAGGATATCGGCTTTCGACACCACTTCGCCGGCGCGGACGGCCAGGTGCTCGAGCACGGCGAACTCCTTGGCGGTCAGTGTCACGTCCTGCGCACCGCGGCGGCAGGTCCTGGTCCCGGGGTCGACGATCAGGTCACCGACGCGCAGCACGCGCGCGCCGCCACGGGTCCGGCGGCGCAACAGCGCACGAATGCGGGCCAGCAGCACCAGGTAGGAGAACGGCTTGCTGAGATAGTCGTCGGCGCCGGTGTCCAGCCCCTCGGCCTCGTCGTATTCGCCGTCTTTCGCGGTCAGCATGAGCACGGGCGTCTCGTGACCACCGGCCCGCAGCGCGGCGCAGACGCGGTAGCCGTTCATGCCGGGCAGCATGATGTCCAAGATGATCAAGTCGTAGTCGGTGGTCGTCGCCAAGTGCAGGCCCTCGGCGCCGTCGTGCACCACATCCACGGCGAATCCCTCCGCCGACAACCCTTTTGCCAGCGTGAGGGCCAGACGTTTCTCGTCTTCGACGATCAGCAGACGCATCCCCCAAGAGTGGCAGACGAATCCTGAAACCGTCTTCAGGTCACTTCAGCTCGCCTTCAGCTCCGATCGCCACAGTGGACGCATTCGGAATCAACACTCCCGCAGGAGGTTTCCCATGACAACCGTAATCCGCCGCGCCTACGCAGGTCTTCGCTGGCTGCTCGTCGGCACGGCCGTCGCGGCCGCCGTCGTCGGTCTGAGTGCGGTCCTGGCCGCGGTCGCCACCGGCGGTCCGGACGATCACACCGTCGCGTTCCGCTCGGTCGCGGCGAACCGGTCACTGGTGGCCGACCCCGCGATCAGCAGGCAGCAGGCCATCGACAAGGCGCTGGCGACCGTGCCGGGCGGTCGGGTCGGGTCCGTCGAATTCGACACCGATCGCGGGGTCGCGGTGTGGGACGTGGAGCTCACCACTGCCGACGGCGTGGAGCACGACGTGACGATCGATGCGAACAGCGGCCAGGTCCGCGCCGTGGTCGACCACGACTGACCGCCACGCCCTTAGTCGCAGGACACCGGTGTGACGGACTCGGGCATGGGTAAGCGCCAGGTTTCGCTGCCGGGCGGCAGGGATCTGGAGGGAGATCCCGGCCGCAGTGCGGGGATCCTGGCCGGCCCCGTGCGTGGCGCGGGAAACGGGAGCCTGGAAGATTTCGCCCGCTGAAGGTTTGCCCCGGAGTAGCCTCGAGTTGTCCACTCGAGGAATCGAGGTCGGGATGCACGAAATGGCCATCACACGGTGCGTCATCGACGCCGTCTGTGAGCACGCGGCGGGCCGGCGGGTCCACTCCGTCACCGTCGAGGTCGGCGCGCTGTGCGCCGTCGTGCCCGATGCCATGCGGTTCTGTTTCGAAGTCGCGGCCGAGGCGACGGTCGCCGAGGGCGCGGAACTGGTTCTGGTGGAGATCCCGGGTGTGGCGGCCTGCCGCACCTGCGGCGCCGAGTTCCGGCTGCCGGACCCGATCCCGCTGTGTCCGTGCGGCAGCGCCGATGTCGAGATCCGCGCCGGGCGCGAGCTGCGCATCCGATCCATGGAGGTGAGTGAGGCATGTGCGCAACCTGCGGGTGCGGCGACGACGCCGCCGCGCTGATCCGCGTCCCACACGATCACCAGCACGCCGACGGCCACGACCACACCCATGCGGACCACGAGCACCCGCATGAGCACGGCTCCGGCGCCGACCACGCCCACGTGCCCGCCACCGAGACGGTCACCCTCGAGCTGAAGGTCCTCGCCAAGAACGACGAGCTGGCGCAGCGCAATCGCGCCTGGCTGGCCGAGCGCGGCACCGTCGCGCTCAACATGACCAGTTCCCCCGGCGCGGGCAAGACGACTTTGCTGGAACGCACCATCCGCGAGTCGGGCCAGGCTCCGATCGCGGTGATCGAGGGGGACCAGGCGACATTGCTGGACGCCGAACGGATCGAGGCGACGGGGTGCCGGGTGGTGCAGGTCAACACCGGCGCGGGATGCCACCTGGACGCCGAGATGATGTATCGCGCCCTGGAGACGCTCGACCCCGCGCCGGGCACGCTGCTGTTCGTGGAGAACGTCGGCAACCTGGTCTGCCCCGCGCTGTTCGATCTGGGGGAGCGGGCGAAGGTAGTGGTCATCTCGGTGACCGAGGGGACCGACAAACCGCTGAAGTATCCGCACATGTTCCAGGCCGCGGGACTGGTGCTGGTGAACAAGACCGACCTGCTGCCGTATGTCGATTTCGACCTGGATCGATGCCGGGAATACATCCGTTCGATACACCCCGGCGTCGAGGTCCTGCCGCTGTCGGTCAGCACCGGAGAAGGGCTGTCTACCTGGTACGACTGGCTTGCCGATGAGCGTCGCGCGGCGGGTACGGCGGCTCTTGAGGATGCTGCCGGGCGCGCTTAGAGTGAGGTGATCAGGATCACAGCTGCGGGTGACCCCTTCTTCGAGAAAGGTGAGATCCGGCCCCCCGTGGTCCGCTGCGGGAGGTGGCGAGATGCCCACTCAGGAAGCAGTACGAGCCGAAGAGACCCTGATCCATGTGCTGTGGATCAACGCGGGCCTCAGTTGTGACGGTGACTCGGTCGCCTTGACGGCGGCCACGCAGCCGAGCATCGAAGAGATCGCCCTCGGCGCGCTCCCCGGTCTGCCCAAGATCGCCGTGCACTGGCCGCTGATCGATTTCGAGTGCGGTCCCAACGGCGGTGCGGACGACTTCCTGGAGTGGTTCTTCAAGGCCGACCGCGGGGAACTGGAACCGTTCGTGCTGGTGGTCGAGGGCTCGATCCCGAACGAACAGATCAAGAAGGAGGGCTACTGGTGCGGGTTCGGCAACAATCCCGCCACCGGCCAGCCCATGACGACCAGCGAATGGCTCGACCGGCTCGCGCCGAAGGCCACGGCCATCGTCGCGGCGGGCACCTGCGCGACCTACGGCGGCATCCACGCGATGGCGGGCAACCCGACCGGCGCGATGGGCGTGCCGGACTATCTCGGCTGGGACTGGAAGAGCAAGGCCGGTATCCCGATCGTCTGCGTGCCCGGCTGCCCCATCCAACCGGACAACATGTCCGAGACGCTCACCTATCTGCTCTACATGGCGACCGGCCAGGCGCCGATGATCCCCCTCGACGACGCGCTGCGGCCCAAGTGGCTGTTCGGGGCCACCGTGCACGAGGGCTGCGACCGCGCGGGCTACTACGAGCAAGGTGAGTTCGCCACCGAGTACGGCTCGCCGAAATGCATTGTGAAACTCGGCTGCTGGGGGCCCGTGGTCAAGTGCAACGTGCCCAAGCGTGGCTGGATCAACGGCTTGGGCGGCTGCCCGAACGTGGGCGGCATCTGCATCGGCTGCACCATGCCGGGCTTCCCGGACAAGTTCATGCCGTTCATGGACGAACCACCCGGCGGGAAGTTCTCGTCCACCGCATCGGGGCTCTACGGATCGGTGATCCGCAGCCTCCGTCACATCACCGGGCGCACGGTCGACAAGGAGCCGCACTGGCGGCACCGGGGCCGGAAGCTGGAGACCGGCGCGACCCGCACCTGGTAGGAGGTTCTCTGATGACCCGGATCATCCCGGAGCCGTCGCACAAGACGATCGAGCCGGACCGCCTCGTCGAGATGGCGTGGGACCCGATCACCCGCATCGTCGGCAGCCTCGGCATCTACACGAAAATCGACTTCGAGAATCGGGAAGTGGTCGAGTGCCACAGCACCTCCTCGATCTTCCGCGGCTACTCGATCTTCATGAAGGGCAAGGACCCGCGCGACGCGCACTTCATCACCAGCCGCATCTGCGGTATCTGCGGCGACAACCACGCCACCTGTTCGTGCTACTGCCAGAACATGGCCTACGGCGTGCGTCCGCCGCACCTCGGCGAGTGGGTGGTCAACCTGGGCGAGGCCGCCGAGTACATGTTCGACCACAACATCTTCCAGGAGAACCTGGTCGGCGTGGACTACTGCGAGAAGATGGTCTCCGAGACCAACCCCGGCGTGCTGGCCAGGGCGGAGAACACCGAGGCCCCGCACGCGGGCGACCACGGGTATCGCACCGTCGCGGACATCATGCGTGCGCTCAACCCGTTCACCGGTGAGTTCTATCGGGAGGCGTTGCAGGTCAGCCGGATCACCCGGGAGATGTTCTGCTTGATGGAGGGCAGGCACGTCCATCCGTCCACGCTGTATCCCGGTGGGCCGGGCACGGTCGCGACCATCCAGTTGATGACCGACTACCTGTCCCGGCTGATGCGCTACGTGGAGTTCATGAAGAAGGTCGTGCCGATGCACGACGACCTGTTCGACTTCTTCTACGAAGCGATGCCGGGGTACGAGAAGGTCGGTCTGCGCCGCACGCTGCTCGGCTGCTGGGGCTCCTTCCAGGACCCGGAGGTCTGCAACTTCGAGTACAAGGACATGGCCGACTGGGGCCGCAAGATGTACGTGACCCCCGGCGTCGTGGTCGACGGCAAGCTGCTGACCACCTCCCTGGTCGACATCAACTTGGGTCTGCGGATCCTGCTGGGCAGTTCGTACTACGAGGACTGGACCGATCAGGAGATGTTCGTCAAGACCGATCCGCTGGGCAACCCGGTGGACCGGCGCCATCCCTGGAACCAGCACACCAATCCCCGGCCGCAGAAACGCGACCTGGACGAGAAGTACAGCTGGGTCATGTCGCCGCGCTGGTTCGACGGCACCGACTACCTCTCCCTGGACACCGGCGGCGGTCCGCTGGCTCGGCTGTGGTCGACGGCGCTGGCGAACCTGATCGACATCGGCTACGTCAAGGCCACCGGGCACAGCGTGCAGATCAACCTGCCCAAGACCGCGCTCAAAGGTCCGGTGACGCTGGAGTGGAAGATTCCGGTGCACGGCAGCAACACCCTCGAGCGCAACCGCGCGCGCACCTATTTCCAGGCGTACGCGGCGGCCTGCGCGCTGCACTTCGCGGAGAAGGCGATGGCGGAGATCCGGGCGGGCCACACCAAGACCTGGGAGAAGTTCGAGGTACCGGAAGAGGGCATCGGCTGCGGCTTCACCGAGGCGGTGCGCGGCGTGCTGTCGCATCACATGGTGATCCGGGACGGCAAGATCGCGAACTACCACCCGTATCCGCCGACGCCGTGGAACGCGAGCCCACGCGACAGCTTCGGCACACCGGGACCCTACGAAGACGCGGTGCAGGGCCAGCCGATCTTCGAGGAGAACGACCGCGAGCACTTCAAGGGCATCGACGTCATGCGCACCGTGCGCAGTTTCGATCCCTGCCTGCCGTGCGGCGTGCACATGTACCTCGGCAAGGGCAAGACGCTGGAGAAGCTGCACTCACCGACGCAGACGCTCACACCCGAGTGAGTCCGCGTCGGGCGAAACGACCCGGAGGTGACGGTGGAGGATCGCCCGGACGGCCGGGACGACGCGACGCTCGACGACTCCCGGTGGCGCGAAGCCGGTGATCGCATCGAGACCTTGCTGGAAGCGAGTTCGGCGGGCGGCGCGCTCGCCCGCGAACGCGCGGAGCAACTGGTGCGCGAACTGGTCGGACTCTACGGCGCGGGACTGACCCGCGTGCTCGAGCTGCTCGACGACGCGGCGGTCGATCGGCTGGCCCGCGACGATCTGGTCGCGAGTCTGCTGCTCGTCCACGGGTTGCATCCGCACGATGTGACCACCCGCGTGGCGAACGCGCTGGACAGCGTGCGTCCGTATCTCGGATCCCACGGCGGCGACGTCCATCTGGTCGACGTCGCCGACGGCGTGGTCCGGTTGGAGCTGGCGGGTAGCTGCAAGAGCTGTCCGTCCTCGTCGGTGACGCTCGAACTGGCCGTGGAGGACGCGGTGCGGGCGGCCGCGCCGGAGATCGAGTCCATCGAAGTCGTCGCCGCGCGGACCGAGTCGGCGGGGGTGATCTCCGCCGACTCGCTGTTCTCACGCGTGCGGGCGGACGGTGCGCGGTCCGGCAGCTGGGTCGCGGTCCCCGAACTGGCCGAACTCGGCGCGGGGGAGGTGGGTGGCTTCGCCCTCGCCGGGCTGACCGTGCTCGCCTGCCGGGTTGGCGAGCAGCTGTACGCCTACCGCGACCACTGCCCGGCGTGCGAGCGCTCGCTCGCGGGTGCGGCGCTGGAGCGGCGCGTGGGTTTCCCGGCCGGTGACGCGGTGCTGCGGTGCCCGACTTGCCGGGCACACTACGACGTGGTGCACGCCGGCGCCAGGGTCGACGGCGACGGGCATCTCGAACCGCTGCCCGTGCTCGTGCGCTCCGGCGAACTGTCGGTGGCGGTGCCGGCGGAGGTCGGCGGGTGAGCACACCGTTTCGCGCGCTGCGGCGGATCGCCGCCGATCGCGGGCCCGCCCCAAGGCCCGGCGAGCGGTGCGAGATGTGCGCGGAGCCCATCGCCGAGCGGCACCAGCATGTGGTGAACGTCGAAGGCAGACAGCTGATGTGCGTGTGCCGTGGCTGCTACCTGTTGTTCGTCGACCAGAAGGCGGAGCTGCGCTATCGGGCGGTGCCGGACCGGTATCTCGCGTTCCCCGATTTCACGATCAGCCGGGCGGAATGGGACGCGCTGGACATCCCGGTGAGTCTGGCGTTCTTCTTCCGCAATTCCGCGCTGGACCGGACGGTGGCGTTCTATCCAGGGCCCGCAGGCGCGACGGAGTCGGAATTGCCACTGGAACAATGGAATTCGATTCTCAACCGGCATCCCGAGCTGGACGTGCTCGCTCCCGATGTGGAAGCGCTGCTCATCCGGGTGCCCGACCGCCGCACCGAGCGGGCGGCGTGCCTGCTGCTGCCGATCGACGCCTGCTATGAGTTCGTCGGCCGGATGCGGCTGCTGTGGCACGGATTCGACGGCGGCCAGGACGTGCACCGGTATCTGGAGCAGTTCTTCGCCGACGCGTCGGCGCGCGCGAGAGCCGGTGGTGCTGCATGAGCCCGGTGTACTCGACGACGTTCGCGGTGCTCGAGATCAAACCCGAGCCGTACGCCGTCGCGCCGATCCTGTCCGCGCGCGTCGGCATCGCCGCGCTCGCCGAGGAACCGGTGCACGCCATCGCCCTGCGCGCGCAGGTGCGCATCGAGCCGTTCCGCCGCGGCTACTCCGACGAGGAGGCCGCGGGGCTGGTCGATCTGTTCGGTCCGCGCGAACGGTGGCACGAGACCCAGCGTTCGTTCCTGTGGATGCACTGCGCCACCATGGTGCCGAGCTTCACCGGCGGCGCCCAGGTGGACCTGCCGATGCCGTGCACCTACGACTTCGAGGTGACCGGATCGAAGTACCTGCACGCGTTGCGCGAGGGCGTGGTTCCGCTGCTGTTCCTGTTCAGCGGGACGGTCTTCATCCGTGGCACGACCGGATTCGCCATCCAGCAGATCCCGTGGGACCGCGAGGACAAGTTCGCGATGCCGGTGTCGGTATGGCAGGGCCTGATGGACGCGTACTTCCCCAATACCGGGTGGGTGCGGCTGCACAACGACACGCTCCGCGCGCTGGCCGGCTACAAATCCAGCCATGGCCTTCCCGGCTTCGACGACGCGGTGACCCGCCTGCTGACCAGCGCCGAGGAGACGCCGTGACGACCACGCAAGCACGCGCCCGCGCCCGCGCCGTGGCCGACGCGGTGCTCTACGAGGGCTATCTGCTCTATCCCTACCGTGCCGACGCGCGCAAGAACCAGTCGCGCTGGCAGTTCGGCGTGCTCGGGCCGCCCGGGGCCGCCGCGGCCGGCATCGGCGAGGAGTCGACGCTGTCGGCCCAGTGCCTGATCGATCCGGGCGAGTATCCCGAACTCACCGTGACCGTGCGGTTCCTGCAACTGCAGCGCCGGCAAGTGGTGGACGAGGACGGCACGCCCGTGGCGGAGCTGACCGACGGCGCGCGGTCGTGGCTGTCCTGGGACGAGGCGGTCGAGCAGGAGATCACCGTCGGCCCCGTCGCGCCCGGGCGTCTGGTCCACCCGCTCGACATCCCGGGCGGCTGCGACGCCGAGCGGATCGCCATGGCCGCCGTCCCCGCGCCCGGCACGTTCGTGCGGACCCGGCTGCCGCTGGCGGGCGAGCTCGAACTCGCCGCCGACCGCGACGACGGCTTCCTGCGGCTGACGGTCGTCCTGCGCAACGTCGGCGCGCCCGCGACCGACAAGCGCGACGCCATCGCCCGCTCGCTGATCGGCGCGCACGTCATCGCGGAGATCATCGGCGGCCAGTTCGTCTCCCTGCTGGAACCGCCGCCCGACGCCACCGCGGCGGCCGCCCGCTGCGACCGATACCGCTGCTTCCCGGTGCTCGCGGGGCCGCCCGGCGATCACAGCGTGGTGCTCATCTCGCCGATCATCCTCTACGACCATCCGGAGATCGCGGAGCAGAGCGAAGGCGCGCTGTTCGACTCCACCGAGATCGACGAGATCCTCACGCTGCGCATCCTCACCATGACCGACGCGGAGAAGGCGCGGGCCCGGGCCACCGACCCGCGCGCGGCGGAGATCATCGACCGGTGCGAGGCCATGTCGCCCGACGCGATGCGGCAGCTGCACGGCGTGCTGCGCGACCCGCACGCCGAAGGTCCCGGGTTGATCCCGGAGGTCCCCGAAGGCGTCGATTGGTGGGACCCGCTGGCCGACGGCGCCGTTCGCCCTGACCTCGACGCCGTGCCGGTCGCGGGCGCGCTGGTCCGCAAGGGCAGCCGCGTCCGGCTGCATCCCGCGCGGCGGGCCGACGCCCAGGATCTGTTCTTCGACGGGCAGTGCGCGCGGGTCGTCTCCGTGCACCAGGACGTCGACGGGCAGGCGCACGTCGGGGTGGTTCTGGATGCCGATCCGGCGGCCGAGCTGCACGAATGGTACGGGCGCTACCTGTATTTCGCGCCCGACGAACTGGAGCCGCTCGGCGGCACCGAGGAATGAAAGGAAGTCCGCAATGGAAACCGTGGGAGTGGTCTCGACGACCGTCGTCGCCGTGCTGGTGGCGGCGGGGGTGTATCTCGGCGTGCGGTCGATCCCGGACCTGCGGCGATACCTGAAGATCCGGCACATGTAGCGGGGGATCGGAGAGGAAGCATCATGGGTGAACATCGCGAAGAGCCGCAATCGGCACGTGGCGCGCCTGGTTCGCGCGACGCGGGTGCGAGCGTCGCGGCCGCAGGCCCGGCGGAACGGGAACCGGGGCACATCGATCACGAGGAGATGCGCTCCGCGCATTCGGACGACGTCAAGAAGGGCACCGAGTTCACCTCGCAAGCCCCGCCCGGCACCGAAGCGGCGGCACCGCCCTACGACGAGCGCAAGGACACCGCCAACGCCCCCGGCGAGACGGCGACCGGAAAGGTCGACGACGCGCGGGTCGGCGGCGCGACCACGCCCACCGAGGAAGAGGGGTGACCCGACGGCCGCGGTGCTGATCGCCGGGATCGGCAACATCTTCCTCGGCGACGACGGATTCGGACCCGAGGTGGTGCGCAGGCTGCCGCGCCACCCCGACCCCGGCGTGCGCGCGGTGGACTACGGCATCCGCGGCATGCATCTGGCCTACGACCTGCTAGACCCCTGGGCGGCGCTGCTGTTGATCGACGCGCTGCCCGACCGCGGCGCGCCCGGCCGGATCGAGGTGTTCGGCGCCGAACCGGAGGACACCGGCGCACAGCTCGACGCCCACGCGATGAGCCCGGACGCCGTCTTCGCGGGGGTGCGCGCGCTGGGCGGCGTGCTACCGCCCACGGTGGTGATCGGCTGCCAGGTCGCCTGCGTGGAAGAGGGCATCGGCCTGTCCGCGCCGGTCGCCGCGGCGGTGCCGGAGGCGGTCGCCGCCGTCGGTGAGGTGCTCGCAGCGTTCCTGCCCACCGCGGTATCCGACGGCTCCCCGCGTCCGCGGGCCACAGCGCGACAGGAGGACTGACGATGTGTCTGGGCATCCCGGGACGAGTGCTGGCGATCCCCGACGGCTATCACGACCAGATCGCGCTGGTCGAGGTGTCCGGCGAGCAGCGGAAGGTGAATATCGGCCTGCTGGACGGGGATCCGGCCCGGCCGGGTGACTGGGTGATCATCCACATGGGCTTCGCGGTGGAGAAGACCGACGAGGCCGGGGCCGAGGCGGCGCTGAGCGGGCTGCGTCTCCTGCAACGCGGAGACCTGCCATGAGCACGGCGCGGCTGCGGCGGCGTCTGCTGGTGCGCGGTGTGGTCCAAGGCGTCGGGTTCCGGCCGTTCGTCTACACCACCGCCGCCGAACTGGCTTTGTCCGGCAGCGTGAGCAACGACAGCGACGGCGTGGTCATCGAGATCGAAGGAGCGCCGAGGGAGCTGGACGAGTTCGCCCGGCGGCTGCGCCTGCGGCCGCCGCCGCTGGCGGTGGTCGAGTCGGTGGAGCAGGCCGACATCCCGGCGCGCGGCGGCACCGGATTCCACATCGCGGGCAGCACGCGCGAGGGCGGCGGTCGCACGCTCGCCTCGCCCGATGTCGCGATCTGCGCCGATTGCGAACGCGAACTGCGCGATCCGCGCGATCGCCGTTATCGCCACCCGTTCGTCAACTGCACCAACTGCGGCCCGCGCTTCACCATCATCGCGAGCTTGCCCTACGACCGCGAGCGCACGTCGATGGCCGACTTCGCCATGTGCGACCGGTGCGCCGGCGAATACGCCGATCCCGCCGACCGCCGCTTCCACGCGCAGCCGATCGCCTGCCCGGACTGCGGACCCACGCTCGCCTATACCGGCCCGGGAGCCGGCGCGCCGCTGACGGCCGCGCGGCGACTGCTGCGCGAGGGCGGCATCCTCGCGGTCAAAGGCATCGGCGGATACCACCTCGCCTGCGACGCCACGAACGAGCCGGCCGTCGCGGAGCTCAGGCGTCGTAAACGCCGCGGTGACAAGCCCTTCGCCGTCATGGTGCCGGATCTGGCCACGGCACGGGCCGTCGTCACTGTCGACGATGCCGCCGCGAAGCTGCTGACCAGCCCGGCACGCCCCATCGTGCTGCTGGCTCGACGCTCGCCGCGCGACGCACGCCCTTCGAGCGGGTACGACTCGGCGTCCGTGCGCCGCGACCCGGTGCCCGCGCCCTCGGTGGCGCCCGGCAACCCGGACCTGGGCGTCATGCTCGCCTACACCCCGCTGCACCTGCTGTTGTTCGGGCTGCCCGGCGACCCGCCCGGCCCGCAGGTGCTCGTGATGACCTCCGGCAATCTCGGCGGCGAGCCGATCTGCTACCAGGACGACGACGCCCGCACCCGCCTCGCCGGTCTGGCCGACGGCTGGCTGTCGCACAACCGGCGCATCCTCGTGCCCTGCGACGACTCGGTGGTGCGCTGCCTGGACGGCCGGGAACTGCCCGTCCGGCGCTCGCGCGGCTACGCGCCGCTGCCGCTGCTGCTCCCGGTGCCGCTGCCGCCGACGCTGGCCGTCGGCGCCGACCTGAAGAACACCTGCGCGATGGCCGACGGCCGCTACGCCTGGCTGAGCCAGCACATCGGCGACATGGACGACCTGGCGACGCTGCGCTCCTTCGACGCCGCCCAGCGCCACCTCGGCGAACTCACCGGGGTCCGCCCCGCGCAGCTGGTCGCCGACGCGCACCCCGCCTACCGTTCCACCGCCTGGGCGCGCAGGCACGCGGGCGAGCGCCCCTTGTACACCGTCCAGCACCATCACGCGCACATCGCCGCCGTCATGGGCGAGCACGGACTCGGCGCCACCGACCAAGTCGTCGGCATCGCCTTCGACGGCACCGGGTACGGGCCGGATGCGGCCGTGTGGGGCGGTGAGGTCCTGCTGGCCGGATACAAGGGCTACCGTCGTCTGGCGCACCTGAAGTACGTGCCGCTCGCGGGTGGCGATCTCGCCGTGCGCAGGCCCTACCGCATGGCGCTGGCTCATCTGCGCGCGGCCGGGATCGACTGGCGCGAGGACATTCCCGCGGTCGCGGCGTGCCCGCCCGCGGAGCGTTCCGTGCTGGCCCACCAGTTCCGCACCGGCCTCGGCTGCGCGCCCACCTCGAGCATGGGCCGGTTGTTCGACGCGGTGTCCTCGCTGTGCGGCGTGCGGCACGTCGTCGACTACGAAGCCCAGGCGGCGATCGAGCTGGAAGGGCTCTCGCGCGCCGGGCCGGACGGCGACACCGCCTACCGATTCTCGCTCGTGGACGGCGATCCCGCCGCTATCGATCCCGCACCGGTGATCGCGGATGTGGTCGCCGATGTTCGTGCGGGCGCGCCCCCGCAGGTGGTGGGCGCGCGCTTCCACGCCGCCGTCGCTCGGCTGGTGCTCGACCTCGCGGCTCGCTACGCCACTTCGGGGACGGTCGTCGCCCTGTCCGGCGGCGTCTTCCAGAACGCCCTGCTGCTCCCGCGATCGTGTGCGCTGCTGCGCGACAACGGGTTCACCGTGATCACCCACCACCGCCTGCCGCCCAACGACGGCGGCCTCGCGTTCGGGCAACTCCTCGCGTGCAGCGAGGGATGAGCGAAGGAGAACAACGATGTGTCTTGCGGTACCAGGCAAAGTGCTCAGCCTGCACGAGCGGGACGGCACGCTGATGTCGGTCGTCGACTTCGGCGGCGTGCACAAGGACGTGTGCCTGCAATACATCCCGGACGCGGCGGTCGGGGACTACGTCGTGGTCCACGTCGGTTTCGCCATCCAGCGTCTGGACGAGGAGTCCGCGCTGCGGACCCTGGCCGAGTTCGAGCACCTCGGCGTACTGAACGATGAATTCGGCGACGGTTTCGCCATCGCCGCGAAGCAGGCGGGCCTGGACAATCCCGCCGCCGAGCCGTCACGGGAGGAACCGGAGGACCGGTCATGAAGTATCTGGACGAATTCAGCAACCCCGAGCTGGCCCAGCGCCTGCTCGATCGCATCCGCGCCACGACCAGCCGCCGCTGGGCGATCATGGAGGTCTGCGGCGGACAGACGCACTCGATCATCCGCCACGGCATCGACCAGTTGTTGCCCGACCAGATCGAGATGATCCACGGCCCCGGCTGCCCGGTCTGCGTCACCCCGCTGGAGGTGATCGACAAGGCACTGGAGATCGCCGCGCGACCGGGCGTGATCTTCTGTTCGTTCGGCGACATGCTGCGGGTGCCGGGCAGCTCCAAGGACCTGTTCCGGGTGAAGAGCGAGGGCGGCGACGTCCGGGTGGTGTACTCGCCGCTGGACGCGCTGAACCTGGCCAGGGAGAATCCCGACCGCGAGGTCGTGTTCTTCGGCATCGGCTTCGAGACCACGGCTCCGGCCAACGCGATGACGGTCTACCAGGCCGAGCGGCTCGGCATCGGGAATTTCTCGCTGCTGGTGTCGCATGTGCTGGTCCCGCCCGCCATCGCCGCGATCATGGAGTCGCCGACCTGCCGGGTGCAGGGGTTCCTCGCCGCCGGGCACGTCTGCACGGTGATGGGCACCGACGAGTACCCGCCGCTGGCCGAGCAGTACAAGGTGCCGATGGTGGTCACCGGATTCGAGCCGCTGGACATCCTCGAGGGCATCCGCCGCACCGTGCTGCAATTGGAGTCGGGCAGGCACGAGCTGGAGAACGCTTACCCTCGCGCGGTGTCCGCGGCGGGCAATCCCGCGGCGAAAGCCATGCTGCAAGACGTCTTCGAGGTCACCGACCGGGGCTGGCGCGGCATCGGCGTGATCCCGAACAGCGGCTGGCGCCTGTCGGAGCGCTATCGCGAGTTCGACGCCGAACACCGCTTCGCCGTGGGCGACCTGCACACCGCCGAATCGACCATCTGCCGCTCCGGCGAGGTGCTGCAAGGGCTGATCAAGCCGCACGAGTGCGCCGCTTTCGGCAAGGAGTGCACGCCGCGTAATCCGTTGGGCGCCACCATGGTGTCCTCCGAAGGCGCGTGCGCCGCCTACTACCTGTACCGGCGCCTGGATCTGCCCGCGGAGGTGGCTCATGCCTGAGGAAGGCACCGCCCCCGTGACGATCGACATGGAGGGCTGGGTCTGCCCGATGCCGCTGCGGGATTCGCCGAACATCGTGATGGGACACGGCGGCGGCGGCGCGATGTCCGGCGAGCTGATCGAGCACCTGTTCCTGCCCGCGTTCGGTCCGGCCGCGAACGCGGATCTGACCGATTCCGCGGTGGTCACGCTCGACGGCGCGCGGCTGGCCTTCTCCACCGATTCGTTCGTGGTGAAACCGCTGGTGTTCCCGGGCGGCACGATCGGCGAACTCGCGGTCAACGGCACGGTGAACGATCTGGCCATGTCCGGCGCGCGCCCGATGGTGCTGTCCACCGCGTTCATCCTGGAAGAGGGCACCGCGCTGGCCGACATCGCGCGCGTCGCCCAGGCGGTCGGCACCGCCGCGCTGGCCGCGGAGGTCCAGCTGGTCACCGGGGACACCAAGGTGGTCGACGCCGGGCACGGCGACGGGATCTACATCAACACGGCCGGGATCGGCGTGGTCGCCCCGGAGGTGGACATCCGGCCGCAGCGCGCTACCCCGGGCGACGTCGTGCTGGTCAGCGGCGAGATCGGCGTGCACGGTGTCGCGGTGCTCAGTTGCCGGGAGGGACTGGAGTTCGGCACCACCGTGCTCAGCGACACCGCGCCGCTGCACGGTCTGGTCGCGGCGATGCTGGCCACCGGCGCCGACGTGCACGTGCTGCGCGACCCCACCCGCGGCGGCGTCGCGGCCTCGCTCAACGAGATCGCCCGCGCCGCCGAAGTCGGTGTGGCCTTGGACGAACGGCAGCTCCCGGTGCCCGCCGGCGTGCGCGACGCGTGCGGGCTGCTCGGACTCGACCCGATGTACGTGGCCAACGAGGGCAAGTTGCTGGCGTTCGTCGCGCCCGAGGACGCCGATCGCGTGCTCGCGGCGATGCGGGAACATCCGCTGGGCGCACAGGCCGCCGTGATCGGCCGATGCGTCGCCGAACATCCCGGCATGGTGGTCGCCCGCACCGCACTCGGCGGTACGCGGGTGGTGGATCTGCCCGCGGGCGAGCAGTTGCCGCGGATCTGCTGACGCGGGGACGCAGAAGGCGAGGTGTGGATCATCGTTCGGATCGCCGACACGCCTGCGACGTCGCGTGCCCCGCTGGACGGGCGGCAGCGGCGCGACGTCGCGGGGATGGCGGCGGTCGTCGTCGCCTTGCACGTCCTCGGGTGGTCGGCGCTGCTGCTGCTCGTGGTCCCCGGCGGATACACGGTGGACGGCGCGGTGTTCGGCGTCGGCCTCGGCGTCACCGCCTACACGCTGGGGATGCGGCACGCGTTCGACGCCGACCACATCGCCGCGATCGACAACACCACCCGCAAGCTGATCGCGGACGGGCGCAGTCCGCTGTCGACCGGATTCTGGTTCTCCCTCGGGCATTCCACCATCGTCTTCGTGCTCGTGGCGTTGCTGGCGTTCGGCGTCAAAGCGCTGGCCGGCGACCTGCGCGAGGAGAACTCCGGGTTGCAACGGTGGACCGGCCTGTTCGGCACCGGCGTCTCCGGCACTTTCCTGCTCGTCATCGGGGCGCTGAACCTGGTGTCGCTGATCGGCATCTGGCGGGTGTTCCGTGGGATGCGCCGCGGCAGCTACGACGAGGCCGCGTTACGGCAGCGGTTGCACGACCGCGGCGCCTTGCAGCGGGTGATCGGGCCGCTGACCAAGGCGGTGCGCGCGCCGTGGCAGATGTACCCCGTCGGGCTGCTGTTCGGCCTCGGCTTCGACACCGTCACCGAGGTGAGCCTGCTGGTGATCGCGGGCGGCGCGGCGGCGACCGACCTGCCGTGGTACGCGATACTCGTGCTGCCCGTGCTGTTCTCGGCGGGCATGACACTGTTGGACGCGCTGGACGGCGCGTTCATGAACTACGCCTACGGATGGGCGTTCGCCGGGCCGCTGCGCACGGTCTACTACAACATCGTCGTCACCGGTTTGTCGGTGGCGGTGGCGCTGCTGATCGGCGCGCAGGAGATGATCTCCTTGCTGGCCGAGGAATTCGGCATCGCCGACGGACCGCTGGCCTGGGTCGGCGGGCTGGATCTGGGGGCCATGGGTTTCGTGATCGCCGGGCTGTTCCTGCTCACCTGGGCGGTCGCCGTCGGGGTGTGGCGATTCGGCCGCATCGAGCAGCGATGGTCCACCGGCCGCGCCGGCGGAGGACCGTGCTGATGGCGGCCAGCGGAGCGGAGATGTTCGCCCGGTACGCCTACGCCCCCAATCGGCTCGGCTACTGCGGGCCGCCCGACGCGGCGGCCCTGCGCGACGGCTCCGACGAGCAGGTGCGCGCGGTGGCGCGCCGGTTCACCGGAGCATGGCCGTATCTGCGCGTGATGGCGCGGATGACCGGCATCGCCGACCCGCTGGACCGCAGGCTCGTCGAGTCCTACTGGCTGGGCGGCGGTGTCGGCGCCGACCTGGACGCCCGCGAGTTCACCGCCGAACTGCTGGATCTGCTCGGCCCGGTCGCGGGCGGTTACTGGACGCATCTGACACCGGGGCTGGCCGAGGAGGCGGCCGCCAATCACTGCTTCCACGTCTTCGGCGTGTACCCGTGGTCGCGGCTGCTGCGGCACGGCAGCGAGCATCCCTTGCGCGTGCTCGACAACTGCCGGATCACCTGGGGAACGGTGCTCGACCGCGCCGGCGGCGAGGTCGTGCTGCGCTGTCGTGGGCTGAGCTGGGACGGGGAACGTCTCGCGCTGTCGGCGGAATCGGCGCGGTCGGTGCCGATCCGGGTGGACGGGTACGCGGCGCTGCCGGACGTCGGGGTGGGGGAGCGGGTAGCGGTGCACTGGGGACGTCTGTGCGGGCGCTTGGACGAGGTCCAGGCGAGCACTCTGGAGGCGGCCACGGTGCGTCAATTGGAAATCACGAACCGGCGCCCGGCCGCACGAGGCAGCCCGGAGATCAGATGATCGGCTCTGTGCGGTGCCGCGAAGTCGTGCCCACAGCGGCAGCGGACGTACCGGCGCCGCCGCCGGTATACGGACACCAGGAGCGCCGGTTTCGAACCGCGTGAATAGCGGCGAACTCGGCGGTTCGGAAAATCCGCCCATTCCGTTGGCGTGTTTCGGTCACCTTTGCGCGGCGTATCCTGTATATAGCTGTCGAGCCGAGGAGCGACACGTGTACGCCGGTAGTCATCCGGGCAAAAGTCCAGAAACCGTTCCCCGGATGCTTTCGCCGGTGTTTCGCCGTGTCGCACGCCATCGCGCCCGACGGGCTGATCCGCTTTTCGGAAATCACCGGAAGGGAGGTGAACTACCGTGATGGGTCAGATGATGGGGATGATTCGCGACATGTGGAACAACATGTTCCCCAACATGCCGATGCCGATGCTTCCGATGATGTCGTAGCCCGCTCCAGAAACAGGAAAAGATCAGCCGCAACCGGCCGGTAATTCGGCTCGACGGCGCTCGGTGCGTCTTTCCCGCACGGGGGTGTGCAATTTTCGTACGGTGGTACGTCCACTTCGTGGACTACCGTAATCGATGCACAATTCCCGCACATACAAGAGCGATATCCGTCGGCCATCGGCGGCGTGTAACGACTCGGCCGACCGTCGCCGAGCCTCGGCTCCGTGGCCGGCCGGCCGATGCGAAGACGAGCGACCTCGGTGGAGGTGCGCCATGACCGGCGACCCGCGGCAGGCGAAGCGGCCGGTGACCGCCGCGCTGGCCGGTCCCTACGGGCATCCTTTCCATCCGATCCTGGTCACCGTCCCGATCGGCGCCTGGGTCGCCAGTCTGGTGTTCGATATCGCGTCCCGGCTGGTCGACGATCCGGAGTTCCTGGTCAAGGGGTCGTCGTGGCTGATCGCGATCGGTGTGCTCGGCGCCTTGGCCGCCGCGACGATCGGATTCCTCGATCTGCTCGCGATCCCGACCGGTACGCCCGCCTTCCGCACCGGCTTGCTGCACATGACGCTCAACCTGCTGGTGACCGTCGCCTACGCGATCGGCTTCGTATGGCGGCAGGGCGCCGACACCGCGCGCCCGGTCCCGGCCGGGCCGCTGGCGCTGTCGGTGGTGGCCTTGGTGAGTTTGGCGGTTTCCGGGTATCTCGGGGGCAAGCTCGCTTATCGGTACGGCGTCCGTGTCGCCGACGAGGCCGCCCAGGCAGACGGCTTCACACGCTGAATCCCTTCCCAATATCAGGAGGTACACCATGGGCATCGCCGCACTGATCTTCTGGTTGCTCACCGCGGGCGGCGGGTTCTTCCTGCTCGGCACCTGGATCGCCAAGGGCGGCACCCGCCAGCCGAATTCGACCCAGCTGCCTGCCCCGGTGCTGTTCGGTCACTTCTTGCTCGCGGTCGCCGGACTGATCGTCTGGATCGTGTACCTCGTCGTCGACAGCACGGCGCTGGCTTGGATCGCGTTCGTGCTGCTGATCCCGGTCGCGCTGCTCGGATTCACGATGCTGCTGCGCTGGATCCCCATTTACCAGGGGCGTTCCACGGGAACGGCCGAGCCTCCCGAAAGGCACTTTCCCGTGGCTGTCGTCGCCGCTCACGGTGTATTCGCTGTGACAACCGTCGTGCTGGTGTTCCTGACCGCCCTCGGCGTCGGCGACTGACCCCTTCGGCGCGGACCACCGTCACCCGGTGGCGGTGGTCCGCTGCTGCGGGGTCATCCGGTCATTCCGTGCAGCAAAGTTCCGGACGTCCACCAGCCGACGGGCGCGCCGCCGGCGGTGGACCGTTCCGCCGGGCCGTCAGATCTTGCGGATGACCGTGACGACCTTGCCCAGGATCTGGGCGTCGTTGCCGGGGATGGGCTCGAAGACCGGGTTGTGCGGCATCAGCCAGACGTCCTTGCCGGTGCGCTTGAAGGTCTTCACCGTGGCCTCGCCCTCGATCATCGCCGCGACGATGTCGCCGTTCTCGGCGACGTTCTGCTGCCGCACGACCACCCAGTCGCCGTCGCAGATCGCCGCGTCGATCATGGACTGGCCGACGACCTTCAGCAGGAACAGCGAACCGTCGCCGACCAGCTCGCGCGGCAGTGGGAAGACGTCCTCAACGGCCTGCTCGGCCAGGATCGGGCCACCGGCGGCGATGCGCCCGAGCACCGGCACGAAGGTGGGAACCGGGCGTTCGACGTCGACGGTGATCTCACCGTCGTCGACCGCGGCGACCGGCAGGCTGGTCACCGACCGCACCACCTCGTCCAAGCCGCGTACATCGACCGCGCGCGGCCGATTCGGGTCGCGGCGCAGATAGCCCTTGCGCTCCAAGGCGCGCAGCTGGTGGGCGACCGAGGAGGTGGACGTGAGGCCGACGGCGTCACCGATCTCCCGGATGCTCGGCGGGTAGCCGCGCTCGCTCACCGAGGTGCGGATCACCTCGAGCACTTTGCGCTGACGCACGGTGAGATCCGCCCCGCTACCCGCCGCGTCGGCGCCGCTGTCGGTCTCGTCGCCCGTGTCGTCCGTCTGCCTCACCGCAACCGCCCTTTCCTGCTGTGCCAGGCCGGTTCGCGCCCGGCGTGTGTCTTCATGGCCTGTCGTGTCTTCGGTTCTTCGAATCTAGTCCGGTCGCGCCGCTGGATCAAACATCTGTTCGAGGTATGTCGGGTGTCGGGGCTGACTTTGTCGCCGGCGCGTGGTAGAAATCGAACACCAGTTCTTCGAACACATGAGCGAATTCGCTGTGAAACGTGTGTTCGAACGGCTCGAACGGCCACGGAGCACCCACTACGGAGGTTTGTCCGATGAGCACTGTGATCAGCCATGCCACCCCTTCCGCCGGCGCGGCGGAAGCCGATGGCGAGCACCGCGTCGCCGATCCCGCCCCGGCGCAGGACGATCTCGGGTACGAGACCGCTCGGCGGCTGCTGTGCGGCGGCGCGCGTCCGCGAACGCTGACGCCCGCCCACCGATCCGCGGTCGATCGGCGTCCGCCCGGCGCGCGCCCCGGCGCGGGCATGGTCGATTACGGCCGGGGCCCGGGCACTTTCGCGCGGCGGCGTCTCCGTGGCGATCATCCGATGCGTCGGGTCGAGCAGGCGCAGATCGGGTTCGCCGCCCTCGCCGTCGCCGCGCTGCTCACCGCGGCGATGGTGGTCGGGCTGATCGCGTTGGCGCATGTGCGGGCGGGTGAGTGGGGCGGCGGGTCCGGCCGGTCGGCGCCTGCGGTGGTAGATGGTCCGAGTGTGCCGGGCAGCGGCGATTCGCGGTGAGCGCAAAGGAATCCGGCCATCGTGGGCGGCCGGATTTGTGGATCGGCAAACTAGAACGTGTTGCTACCGTGCTGAAAACGTGATCCGGGCAACACCGCCCGAACGAGGTCGGGACCTTTCAGCACATGACACTCCTCACCGCGGGCCGCGTCTTCCTCCGCATGGCCGCATTGTCCCTTTGCCTGGTCGTCGGGCTCGCCGCAGCAGCGGTCGCCAGGGCCGAGCCCGCCTATGCGGCATATTTGGACCTCCCCTCCGTCAACGACGACGGCGCGGGGCCGGGCGGACTGAATCCGGTGCTGCCGCTGGACGAATCCGCCTTGGCGGAGGCATTGCGGCAGGCACGGGCCGACGTAGTGCCGCCGCGCCGGTACGCGACTCTGCTGCACCAGTACTGGCTGGTGATCGCCACCCGCAACGCCGACATCGACTTGGCCGCATGGGATCCGGGTCGTGGCCCGCGCGCGAACGAACGCACCTTCAATCAGGTGTACGTCAACTACCTGCGGCTGGCCACGCAGCACCCGGAGTTCTACTGGGCGGGCCTCGCCGGGATCGCGGGCGGATCGTTCGCCTCCGGCTTCTTCGACATGAGCGATGCGGGCGTCGTCCTCGACGTGCCCGGCGTCCACCAGCTCGGTGACGCGGTCGCCGACCTTCTGCGCGCCACCCCACCGGAATTGGCGCGTGCGCTGCCGGAGGACATCCGGCTGCTCGCCACCGAAGGTTCCCGCCTGACCGCGGCGGACGTCGCCTGGTACCAGACGCGCCTGATGATCATGCAGAAGCACATCTTCACGGATCTGGTGCCGATGCACGAGTCCTACGTCGCATACGGCATGCGCGGCATCGAGGAGATGTACGCGGCCGGTGTGCTCGACGAGGACATCCACACCGCATGGCGGTCGGTCGCCTCCGGCACTCGGGACGGCTATGTCGACGCGCTGGTCCGGATGACCGACCGGGAGCAGAACCGCGTGGTGGCCGACCAGTGGGACGAGACGTCGGCGGGCCGTGCCCCGATCGGCCGCGTGCTCACCTACGTCAGCACCGTCGCGGGCAAACCCGCTGTCCCCGGCGTTCGCGCGCCAGGCGTGTTCGCCCCGACGGTGGTCGGCGCGGACATCGGCGGCCGCAGCGTCGCGCTGCGTGTCCCGTTGCCCGGCTTCAACTGGGCCGACCGCGACGCCCGATGGAACTACATCACCGGCGACCTCGTGCCCCGCCACATCGATATGGAGTCCGATCCCGTCTCGGCGGGCGCCGTCCTCGGCGAAGCGTTCTGGGGCAAGCTCGCCCGCGGTCGCCTGGCCGCCAGGTTGCCCGACCTGCTCGCCGACCTCACCGCGCACTGGCAGATCTCCGGGTGACCGAGCCCCGCCCGTAGCCGGGTGAGTGCGACAAACCGGAAACTCGGACGGGTATCCTCGAAGTGTTATGCAGGTGTTCCGCGTGTCGCACGAGGGATGCCTGGTGCCGGGGTATAGACCTCTGTACACGGGCTCGCCGGGCCGATCGCCGCGATCGGCGCCCGGTCCGGACGCGAGCACGCGCATCGACGAAGGATTTCTCGGATGCATTGCCCGTACTGCCGACACCCCGACTCCCGGGTGGTGGACTCGCGCGAGGCCGACGAAGGCGCGGCCATCCGCCGCCGTCGCGCCTGCCCGCAATGTGGGCGGCGGTTCACCACGGTGGAGACGGCCATCCTGTCGGTGGTCAAGCGCAGCGGCGTCACCGAGCCGTTCAGCCGCGAGAAGGTCATCCGGGGTGTGCGCCGGGCCTGCCAAGGCCGTGAGGTCGACGACGACGCGCTGAACCTGCTCGCCCAGCAGGTGGAGGACGCGGTGCGGGCGAAAGGCTCGCCCGAGGTGCCCAGTCACGAGGTGGGTCTCGCGATCCTCGGTCCGCTGCGTGATCTGGACGAAGTGGCCTACCTGCGCTTCGCTTCGGTCTACCGGTCGTTCACCTCCGCCGAGGACTTCGAACGCGAGATCAGGGAGATGCGCAGGGCCCGCGCCGAAGCGTTGTCGGCCGCCGACTGACTCAGCGCCGGACGGCGGCGATCGCCTTCTCGATCCGCTTGGCCGACACCGGGAACGGCGTGCCGAGTTTCTGCGCGAACAGGCTGACGCGGAATTCCTCGATCATCCACCAGATCTCGGTGACCGCGGGCGCATGCCTTCGGGTCTCCGGTAGCGACGCGACCAGGCGGTCGTAGGCGGCCAGCGCCCGATCGAGTTCGGCCATGCCCTGCCGATCGCGCACGGCGGAGCCGGGCAGCGCCTCCAAACGTGCCACCGCGGCTTGGAGGTAGCGGGGCAGCTCACGCAGTCGGGCCGCGCCCGTCTCGGAGACGAAGCCGCGGAACACCAGATTGTCGAGCTGATGACGGACGTCATCGGCGATATCGCGCTCGCTCGTTCGTTCCAGCGCCGCGGAGACTTGGTGCGCCCCGGCGAGAATCGGTACCACCAGGCGCACGAAACGCCCTACGGTGGCGGCGAACTCGGGCCGGATCCGGGCGACGAGCGCGTCGAACTCCGCAGGGCTGTGTACCGGGCCGCCCGCGGCCGCGAGCAGTTCGTCGGCGGCGGCGGCGCGGCAGTCCTCGAGCAGCGCTTCCAGTGAGCCGTACGGATTCTGGCTCAGGGCCAAGCGGTCCGCGGGCGAAAGCCCAGCGGTGGCGGAGCGGACCGAGGTGGGCAGCGCGTGCAGCAACAGCGATCTGGTGCCCAGGCGCATGGCGGCGGCCTGCTCCGCGGGGGAGCTGAGCACCCGAACCGCCACGCCGTCCCCTTCGGCGACGAGCGCCGGGTATCCGGTGACGGTCTGGCCCGCGACCTCGCGGCGCACCGTCGGCGTGATGGTGCCGAGCGATTCGGAAGTCCACACCGTGGCAGGCGGACGTTCCGCACCCGCGGTGGCGCGGGCGACCGAAGCGGAAACCTGCTCGGCCAGTTGTGCTTTCAGCGCGGTGAGGCTCTTGCCGCGCGCGAGCGTCGCGCCGTCGTCGCCGATGGCGGCGAAGGTCATCCGCAGATGATCGGGCAGTGCCGAGACGTCGAAGTCGGTGGGGGCGATGGAAACCGAGCCGAGCCGGGACAACTCGCGCGCCAGCCCGGCGCGCAGCGGCTCCGCGCGCGGGGTGAGCGCCGCGAGGGCGGCGGCCGCGAAATCCGGAGCGGGAACAACGCTGCGCCGCAGCGTCTTCGGCAAGGTCTTGATCAACGCGGCGGCCAGTTCGTCGCGCATGCCCGGCACCAGCCAATCGAAACCGACGGCGCGGACGTGGGCGAGCTGTTCCACCGGGATCCGGACGGTCACGCCGTCGTCCTCGTTGCCCGGCTCGAACTGGTAGGAGAGCGGGAAACTGAGTTCGCCCTGACGCCAGGAGTCGGGGAAGGCCGCCGGGTCCAGCGTGGCCGCGCCCTCGTTGACCACGGTGGAGGTGGAGAAGTCGAGCCGCGCCGGGTCTTCCCGGCGTGCGGTGCGCCACCAGCTGTCGAAGTGCCGCACCGAGACGATGTCGGCGGGCAGGCGCTTGTCGTAGAACTCGAACAGCACCTCGTCGTCGACCAGGATGTCGCGGCGGCGGGCGCGGTGCTCCAGGTCGGCGACGTCGTCGAGCAGCGCGCGATTGCGATGGAAGAACTCGTGCCGGGTCTGCCACTCGCCCTGCACCAGGGCATGGCGGATGAACAACTCGCGCGACAGCTCGGGGTCGATGCGTCCGTAGTCGACCGGCCTGCCGGTGACCAGCGGGATCCCGTACAGCGTCACCCGTTCGTAGGCGCGCGCCGAGCCCCGCTTGGCCGACCAGTGCGGTTCGGAGTAGGTGCGCTTGACGAGGTCGCCCGCCAGCCGCTCGGCCCACTCCGGCTCGATCTTCGCGGCCATCCGTCCCCACAGCCGTGAGGTCTCGACCAGTTCGGCGGCCATCACCCAGCGGGGTGGCTTCTTGGCCAGCGACGAACCGGGGAAGATCATGAACTTGGCATTGCGGGCGCCGAGGAATTCCCTGGTCTCCGCCTCGCGGACGCCGATGTGCGACAGCATGCCCGCCAGCAGTGCCTGATGGATGGCCGTGGCGTCCCAGGGCAGTCCGTCGCTGTCACCGGCAGCCGTGGCGGCGGTGGACCGGTCGCGTCCTGGACCGGGGCGACCGTCGCGCGTCCCCCGGCGGGCTCTGTTGCCGGACTTGCGAGCCGGTGTGGCCGCTTCGGTTGGGGGCCGCTCACCGTCCTCCGAGCCCTCCGGCCGCGTGGACCAGCCCAGGCCCCTGGTGATGGTGCGCAGTTGTCCGTGCAGGTCCTGCCACTCCCTGATCCGCAGGTAGTGCAGGAACTCCTCCCGGCACAGGCGCCGGAACTGGTTGGACGACAACGATTTGCGCTGTCCGCCGAGATAGTCCCACAGGCGCAGGTAGGCCAGGAAATCGGAGCCTTCGACGGTGAAGCGCGCGTGTTTGGCGTCGGCTGCCTGCTGCTGCTCGGCGGGGCGCTCCCGGACGTCCTGGATCGACAGCGCCGCGACGATCACCAGCACGTCGGCCAGGCAGCCGGTGCGCTGCGCTTCCACCAGCATCCGGGCCATGCGGGGATCGACCGGCAGCTGGGCCATATCGCGGCCGATCGGCGTCAGCGACAGCGTGCCGTCGGCCTTGGTCGCGCCGTCCCGGCGCGCGAGGGCGCCGAGTTCCTCCAGCAGGGCGATGCCGTCACGGATGGCGCGGCGGTCGGGCGCCTCGACGAACGGGAAGTTCTCGATGTCACCGAGGCCGAGCGCGGTCATCTGCAGGATGACCGCGGCCAGGTTGGTGCGCAGGATCTCCGGATCGGTGAACGCGGGCCTGGATTCGAAGTCCTCTTCCGAGTACAGCCGGATGCAGATGCCGTCGGCGACGCGACCGCAACGCCCGGAGCGCTGCCGCGCGGAGGCTTGGGACACCGGTTCGATCGGCAACCGCTGCACCTTGGTCCGCATGGAATAGCGGGAGATCCGCGCGGTGCCGGGATCGACGACGTACCGGATGCCGGGCACGGTGAGCGAGGTCTCCGCGACGTTCGTCGCGAGCACCACCCTGCGTCCGGTGTGCGGGGCGAACACGCGGTGCTGCTCGGCGGTGGACAGCCGGGCGTACAGCGGGAGGATCTCGGTGCGGGGCAGCTTCAGATCGCGCAGCGCGTCGGCGGTGTCGCGGATCTCCCGTTCGCCGGACAGGAACACCAGCACGTCGCCGTCGCCCGCGGCGAACAACTCGGTCACCGCGTCGCCGATGGCGTCCACCGGGTCCCGGTCGACGACACGGGTGTCCTCGTCGTCCTCGTCTTCGGCGGTGTTCGGCAGCTCCAGCGCGAGCGGCCGGTAGCGGATCTCCACCGGGTACGAGCGCCCCGACACTTCCACGATCGGTGCGGGCGTGCCGTGTTCGTCGGCGAAGTGCCGGGCGAACAGTTCGGGATCAATGGTCGCCGAGGTGATGATCACCTTGAGGTCGGGCCTGCGCGGCAACAGCTGCTTCAGGTAGCCGAGCAGGAAGTCGATGTTGAGACTGCGTTCGTGCGCCTCGTCGATGATGATCGTGTCGTAGCGGCGCAGCAGCCGGTCACGCTGGATCTCGGCGAGCAGGATGCCGTCGGTCATCAGCTTGACCAGGGTGTGCTCGGAGGCGTGGTCGGTGAACCGCACGGTGTAGCCGACGACGTCGCCGAGTTCGGTGCCCAATTCCTCGGCGATGCGCTCGGCCACGGTGCGCGCGGCCAGCCTGCGCGGCTGGGTGTGCCCGATGGTGCCGCGGATGCCGCGGCCGAGTTCGAGGCAGATCTTCGGGATCTGGGTGGTCTTGCCGGAGCCGGTCTCGCCCGCGACGATGACCACCTGGTGCTCGGCGATGGCCGCGGCGATGTCCTCGCGGCGGGCGGTGACCGGAAGCTGCTCCGGGTAGCGAATCTCCGGCACCGCGGCGCGGCGCGCTTCGACGCGCAGTTCGGCCGCCGCGATCTCCGCCTCGACCTCACTCAGATCGCCGCCGCGTGCTTTGTCGAGCCTGCGCCGCAACCGGTGTTCGTCGCGAAGGGAGAGATTCGCCAGGCGGGTGCGAAGGTCGCGGAGATCGGTGGCGGCTGTCCTGGTCATTGCATCGACCAGCCTAGCGAAATCCGCCAGCGGATTTTTCCACCAGGCGGCGCGGCCGGTATCCGGACGGAACTCGGAGGTTCGCCGCCGTCCCGGTGCCACATCGGGGAATGCGCTGGTCGACGCGGGTGCGCGCCAGGCCTTCGCCCGGTTCGCGCTGGAGGTATGGACCCCGGCCGGGGAACCGGCAAAGGTGGAGACATGAGCGCGCTATGGCATGGCTTCGCCGACATGGGCGCCGTCGAGCGGGACGGAGCGTTCGTCGTCGCCCGCGGAGACGGCGTGTACGTCTTCGATCGGGCGGGCAACCGCTACCTGGACGCGACCGCGGGCCTGTGGTTCGCCAACGTGGGCCACGGGCGCGGCGAGATCGCCGACGCGGTGGCCGTCCAGCTGCGCACGATCGCGCACTACTCCAATTTCGGCGACATCACCGAGCCGGCCACCCAGGAACTCGCCGAGCGGCTCGCCGGGCTCGCGCCGGTGCCAGGGAGCAAGATCTTCTTCACCTCGGGCGGCTCGGACTCCGTCGACACCGCGACCAAGCTCGCCCGCCGCTACTGGCACGAAGTCGGGCAGCCGGGCAAGACCATCGTGGTCGGGCGGCGGATGGCCTATCACGGCATGCACGTGGGCGGCACCGCGCTCGGTGGCCTGCCCGGGAACTCGGAGGGCTACGGCGAGCTGATGCCCGCGGCGCGAACCATCGAATGGGACGACGCGAAAGCACTGCTCGTCCTGATCGAGGAGGTCGGCGCCGAGCGGATCGCCGCGTTGTTCTGCGAACCGGTCATCGGCGCGGGCGGCGTGTATCCGCCGCCGGCGGGCTACCTCGCCGAGGTGCGCCGGATCTGCCGCGACCACGACATCCTGTTCGTCGCCGACGAAGTGGTCACCGGTTTCGGCCGCATCGGCGGAGCGTGGTTCGCCTCATCCCGTCTCGGGCTCGAGCCCGACCTGATGACCACCGCGAAGGGACTGACCTCGGGATACCTCCCGATGGGGGCGGTCTTCGCCGCCCCGCGCGTCGCGGAGCCGTTCTTCGCCGGCGGCGTCTGGTGGCGGCACGGCTACACCTACGGCGGCCACGCGGGCGCTGCGGCCGCCGCATTGGCGAATCTCGACATCATCGAGCGGGAAGACCTGCTCGCGGCCGCTCTGCGCCTGGAATCCAGCCTGCGCGACCAGCTGTCGGTGCTCGCCGACCACCCCAGGGTCGCCGAGGTGCGCAGCGGATTCGGCGCCGTCGCGGCCGTCCAGCTCGCCGATCCCGCGGAAGGACCGCGCCTGGTCGAGACGTTGCGCGCGCACGGCATCTCCGGTCGCGCCGCCGGCCAGGGCGCCATGCAGATCTCCCCGGCCTTCGTCATGAGCGACGAGCAGGTCGCGGAACTCGTCGACGGATTCACCCGCGCGTTGGACGAGGCCTGAGGTCACCGGGCGGGTGAGCGAACGGTGTGCACCGACCCGACGTCACAAGGCGCGGGTCAGGAAGACACTGTGCGGGTCATGGCGGTAGGCGCCGAACGGCGCGCAGCAGACGAAGCCGTGGGCGGCATAGAGCCGGCGTGCGGGCCGGAAGAAATCACCGGCGCCCGTTTCCAGGCTGAGGCGGCGGTAGCCGCGTTCGGTGGCCTCGGCGAGCACATGGCGCAGCAGGGCGGAGGCGACACCGCGGCGCATCCCGCGAGGCCCGCACCCTCCCACGCGGTCCAGAACGTGATCCCGGGACGGCGCAGCGCCGCCAGGTCCAACGCGTGCATGCTCTGCGCGGGCGAGTGCGCGGCCATCTCGGCGAGATGCTCGGTGAGCAGTGCCGCGATCTCGGGGCCGGTCAGGTCGTCGACGACGATGCGCAGACCGCCGCGCTCGATCTCGGTGGCGCGGTGCTCGGCGTGGTCGGACATCACTCCATCATGGCGGCCCGCTCGGCGACGCTCGCACTTCCGCCGGGCTCGGACTCGCCGGGGCCGACCTGACTGCTCCTCCGGCGGCCTCGAACCGACCGAACGGCGCGGGGAGCCGACTTCCGGCGATACGGCCGAGGACGCCGGGGGATCGCCGAATCCGACGGCGCTCGCAGGAAGGCCACTGTCCGGCACCGGAATTCGTCGGATTCGGACAGGCGGCTATCCGGCTCGCCGCCCGGTTCGCTCGGAATCATCGTCGTAGTAGGCGCATCCACGACGTTCGGCTCGTCGGAGTTGCCGCCCAGAGGTCTGAAAAGGGCACCCTCACCGCTCCGGGATGCGAGCATGGAAGCGCGACGACCGTGGTCGCCGTGCTGAGAGGTGGTGGGGTGTGGCGCAGTTCGTGCAGGAGTATGCCGTATTGCGATGGATGGTGGTGGCGGCGTTCGTGATCGCCGCCGGGATCGTGCTGTCGCGGGTGGCGGCGGCCGCGACACCGTCGGCCGGGTGTGTCGCGCAAACGCGTCCACCGGAGGACACTTCGGGCGGGCACGCCGAATCCGACGCGGCGCACTTGGTGATGTGCCTGGTCATGCTCGGCATGCTGGTGTTTCCCTCGGGCGCGAGCCCGCACGCGGTGCGCGGCGTGCTCACCGCGATGGCCGTGGTCTTCGCCGGACTGCTGACCATCCGTGCCGCCGAGCACGCCGCCCAGGGGCGGCCACTGCCGATCGACCGGCTTGTGCCGCTGGGCTACCACATCGTCACCACCGCGGCGATGCTCTACGCGATGTCCGGCCACACGGCCTCCGGCCATGCGGGCGGTCCGGCCACCGGACCCGCTCTGGGCCTCGCCGTACTGTTCCTGCTCGACGCGCTGGTGGTGACCTTCGCCGCCTGCACCGGCGGGACGCCCGCGCGGGCGCCGGGGCCGGTGCGGCTGCTGGTGCGTTCCGGCGGCTGCGTCGCCGCCCTCACCGGTCCCGCCAAACCGTGGGCGGCGGTGCCGCATGTGGTGATGGACGCGGGTACGGCCTACATGCTCGTGGCCGTGATCATTCGGTGACCGTGACCAATCCGGTTTCCCCCGCATACCGAACCCCTGTGCATGCAGGCACGGGATTCGGCCATGAGCAACGAACACGGTTCTGCTTCACCCCATCGCTCCGGCGGTCCGGCGCGTGCGCGAGAGGGAACCGATGACCCGGTGCTCGCGCGCCCGCTGCCGACCGGTTACGACCGAGCGCAGGCCACCCGCGCGAGCCGTGAACTCGCGGCGCTGCTCGCCGCCACCGGTGCGGGCGATCGCGGCGCGTTCACCGAGTTCTATCAGTTGACCAGTCCTCGGGTGTTCGGGCTCACGGTGCGGGTCCTGCGCAGTCACGCCGCCGCCGAGGAGGTGACCCAGGAGGTCTACCTCCAGGTGTGGTCGATGGCCGATCGCTACGATCCCACGCTGGCCAGTCCGGTCGGCTGGCTGATGATGCTCGCCCACCGCCGGGCGGTGGACCGGGTGCGCGCGGAGAGTTCGGCCAGCAGCCGGGACCTGGTCTACGCGCACGAGCAGCTCGGGCGCGCCCACGACGTCGTCGCCGAATCGGTTACCCAGCGCATCGAGGAGCAACAGGTGGCCGGTTGCCTGGAGATGCTGACGCCTACCCAGCGCGAAGCGATCACGCTGGCCTATTACGGCGGGTGGACCTACCGAGAGGTCGCCGATCATCTCTCGGTGCCGCTGCCCACGATCAAGACCCGCATCCGCGACGGGCTGAAAAGATTGGAGAAGTGTTTGTCCGGGGAAGGCACCGATGGTTGACACCTCGCCGCGCTCGCAGGCGGATCTCATCGACCTCGCCTACCCCTGCGCGTTGGACGCGGTCGCCGACATCGAGCGCAGGCACATCGATGCCCGCTTGGCGGCTGCCGACCCGCAGGTGCGGCAGGCGTTCTCCGACACCGTCTGGCAGGTCCGCGACGTGATGGGGCGGCTGGCCGTGCTCGACGAACTCGCGCCGCCGCCCGAGCTGGAACGCCGCATCCTGGACGCGCTGCCCGACGAGCACGCCGAGCGGTCGGCCACGCGGATGTCGCCGTGGCGGCGGCGGTTGCGCTGGGCGGTGCCGATCGCGGCCGCGGCGTGCCTGGCGATCGGCGGCATCGTGGTGACGGCGGAGCTCATCGATACCCCGTCGGAGCCGGCCGCCGCCGACCAGGTGCACGGGCGGACGGTGAACGGATCGTTCGCCGGGGGCGGTCTGCTCGTCGTGGACGCCTCGCCCGAATCGGGACGCGCGGTCGTCGTCTTCGATCAGGTCGCTCCGCCGCCGGTCGGCCAGGTGTATCAGGTGTGGCTGGTCGGTCCGGACGGACAACCACGCTCGGCGGGATTGCTCAGCGACGTGCCGTCGATCGAGCGACCGTTCGTCACCGGTTTCCGATCGGGCGAAGTGCTCGCGGTGAGCGTCGAGCCGGACGGCGGTTCGGACGCGCCGAGCGGCGATCCGATCGTGGGCGTCACCCTGCCCTGAGCGTCAGATGTCCACCGGCTGGTCGGCGACGACCCGGCCGCCCAGATGCACCCACCCGTCGGAGTCCCATCGGGTGAACAATTGCGAGCCTTTGCCCTGGGTGATGACCAGCCCTTTGCGCAGCAACGCCGTCAACGCCACGGCCGCCGCTCCGGTGGCCTCGTCCTCGGTGATGCCCATGGTCGGCGCGAACATGCGCGATCGCAGGGCGGCGCGATGCTCGTCGGTCCACGCCCACAGGTAGTGCGGGCCGCCGGGGAACTCGTCCGGACGCAGGGCGGCCAGCTCGTCGGCGTCCTCGAGTTGATGGAAGGTGAACGTGGGCGCCCACTCGCCGCGAGCGGTGATCCAGGTCAATCCCTCGGTGAGCTCCACGGCCACCGGGCCTGCGGGCACATCCAGCGTGCGCACCGGGACCCCTTGCGACGCGAACCACCACGCGGTGCCCACCGAGGGGTGTCCCGCGAAGGGGAGTTCCACCGTGGGGGTGTAGATCCGCACCGCGGCCGCGCCGTCCACCGGCTCCTCGACGACCACGGTCTCGCTGTATCCGGCTTTGGCGGCCAGCGCCTGCCGATCGGCCGCGGCCACGTCGGCGGCTCGCGCGATACCCAGCTCGTTGCCGAACCGTCCGGCGGCGTCGGTGAACACTCGCACGACATCAACCTGTGTGCTCATGGTCGCCGAGCCTACTCGGGTGTCGCGGTCGCGAGCTGTCGCCGGGACCACATCGGGAACGCGAAAGAGGCCCCCGTCGCAGGACAGGGGCCTCTTTCCCGGCGAAATCAGATCGCGGCCGCGCTGAGTGCCTCGGTCGACTGAACTGCCTGGCCGACACCGGCCACGATGGCGGCGGCGCGCAGCGATTCGAAGATCACTTCGCGGGACACGCCCGCTTCGCGCAGTGTGTGCTCGTGCGCCTCGAGGCAGTGCGCGCAGCCGTTGATCGAGGAGACCGCGAACGACCACAGCTCGAAGTCCGCCTTGTCGACGCCCGGCGTGCCGATGATCTGCATGCGCAGCCCGGCCCGCAGGTCGTCGTAGCGACCGCCGAGGAATGCCTTGCCCCGGTAGAACACGTTGTTCATGCCCATGATCGAGGCGGCGCCGAGCGCGGCGTTGTACGCCTCCGCCGACAGCACGTCGGCGGCTTCCTCGGCGATCTCGCGCAGCGTGGTCGTCGACCGGGTCGCGGCCGCCGACGCGAGCAGGGTGCCCCACAGCTGCTGTTCGTTCAGCACCGTGGTGCGCGCGATGGATGACAAGTTGAGCTTGAGGTCCTTGGCGTACTCGGGAAGGGAGTTCTTCAGGTTCTCAATGCTCATTCGGCGATTCCTCTACTCGAAGCGGTCCCCGCGGGGACCAGGTCGGTTCTAGATGGTGTGGGGTGGGTGTATCCGAAGGCTCGGAGACGCCGGGGATTTCAGACGCTGGCGGCCAGGAGCTCGCCCGCGTCGATGGTGGGGTCGCCCTTCTTCCAGTTGCAGGCGCACAGCTCGTCGGACTGCAGGGCGTCGAGCACGCGCAGCACCTCGTCGACGTTGCGGCCCACCGAACCCGCGGTGACGGAGACGAACTGGATCTCGTTGTTCGGGTCGATGATGAAGGTGGCGCGGTCGGCGACGCCGTCGGCGTTCAGAACGCCGGTGGCCGTGGCCAGTTCGCGCTTGAGGTCCGAAAGCATGGGGAAGGGGAGGGTCTTGAGGTCCTCGTGCTGCGCGCGCCACTGGAAGTGCACGAACTCGTTGTCCACCGACGCGCCGAGCACGACGGCGTCCCGGTCTTCGAATTCGTCGTTGAGCTTGCCGAACGCGGCGATCTCCGTCGGGCACACGAAGGTGAAGTCCTTCGGCCAGAAGAAGACGATCCGCCACTTGCCCGCGTGATCGTCGCTGGTGATCCGGGTGAAGTAGTCGTCGGGCTGCTGAGCGTCGACCTTCGACAGGTCACCGCCGATGACCGCGGTGAGGTTGTATGCCGGGAATTGGTCGCCGATGGTCAGCAGGGCCATGCTCATCTCCTCGTCATTTGTTTGCCAACTGTGTTCTGCGGTATTGCGGGACCGTTGCGGCCGGAAGAGCCACCGACTCGGACCCAGCACTCACACCGCCGGTGAAAAGCTCATGGGCGATCTTGCCCAAGGGGCGGTAAAAGGTAAAGGTGATCAGTCGCACTACACTGATAGGTGTGACTGATCAGACTTATCAGCCCACCCTGTCACAGCTGCGTGCGTTCGTGGCGATCGCGGAATATCGCCATTTCGGCACCGCGGCTGCGCGGCTCGGTGTGAGTCAGCCCACGCTATCGCAGGCGCTCGCCGCCCTGGAACACGGGCTCGGGCTCCAGCTGATCGAACGCAGCACCCGGCGCGTGCTGGTGACCGCGGCGGGGATGCGGTTGCTGCCCAAGGCAATGGCCACGCTGGAGGCCGCGGACCGTTTCGTCGCCTCGGCCACCGGCGACGGGCTCGGCGGCACGCTGCGGATGGGCATCATCCCGACGGTCGCCCCGTATGTGCTGCCCGGGTTGCTGCCGGAGCTGCGCAAGCGGCTGCCCGAGCTGCGACCGCAGATCATCGAGGACCAGACCGCCCGTCTGCTGGACGGGCTGCGCACCGGCGTGCTGGACGTCGCCCTGCTCGCGGTGCCGACCGAGATGCCGGGCCTGGTCGAGATCCCTTTGTACTCGGAGGAATTCGTGCTGGTCACCCCGCGCGGCCACGAACTGGCCGGGCGCGGCGACCTCGCGGCGTCGGTACTGGACGCCCAGCCGCTGCTGCTGCTCGATGAGGGGCACTGCCTGCGCGATCAGACCTTGGAGGCATGCCGTTCGGCCGACGTGCATCCGGCCGCCGTCGGCGACACCAGGGCCGCGTCCCTGTCCACCGTGGTCCAGTGTGTGGCGGGCGGGCTCGGCGTCACGCTGATCCCGCAGATGGCCGTCGCCACGGAGACCGCCCGCGCCACGCTGGACGTGGCGCACTTCTCCGCGCCCGCCCCCGGCCGCACCATCGGCTTGGTCTTCCGCGCGTCCAGCGCCCGCGCCGACGACTACGAATACCTGGCCGCCATCATTCGTGCCCAGCGGCCGATGTAGCGGTGCGGGGAGCACGGGACCGCGACGAGAGGGGAGGCGAATTGGCATCAGCGGCGCTGGGAGCGGGGCGGCTGGCCCGCCTGTTCGGGCCGGATCACGCGCTGTTCGTCTACGGAACGCTGCAATTTCCCGAAGTGCTGACGGCGCTGCTCGGGCGGGTGCCGTCGCTCGAACCAGCCGAGCTGACCGGCTGGCGCGCTGCCACGCTGCCGCGGCGGCTGTATCCGGGACTGGTCTCCGCGGCGCACGGGCGCGCCCGCGGCGCCGTGCTGAGCGGCCTCACCGCGACGGAGTGGGCCATCCTCGACGCGTTCGAAGACGACGAGTACGACCTGCGCCGGGTGCGCGTCGATGGCCGGAAGGTGCCGGTGTGGACCTACGTCTGGACGGTGGCGGCCGACCCGGCGGACTGGGAGCGGGACCGCTTCGCCGCCGAGCATCTCGCGGGTTTCACCGCCCGGTCCGCCCGGTGGCGGCAGGAGCCTGCGAGCTTCTCCGATACGGCCGGACCCGGGTGGTCGGACCCTGGAGCATGACGCACAGCTGTTGCGATTCCAAGACGACCGGTCGTATATTCAGCGCATGGCGCGACCGCGACGCAGCGAGGACACCCGGCGACTTCTGGTCGAAGAAGGGGCCGCCGGGTTCCTGACGAACGGCTATCACGGCACCGGGATCAAACAGATCCTGGACAAGGTGGGTGTGCCGAAGGGCTCGTTCTACAACTACTTCGACAGCAAGGAGAGCTTCGGCCGCGCCATCATCGAGCATCACTCCGTGTGCGTGCAGCGAAATCTCACCGAGGCGTTCGGTTCGGCGCCGGACCCGGTGAGCGGATTGCTGGCATTCTTCGGGCGGCTGATGGACGACTTCGTCGCGGCCGATTTCACCGGCGGTTGTCTCATCGCGAATCTCGGGGGCGAGCTGGAAGGCAGTGAGCTGCTGCGGGAATCGCTGTCGGCGGCGTGGCTGGCCTGGCGCGATCGCGTCGCCGAGCAACTCGCGCAGGGCCAGCGCCTCGGCATGATCCGTGCCGATATCGAGGCGGTCGAACTGGCCGATCTGCTGCTCGAATCCTGGGAAGGGGCGGTGATCAGGATGAAGATGGAGCGCACCCTCACGCCGCTGCGCAAGTGTCTCGATCGCCTGTTGGGCGACTATTTCCTGCCCTGAATCCGGGCGCAACGACTGTCCGGCGTCTTCGGCTGCCTGTTCCAAGACGACCGGTCGTATAGAAGAAGGGATGACTATGGCGAAGACCGTCATCGTGACCGGTTCCTCCAGCGGGATCGGGCGCGATATCGCGCGGGCGTTCGTGGCACGCGGCGACAACGTCGTGCTCAACGGCCGAGACGCGGACAAACTGACCCGGGTGGCCGCCGAACTCGGTGCGCCGGAGCAAGTGGCCGCGGTGCCGGGCGATATCGGCGCCGCGACCGGAGCGGCCTTGGTGCGCGTCGCGGTGGAGCGGTTCGGCGGTGTGGACGTGCTGGTCAACAACGCGGGCGTCTTCGGAGCCAAACCGTTCGTCGAGGTCACCGAGCAGGACCTGGACGTGTATCTGACCGGCAACCTCAAAGGCACCTACTTCACCACGCAGGCCGTGGTGCGGCAGTTTCTCACCCGAGCCGGCGGCGGCAGCATCGTGAACATCGGCACCGTGCTGATCGATCACGCCCTCGCCGGGTTGCCCGCCTCCGCGGCCTTGGTCAGCAAAGGCGGTATCCACGCGCTGACCACCGCTCTGGCCGCCGAACTCGCCGCCGACGGCATCCGGGTCAACGCGGTCGCGCCCGGCATCATCCGCACGCCGCTGTTCGGCGACGGCGACGAGCGGGCATCGGGCAGGCTCGCCCTGTTGAACCGCATCGGCGAAGTCGCCGAAACGACGGCCGCGGTGTTGTATCTCGCCGACGCGGCCTTCACCACCGGACACATCCTCCCCGTCGACGGCGGGTTCATCTCTGGAAGGGCGGCCTGAAATGCCTTACGTCAACATCAAAGTCACCGACGAAGGCGTGACCCGCGAGCAGAAGGCGCGCCTGATCAAGGGTGTCACGGATCTGCTGCACGACGTGCTCGGCAAATCGCCCGCGAGCACTTACGTCGTGATCGATGAAGTCGCGCTGTCGAACTGGGGCGTCGGCGGGGTCGACGTCGAACAGTGGCGCGAGCAGCAGCGGTCGTCGCCGTCCTGACCTACCGTGCCGTCATGACGACGGTCGCCGCGTGTCTCGCGACACCGCTGTAGCGAATGCGCCGGTCCCGGGATCCGGAGCCGGCGCATTCGGGCGTCACTGGACCCGCAGCGCGTGCGGTTCGATGGCGCCGCGCACCAGCGCCCTGGCGTCGATGGTCTCGGGCTTGTAGGGCAGCCGGGCCAGGCGATCGGTCATCCCGCCCACCGGGTCGTCGATCCGGTCGACCAGGCCGAACAGGAACGACCATTCGTGCTCGTCGCTGCCGTAGTGCACCACGGTGCCGAACTGCTCGTGGAAACGCTGCCAGGACCGCTTCAGCGTCTCGTTGCGCCACATGGTCGCGCAGCCAGCCTGGGCGCACAGCACGCCGCCGGGTGCGAGCAGTGCACGACATCGCGACAGGAACTCCGCCTCGTAGAGGCGGTTGTGCTGCGCGTCCTCGACGCGCTCGTCCGGCAGGTCGATCACGACGACGTCGTAGCGGGTGCCCGCGCGCTCGGCCTCGGCCAGGAAATCCCAGCCGTCGGCGTAGTGCACCTTGATCGGGCCCTCGCCCTTGACGGCGGCGGCCAGTTCGTCGCTGGTGTAGCCGTAGGGCAGGTGCTCGGCGCACAACTCGACCTCGAGCTGGTCGATGTCCACATGATCGACGAGGGTGGCGCCCGCGGCGACCGACATCTGGCTGGCCACGCCTTCGCCGGAGCCGATGATCAGCACCTTGTCCAGCTTCTCGGCCAGCGCGAAGGCGGGCACCATCATCGCCTCGTGGTAGGTGAGCTGGGAGAACTCGGTGGACTGGCGGTCGTCGTCGGAGAACAGACTGATGCCCTGCTCGGTCCGCGCGATGACCATGTGCTGGAAGGGGGTGTTGGTGTCGACGATCACCTCGTGCAGATCCCAGATGCGGGTCAGGCCCGCCCCCACCGGCTCCTCGATCCGCTGACCGCCGTGTCCCCTGCGGATGACCTGCATGCGAACATCCTTGGGCGCCAACGCGTCTCGCAGTAGCTCGACCGCCTTGGAGGCGCCGGCGCCGATGCTGCCGCAGGTGAAGACGTCGACGAAGATGTCGCCGGACTCCGGATAAGTGTGAATCGAGGCGTGGGACTCCGACAACAGCGCGAGGACGGTCACCCCCTGCGGTTCGAACTTCTTGTGTACGACATCGCAGATGGTGACGCCCGCCGCGATCAGAGACTCACGCAACGCCGATTCGAGTCGTTCGAGATCGTCGCAGAGGGCTGCGTCGACACCACCGAACTCGGCCAGCACATGCCAACCGGTGAATTCCGCCGTCATGGGCAAACTCACTCTCGCTCAGCGCCCGAGACATGAACGGTCAAGGGCGGAAAACCATTGAAGGACACCGACGAATAACTCGCGGTATAGGCGCCGGTGTCGAGGATTCGAACGCGATCACCGGCTCGCAACGTGGTCGGTAGGAGGACTCGCGTGCGTTGATACAGTACATCGTCGCCGTCGCAGGTCGGACCGGCCACCACCGCCTCGTCGACGGGGTCGCCGTCCCGATCCGTGACGAACCGGTAGGCGATGTACTCGTTCTCGGTCTCGGCCATGCCGTTGTAGCGGCCGATGTCGAGATATACCCAGCGCCTGCCGTCCGGCGCGGTGCGGACGCCGACGACCTCGGCGTGAATCGTGCCCGCCGAACCGACCAGCGCCCGGCCCGGTTCGACGACCAATCCGGTGCTCCCGGAAAGGAATTCGGCCGCGGCGTGGTTGACCACCGCGGCGATCTCATCCAGCGCGGGCGCCGGGTCGGCGTAGGAGATCGGCAATCCGCCGCCGATGTTCACCGAGCCGACCGAGATGTCCTTGTCGGCCAGCGCCTCGGCGATCCGGCCCGCCTGTTCGATGCCGATCCGCCACGCGGTGGGGTCCAGTTGCTGCGAGCCAACGTGGAAGTACGGCCCTGCGACCACGAGGCCCAGATCCCTGGCCCGGACCAGCAGCCGGAACGCCTCGCCGGGACTGCAGCCGAACTTCGCGCCGAACGGGGTACGCGACTCCGGGGCCGAGGCGAGGAACCGGCACTCCACCTCCGAGCCCGGCGCGTGCTCGGCGATGCGCAGCAGGTCGTCCTCGGTGTCGAAGGCGAAACGGCGCACCCCGATGGCGTAGGCGCGGGCGATGTGCGCGGCCTTCTTGATCGGGTTGCCGTAGCACAGCCGCTCCGGCGCCACGCCCAGCCCGAGGCACAGGTCGATCTCACCGATGCTCGCGACGTCGAATTCCGCGCCTTCCTCGTCGAGCAGGCGCACGATCTCCGGCACGGGGCTCGCCTTCACGGCGAAACGGATCCTCGTCCGCGCGCCCGTGCCAGGGGACAGGGCGGCCTCGAGCGCGCGGTAATTCCGGCGGACCCGCTCGGGATGGATGACAAGGTACGGCGATTCGGGCATAGTTGATCTTTCGCTTCGGCAGCGGGGGAGAGAGTATCAGCGGCCTCTACCCAGAAACGAATCCGTCGAAACCTGGATTCGCCACCTGATCGCGCAACCCCGTCCTTCCGGTACGAAGAAGCCGCTGACCTGCGGGGACAGGGGGCCGGTACGCGGTGCGGGCTCAGCCGGCGGACACGGTGACGTCGTCGAAGACGACCTCGCCCGCGGCGTCGGACTCGGCGAGATCGACCACCGCGTCGATCGACCAGCCGTGGTCGCCCGCCGGGTCGTCCAGCACCTGCCGCACGTGCCAGAATCCGGGTCTTCGTTCCACTTGGAACAGTTGCGGGCCCCTCGCGTCGGGGCCCGTGCCGATGCGCTCGTATTCCGCGTAGTAGTCCGCGAGCGCTTCCGGCCAGTCCGGGCCGGGGCCGAGTCCGGCCAGCTCGTCCCAGCGCCGCAGCGCCGCCAGTTCGACCCGCCGGAACATCGCGTTGCGCACCATCACCCGGAAGGCGCGTTCGTTCGCCGAGATCGGGCGGACGGTCTCGGCGCCGAACGCGATCTGGTCGGCGTCGGTCTCCGCGCCCGGGTTGGTCAGTTGCTCCCACTCGTCGAGCAGGCTCGAATCGACTTGCCGCACAAGCTCGCCGAGCCACTCGGTGATGTCGTCGAGCTCCTCGGTGCGGGCCGACTCCGGCACGGTGCGCCGCAGCGCGCGATAGGCGTCGGCGAGGTAGCGCAGCACCACGCCCTCGGAGCGGGCCAGCTCGTAGAAGGAGATCAGCTCGGCGAAGGTCATGGCGCGCTCGATCATGTCGCGCACCACCGATTTCGGCGCGGGCGCGAACTCGGAGACCCAGGGATGACCGGCGCGGTAGGTCTCGTAGGCCGGTTCGATCAGCTCGGCCAGCGGCTTGGGCCAGGTCACCTCTTCGAGCAGCTCCATGCGCTCGTCGTAGTCGATGCCGTCGGCCTTCATCTCGGCGATCGCCTCGCCGCGCGCCTTGTGCTGCTGGGCCATCAGCAGCTGGCGCGGATCCTCCAGCGTGGATTCGATGAGCGACACCACGTCGAGGGTATAACTCGGGGACTGTTTGTCCAGCAGGTCCAGCGCGGCCAGTGCGAACGGCGACAGCGGCTGGTCGAGGGCGAAGTCGCGCTGCAGGTCGACGGTGAGGCGGGCGCGACGGCCCTGCGTGTCGGGTTCCGGCAGTTGCTGCACCACCCCCGCATCACGCAGCGCGCGATACAGCCGGATGGCGCGCAGAATGTGCTTGCGCTGGGCGGGACGCGGCTCGTGGTTGTCCTCGAGCAGATGGCGCATAGCGGTGAAGCAGTTCCCCGGCCGGGCGATCACGTTCAGCAGCATGGCGTTGGTGACCGTGAAACGCGACACCATCGGCTCGGGCTGCGCGGCGACCAAGCGGTCGAAGGTCTCCTCGCTCCAGGAGACGAAGCCTTCCGGCGGTTTGCGCCGCTGCACCTTGCGCTGCTTCTTGGGATCGTCGCCCGCCTTGGCCAGCAGGCGGGTGTTCTCCACCTCGTGCTCGGGAGCCTGCACGACGACGGTGCCCATGGTGTCGTAACCCGCCCGGCCCGCGCGGCCGGCGATCTGGTGGAACTCGCGCGCCTTGAGCCTGCGGGTGCGCACGCCGTCGAACTTGGTCAGCCCCGTGAGCAGCACCGTTCGGATGGGCACGTTGATGCCGACGCCGAGGGTGTCGGTGCCGCAGACCACCTTCAGCAGGCCGTCCTGGGCCAAGCGCTCCACCAGCCGCCGGTACTTCGGCAGCATGCCCGCGTGATGCACGCCGATGCCGTGCCGGATCAGCCGCGACAGCGTCTTGCCGAAACCGGCGGCGAACCGGAACTCGCCCAGCGCCTCGGCGATCGCGTCCTTCTCGGCGCGCGTCGCGAAATTCACGCTCGTCAGCGCCTGCGCGCGCTCGAGCGCGGCGGCCTGGGTGAAATGCACGACGTACACCGGGGCCTGGTGGGTGGTGACCAGCTCTTCGAGCGTCTCGGTGATGGGGGTGCGCGCGTAGGAGAAGGTCAGGGGCACGGGGCGCTCGGTGCCCGCGACGATCGCGGTGGAGCGGCCGGTCCTGCGCTCCAAATCACGGGCGAAGAAATCGACCTCCCCGAGGGTGGCCGACATGAGCAGGAACTGGGCGCGGGGAAGCTCCAGCAGCGGGACCTGCCAGGCCCATCCCCGATCGGGGTCGGCATAGAAGTGGAATTCGTCCATCACGACTTGGCCCACATCCGCGTCGGCCCCCTCGCGCAGCGCCAGGTTGGCCAGGATCTCCGCCGTGGCGCAGATGATCGGCGCCTCCGGGTTGACCGCCGCGTCGCCGGTGACCATACCGACGCGTTCGGCCCCGAAGACATCGCAGAGAGCGAAGAACTTCTCGCTCACCAGGGCCTTGATCGGGGCCGTGTAATAAGTGCGCCGTCCTTGGGTGAGGGCGAACAGATGCGCGCCGACCGCGACGAGTGACTTACCGGAACCGGTTGGCGTGGCGAGGATGACGTTGGATCCGGACGCCAACTCGAGCAGCGCCTCGTCCTGCGCGGGGTAGAGCGGGGTGCCCTGCTCGGCGGCCCACATGCCGAACGACTCGTAGAGCGCGTCGGCGTCGGTCCCCGGGATGTCGAGCAGTTCGGTCAGATCCACTCCGACCACCCTACGGCCTCGTCCGCGGGCACGCGTGCAGGGGCGATCCGGATCCGGCGGCCGGGCCGGGTCAGTCCTGATCGCCCTCGTCGTCGCCCTGATAGCGGCTCTGCTCGGCGAGGAAACGCTCGAACTCGGCGCCGAGTTCGTCGCCGCTGGGCAGCTCGCCGTCACCCACCAGCAGGCTCGACTGCCGCTCCTGGGCGGTGACGAAGCTGTCGTACTGCCGCTCCAGCGCGTGCACGACGGTCTCCACCTCGACGTTGCCCGCGATGTGCTCGTTGACCTGTTCGCGCACCCTGGCGGCGGCCTCGCCGAGCGCGGCCAGCGGGAACTCCAGGCCCGCGTTGTCGGCGACGTTCTCCAGCAGTGTCTGCGCGGCCTCCGGATAGGCGGTCTGCGCCAGGTAGTGCGGCACGTGCACCGAGAAGCCGACCGACTCGTGACCGTGCTGCGCCATGCGGAATTCCAGCAGCGACGACGCGCTGCCGGGAACCTGGAGCTCGCCCGGCCACCGCTGGTGCTCGGAGATCAGGTCGCGGTTGGAGGAGTGCGCGGTCACGCCCAGCGGGCGGGTGTGCGGAATCGCCATGGGAATGGCGCTGAGGCCGATGCTGCGCCGCACCCCCAGCTGTTCGGCGAGCAGCCGCACCGCGGTGGTGAACTTCTCCCAGCGTAGGTCCGGCTCCAGGCCCGCGAGCAACAGGAACGGCGTCCCCGCGGTGTCGCGCAGTGCCCAGAGGTTGAGTTCCGGCTCGGCGTAATCGGAAAAATGATCGGTCTTGAACGTCATGAGCGGACGCCGCGACCGGTAGTCCAGCAGCTCGTCCACGTCGAACGAGGCGACCAGCTCGCTTTCCAGACTTTCGCGCAGGTGCGTGGTCGCCAGCCGCACCGCATGCCCTGCGTCGGTGAAACCTTCCAGCCCGTGCACCAGGACCGGGCCCGCGCCGTCGGCGGACGACAGCTGCGGAGCGGGGAACTCCAATTCGTACATTCGCGACTCGTAGTCCATCGCGTACTCCTTCCTGCGCGGCTCCTGCGGCCCGGACATGTGCCTCACGCGCCAGTGTGGTTGCCTGCTCGATCGTTCGCCACTGCTGGTGGCGCTAGACGAGCAGTCGTCCGAACCGGGGACCGTGTCCATTGTCCCCCATACCGTGGCGGCCACCGCGCACGGCCGGACACCGACCCTCACTCCGAGCCAACAGCATCGGTGGGCCGCGCATTCCCGGCCCGGCGGCGTGGCATCGCCGACCGGACCCGGGGAGTACGGCACAGTGGGGGTGTGACCGTGGCGGATTCGAGGCGCGTGCGGCTGGGCCGGGTGGCGCCCGTCGTGTTCGCGATGCTGCTCGCAGGATGCGGGTCGACGGTGCCGGGGCGCCCCGTCTCGTGGGCGCCCACCGCGGTGACCCGGCACGTGAGCGCCGAACTGCCGACTCTGCTGCCGGATCCGGGCCAGTTCCCCGCGCCGTACACGGCGGTGGTGCTGCCCCAGGAGGCGGTGGCCCAGGCGGCGGGTGACCTGGACGGCATGGGCCGCGGCGCGAATGTCCAGCCCAGCCGCTGCGTGCCGCCGCAGCAGGACTTCGGGCCCGATCACACGGCGATGGCGGTCGGCACCGACGACGCGACGCGCGCCACGCTGACCGTCGAATTGACTCGCACCGGCGAGCCGTTGGCCACCCTGCGCGCCCGGCTGGAGCAGTGCGGATCGGTGCGGGTGAACCGGGCGGGCGCCGCCACCACCGTGACGTCCGAGCCGGCCTCGCCGCCGCAGATCGAGGCCGACGACGCCCTTTCACTGCGCAGAACCGTGCGACCGGAGTCGGGTGGCGCCAGGCTGACCCAATCCATGCGCACCCACGTCGCGCAGAAGGGGGACGTGCGAATCTCGGTGACCTACATGTCGTTCGCCGACGGCGAACCGGATACCGCGGCGCTGGACGCTCTGTTCGCCACCGCGGTGCGCAAAGTGCGCGAAAAGTAGCGACGGCACGATAGCAGGAGCCTCCGACACGGGTCACCGGTCCGCCGTTGTGTTCGGTCGATTCGTGCACAGCGCGAAGCGGTCTCCCCAGGGCGGCGGAATCGCCAGGTCGGCGCCGACGACCGGCAGCCGCCGAGTCGCATGGTCGATGCATGACGACTTCCGCGAACCCGTTTCGAACCCCCGAGCCCGTCGATGCCGGACATACCGGCACGGGTGAGGAATCGCCGCCGGACTCAGGCCTCGGCCATCCACCCGGCCGCGATTCTTCCGACGCGGTGCCGGGCGCCGTGCCCGCCGCTATCGGCGCGCCGCACCCGCTTTCGCGCCCGCCGGCGCACGGACCAGGTGCGTGGAACCTCGGGGGACGAACGCGGCACACCCGTTGCCGTGAAGATCCGCCGCAGTTTCACGGTGTTCCGGATCACGTTGTGTGCGTGGACGATCCGGCGGAGTTGATCGCCGCGGTACCGGCGATGCTCGGCTTCACCCCGGAACGGTCGGTGGTTGTGCTCGTCCTGCGGCCCGCCGCGTCCGGCGGTGCGACGGTCGACGCGGTGGTGCGGTTCGATCTGGATTCACCCGGCGGCAGGCGTGTGCGCGGTGCGACGCTGGCGGCCGCGGTCGCGCGGATCTGCGCGCACGACCAAGCGGCCGAGGTCATGGCCGTCGTCGTCGACGAACGCGCCGTCGAGCCGGGCGCCGATCGGTCGGAGTGCGCGACCGGGCGCTTCGACGTGCTGGTCGGCTCGCTCGGCAGGCGGCTCGCGGCGTGCGATATCGCGCTCGCGGGAGTCTGGGCGGTGCGCGCGATCGCCGCCGGTCAGCGCTGGTGGTCCTTGGCGGGACCGCAGCGGCGCGGGGTGCTGCGGGATCCCGCGGCTTCCCTGGTGACCCTGACCCACGTGCTGGACGGCAGGCCGATCCGCGGTTCGCGTGCCGAGCTCACCGATCTGGTCGCGCCGGACCCGCTCGCGCGCGCCGAGGTGGCGGCGCACCTGACGGACGCGCTCGCGCGCGCGGGCGAACGCTATGCGCGCGCCGCGCGTCGTGGCGATCCGATCGGATACAGCAGGCAAGCGCTGGACCATGTGCTGTGGCAGATCGCCAACACCGCATCCGGCGCCGCGCTGTTGGCGCCCGAACTCGCGAACATCGCCGCAGCCCTGCGTGATCGGGCGGTGCGCGACACGATGTTCGCCTTGGCCGTCGGCGACGACGCCGCCGCCGCGGAGGCGGTGTGGGCGGCGCTGACCCGCGCGCTGACCGGCACGGATCGGGCCGAGGCCGCCGCCCTGCTCGGCTACAGCGCTTACGTCCGCTGCGACGGACCGTTGGCCGGCATCGCGCTGGAAGCCGCGCTGGAGGCGGATCCGGGACATCCGATGGCGATGCTGCTCGATACCTCGCTGCGGTTGGGCATGCGCCCGGAACAATTGCGTCGCCTCGCGCACAGCGGCTACCGAACCGCCGCTGGGCTCGGTGTCGATCTCGAGGAACCGACACCGTGAAGCCGGATATGCAGGCCCGCGGCACCGAGGCGGTGGCGGCGCGCAGCGTTACGTCCGAACGTCCGGCGCTGCGGCTCCGGAGCGCTCATGTCGTCGCGGCGGCCCGAGTCGGTGCGGGGCCGACTCGGGCAGTACGCGGATTATTTCGCGCTGTGCGCGCGGGAGCCGAGCGATCGCAGAAACGCCCAGGCGTCGGTGACGATCTCGTCGAGATCGTTGTGCTCGGGCCGCCAGCCGAGTTCGGCGATGGCCCGTTCGCTGGACGCGATGAGCGTCGCCGGGTCGCCGGGACGGCGGGGCGCGTCCTGCGCGGCGATCGGCAGCCCGGTGACGCGCTCGCACGCCGAGATCACCTCGCGAACCGAGAATCCCGTGCCGCTGCCGAGGTTGTAGATCCGATGGGCGCCCGGCTCCGCGGTCGCCAGAGCCAGCAGATGGGCCTGAGCGAGGTCGCGGATGTGGATGTAGTCGCGAACCGCGGTGCCGTCGGCGGTGGGCCAATCGGTGCCGAAAACCGAGATCGCCTTGCGATGCCCGGCCGCCACCTGCAGAACCAGCGGGATGAGATGTGTTTCCACGACACGGTTCTCACCGAGGCCGCCATAAGCGCCCGCGACGTTGAAGTAGCGCAGGCTGGTCGCCGCCAGCCCGTGTGCGACCGCGTAGGAGGTGATGGCATGGTCCATGGCCAGCTTCGACGCGCCGTACGGATTGGTCGGGCGCGTCGGGGCATCTTCGGTGATCGGCACCCGCTCCGGCTCCCCGTAGACCGCGGCGGTGGAGGAGAAGACCAGTCGCGGCGTTCCCGTGCGCCGCATCGCCTCCAGCAGTTCGAAGGTCTTCACGACATTGCCGTGCCAATACTTCTCCGGCTGCTGCACCGACTCGCCGACCAGCGACTGCGCCGCGAAATGCAGCACGCCGTCGAAGGGTTCTGCGGCCAGCAGTTCGGGCGCGGCGACGGCCACGTCGCCCTGCACGAACCGGGCGCCGGATGGCACACCGTCGGCATTGCCGGTGGACAGATCGTCGACCACGACCACGTCGTGGCCGGATTCCAGCAGGACCTTCGCGCAGACGCCGCCGACGTAACCTGCGCCACCCGTGACGAGAAGTTTCATGGGTCAGGCCAGCTTCACCTGAACGGCGTGCGCCATCTCGTCGGGCAGTTCGAAGCCGTCGTGGCCGGGCACGGTGATGATCACCGAACCCTGCTTCGTCTCCACCGTGACGCGGGCGTCGGGCACCACGCCCGCCTCGCGCAGGCGGCCGATGACCTCCGGGTCGGTCTGGATGTGCTCGGCGAGCCTGCGCACGACGACGGCGTGCCGCTGGCCGTGCGGCAGGTCGGACAGGCGCAGCAGCGTCTCGTCGGCGGTCACCGGCGGAATGATGCCCAGTTCGTCCAGGCCGGGGATGGGGTTGCCGTACGGGGAGGTGGTGGGGTGGTTGAGCACCTCGACCAGACGTCGCTCGACGTCCTCGCTCATCACGTGCTCCCAGCGACAGGCCTCCGCGTGCACGTTCTGCCAGTCCAGGCCGATGATGTCGACGAGAAGCCGTTCGGCCAGCCGGTGCTTGCGCATGACCGCGACGGCCATGCTGCGCCCCTTCTCGGTCAGCTCCAGATGACGGTCGCCGGCGACCAGCAGCAGACCGTCACGTTCCATGCGCGCGACGGTCTGGCTCACGGTGGGACCACTCTGTTCGAGGCGCTCGGCGATCCGGGCGCGCAGGGGCACCACGCCCTCCTCCTCGAGGTCGTAGATGGTACGGAGATACATCTCCGTGGTGTCGACCAGATCCTTCACCTGTTACCCCTTCGTCGGCACGAATTCTACCCACGCACGACGGCACCCCCGTGTGCCGGATCGTGCCGCTCCACGCTGCGCACGACACCTCCGGCGACATCGCGGGAACCCGATCGGCGCACGGCAGGCGGCCGTGAGCGTACTTTCTTGTATTTGTACTGCATAGGAACGTTTCGCGGGGTTCCTTGCTTCCCGCTAGCGTTGCGATCATGGCCACTGCACCGCGCGGCGAACCTCGGGCGCCGATTCCGCTCGGAACGAGCCGCACCGGAACCGTCGTCTGGAGCGAGCGGTTCCTGGATTATCGCTGGACTCCGGAGCACCCGATGCAGCCGGCGCGGCTGAAGTTCACCATGGCGCTGGCGGCGAGTCTCGGCTTGCTCGACGGCGTCGAAGTGCTCGAACCCGCCGCGGCCGACCGTCAGGATCTGCTGCGCATCCACACCCCCGACTACCTCGACGCGGTCGAACGCGCCGTGCCGCCGATGGGTTCGCCCGCCGCGCCGCCCTACGGCCTCGGTTCCCCGGACAATCCGGTGTTCCCCCGCATGCACCAGGCCGCGTCCACCATCGTCGGTGGCACCCTCGCCGCGGCGAGGGAGATCGCCGAGGGCCGCGCCACGCGAGCGGTGAGCATCGGCGGTGGCATGCATCACGCCATGGCCGATTCGGCGGCGGGCTTCTGCGTGTACAACGATCCGGCGGTGGCCATTTCCTGGCTGCTCGACCACGGATTCGACCGCATCGCCTACATCGACGTGGACGTGCACCACGGCGACGGCGTGCAACGGGCCTTCTACGCCGACCCGCGGGTGCTGACCATCTCGCTGCACCAGCATCCGGCCACCCTGTGGCCCAACACCGGTTGGCCCGAGGAGACGGGCGTGGGCGCGGCGGAGGGCACCTCGATCAACCTGCCGTTGTTGCCCGGTACCCGGGACGCGCAGTGGCTGCGCGGTTTCCACGCCGTGGTCCCGGGCGCGGTGGCCGCGTTCGGCCCGCAGATCGTGGTCAGCCAGTGCGGGGTGGACAGCCATCGCGAAGATCCGCTGGCCGACCTGGAACTGACCGTCGACGGACAGCGCGCGGCCTTCCGCGCCATGCGCGAGCTCGCCGACCGTTATGCCGAGGGCCGCTGGCTGGCCGTGGGCGGTGGCGGATACGGATTGGTCCGGGTGGTGCCGCGGGCCTGGACCCACCTGCTGGCCACCGCGCTGGACCGCACCATCGACCCCGCGACGGCGATCCCACCGGACTGGAGCGACATGATCCGCGCGGCGGCGCCGAGGGCGGACCCGCCCCTCACCATGGGCGACGGCGGTGACGTCGCCTACCGTCCATGGGACGGCCCCGGCGGCACCGGTGAGACCGGTGACGCGCGGGTCGATCGCGCCCAGCGTGCCGTCGACACGGCCGTGCTGGCCACCCGCCGAGCGACTTTCGGGTTGCTGGGTCTGGACCCGGAGGATCCTCGTGACTGACTTCCCCGATACCGCGGACACTCCCGCCGCCCCGCCCCCGCCGCCGCAACACTGGTTCGCCGACGTGCTCGCCTCCGACGGTGGGGTCGTCCGGCTGCGCCCGATCATTCCCGACGATGCCGAGCGGCTGCAGGAGTTCCACGGGGCGCTGTCGGATCGCACGAGGTATCTGCGGTATTTCGGGCCGTATCCGCGCATCTCGCCGAAGGACCTGTATCGCACCACCCATGTCGACTATCACGACCGGGTCGGCCTGGTGCTGGAACTGGGCGAGGCGATCGTGGCGGTGGGCCGCTACGAACTGCTGGAACGGGACGGACCGCGGGCGGCGGAGGTCGCGTTCGTGGTCGCGGACGGCCATCAAGGCCGCGGGCTCGGCTCGATCCTGCTGGAGCATCTGGCCGGCGCCGCCGCCGAGAACAAGATCGAGACCTTCGTCGCCGAGGTGCTCGCGGAGAACACCGTGATGGTGACGGTCTTCCGGGACGCGGGCTATCAGGTCGAGCGCAGCCGGGACGGGTCGGTCCTGCATCTCGAGTTCGCCATCGACCCCACCGAAGCCCTGCTGTCGGTGCGCGATTCGCGCGAACGGGCGTCGGAGGCGCGCAGCGTGGGCAACCTGCTCACGCCGCGGTCGGTGGCGGTGATCGGCGCCACCCCCGCGACCGGGCGGGTCGGCGGGGCGGTGCTGGCGAATCTGCTGTCGGGCCTGTTCCAGGGGCCGGTGTTCCCGGTGAACCCGAACCGCAAGTCGGTGCGCGGGGTACGGGCATACGCGACGGTCAGGGAGATTCCCGACGAGGTCGATCTCGCCGTGGTGGCGGTGCCGCCCGCGGCGATCGGGTCGGTGCTCGACGACTGTATGGCCAAGGGCGTCAAAGGACTCGTGGTGCTCACCGCGGGCTTCGGCGAGACCGGTGAACAGGGGCTGGCGGCCGAACGCGAACTCGTGGCGGCCGCTCGTGGTCACGGCATGCGTGTGGTCGGGCCGAGCGCGCTCGGCATCGCGAACACCGACCCGGCGGTCGCCATGAACGCGACGCTCGCCACGGTGTTGCCCGGTCGCGGACGAATCGGATTCTTCTGCCAGTCCGGGCCGTTGGGCGCGGCCATTCTGGGGGAGGCCGCTGCCCGCAATCTCGGTTTGTCGACATTCGTATCGGCTGGAAACCGCGCCGACGTCTCCGGTAACGACCTGTTGCAGTACTGGGACAGCGATCCGGACACCGATGTGGTGCTGCTGTACCTGGAAAGTTTCGGCAATCCACGCAAGTTCTCCCGGATCGCGCGCCGGGTGGCGCGGACGAAGCCGATCGTCGCGGTGAGCAGCGGCCGCTCGGTCGCCCAGCCCGCGGGGGACATGGATCGTTCGATCGTGCGGGACCTGTTCGCCCAGGCCGGAATCGTCCAGGTCGACTCGATCTCCGAACTGTTCGACTGCGCCGCTCTGCTCGGCTATCAGCCGTTGCCGCGCGGCTCGCGGCTGACGGTGGTCGGCAACAGCACGGCGCTGAACTGGCTTGCCGTCGACGCGGCCCAGGGGGAAGGCCTCGAGGTCGGTGAGCCGATCAACCTCGGCCCGCAGGCGACGCCGGGCGCGTATCTGGACGCCTTGGTCGCGGCGCTGCGCTCGGACGAGACAGACGCCGTGATCGTCGTTTTCGCCCCTCCGGTGCCGCTGCCGACCGCGGGATTCGCCGACGCGATCCGGGCGGCGGCCGCTGCGGTGCCCGAGGCGACGAAGCCGATTCTCACCACGTTCGTCGCCGAGCAGGGCATTCCGAACCTGCTCGCGGTGCGCGGTCCCGGCGCCACGGCGGCGCACGGTTCCATCCCGTCGTATCCGGATCCGGAACGCGCGGCCCGGGCGCTGGCCAGGGTGCGGCGATACGCCGAGTGGCGAACCAAGCCGGTCTCGCCGGTGGTGCGTCCGGAAGGCATCGACACCGACCGCGCGCGCCGATTGGTTGCCGGCTGGATGGCCGGCTCGGGCGGTCGCCGGCTCACCGATCTGGAGACGGTGGAACTGCTCGCCTGCTACGGCATTTCGGTCGTCGAGTTCCGCGAGGTGCGCAGCGCGGAGGAGGCGGTGGCGGCCGCGGAAGAACTCGGCTATCCGGTGGCGGCCAAGGCGACGGGTGAATTGTGGCGGCGAAGACCGGATCTCACCGGCGTCCGCCTCGATCTGTGGCGACCGGAAGCGGTCCGGCAGGGATACGCGGATCTGGCGGAGCTGTGCGGTGATCCGGTGCTGCATATCCAGAGGATGGCCACCAAAGGCGTCGGCTGCATCCTGCGCGTGCAGGACGACCCGTCGTTCGGCTCGGTGATCGAATTCGGCCTGTCAGGCCTGATCATCGAGTTGCTCGGCGACCGCGCCTACCGCGCGCTGCCGTTGACCGCCGATGAGGCGACGGCCCTGATCGACGCGCCGCGGGCCGCGCCGTTGCTGTCGGGCACTCCGGCGAGCCCGCGCGTGGACAAAGCCGCGCTCGCCGAACTGGCGCAGCGCATTTCGGCCCTGTTCGACGACCTGCCGGAGATGCGGGAACTGGCCTTCGATCCGGTGCTGGCCTCGCCGACCTCCGCGGAGATCCTCTACGCGCGCGCCCGTATCGGTCCGGAGCCCAGCCGTTTCGACACCGGTCCGCGCCGACTGGGTTGAGCCTGGGGATCGACCGGGCGAACTGCCCCGAGTATGGCGCGGGTGCGACATCGGCTCGCACACGTCACAGCGGAGCGGTCCGATAACGGGCGATCGCCGATGCCGCGATCTGAAGGATGGCACGTTCGTCCGAAAGAAAGGCCTGCTCGCCATGAAGATTCGCAGTGTTGCCCTCTTGTCGCTGCTCGCGGCGGCGCTCACCGCGTGTTCCGTCAGCGTCGGCACTCCGAAAGTCCAGGAGGCCGACTTGGAGAAGTCGGTCAAGAACTCGCTCAGCGAGAAGGTCGGTCAGGAACCCGACGCGATCGACTGCCCCGGCGATCTCACCGGCAAAGAGGGAACCACCATGCGCTGCACGCTCACCGCGGGCGGGGACACCCTCGGTGTGCTGCTGACGGTGACCTCCGTCGAGGGCGACACCGTGAAGTACGACATCGCGGTGGACCAGAGCTGAGGCCGAGAAGGATGTAAGCGGGGGATACGACACCGCCGACCGGCTCGCGCGACGCCCGGAGGGGACGGGCACGCGCGCATACCGGTCGGCGCGGGAAGGTGACCCCGGCGGAAGGGTCACCGAGCCGAACGCCGGCGCTGTCTCGAGACGGCCGGCGCCGGACGGTCAGCTGGCGTAAGCGCGGAGCCGGTCGGCCCGCTCGCCCTTGCGCAGCTTCGCCATGACTTCACGTTCGATCTGACGCACCCGCTCGCGGGAGAGACCGAAGAGCTTGCCGATCTGGTCCAACGTGCGCGGCTGGCCGTCGTCCAAGCCGAAACGCAACCGGATGACCTGCTGTTCGCGCTCGTCGAGGGTGGCGAGCACGCTGCGCACATCGTGGTGCAGCAGGCCGGCGATGACCGCGGACTCGGCCGAGGTGGCCTCGGAGTCTTCGATGAAATCGCCCAGCGGGGCCTCTTCGTCGTTGCCGACCGGCATGTCCAGGCTCACCGGGTCGCGGCTGTGGTCGAGCAGATCGGAGATCTTGTCGACCGGAATGCCGGATTCGGTGGCCAGTTCCTCGTCGGTGGCCTCGCGGCCCAGCTGCTGATGCAGTTCGCGCTTGATCCTGGCCAGCTTGTTCACCTGCTCGACGAGGTGGACGGGCAGGCGGATGGTGCGACTCTGATCGGCCATGCCGCGCGTGATGGCCTGCCGGATCCACCAGGTGGCGTAGGTGGAGAACTTGAAGCCCTTGGCGTAGTCGAACTTCTCCATGGCCCGGATCAACCCGAGGTTGCCCTCTTGGATCAGGTCCAGCAGCGGCATGCCGCGGCCGGTGTACCGCTTGGCGAGCGAGACAACAAGGCGCAGGTTGGCTTCGAGCAGATGCGACCGGGCGGCCTGGCCGTCGCGCACGATGATCGCCAGATCACGCTTGCGGGACGCGGACAGTCGCTTGCCGGTCTCCAGCAGGTACTGCGCGTAGAGGCCCGCCTCGATGCGCTTGGCCAGCTCGACCTCGTCGGCAGCGGTGAGCAGTGCGGTGCGGCCGATCCCGTTCAGGTACACACGTACCAGGTCGGCGGCAGGGCTCTGAGCGTCGAGGTCCGAATCGCTGGTGCGCACACGAGTGGTGGCGGGGCTTGTCATGACTTGCCTCCTGTCGGTGGTGTCTCACTCCGATAAACGGACCCGACAGGGAGAAAGTTCCCCGTTACGGCTGGCATAAACCGCTCTGATCAGCGGTTTTCGCCCCTCTCGTCTGAGAAGTTCCTGAGAAGCGCCGCAGCGCGGGGACGATCCCCGGCCAGGACCTGCACCGGCCGGCGCGCGGCTGCCGTTGCCTCACACGGGCTTGATCAATCCGTGCCGTACCAGCCCGGTGACCACGGACAACGCGTCGGCGGCGAACTCGGCGCCCACCTCGTCGGATCCGTGGGCGAGCGCCAGCAGTTCGATCAGCTCGTACAACGGCAGGCCTTCGGGACGCATTCCCGCCAGCAGCGAGATCGTGGTCTCATCCACTTCGTGCTGCCAGCGGGGGCCGTCACCGCGATGCAGCCGCGCCACCTGGGGCGCCCACCCCTCGGCGCCGTGCAGGTACACCCGCTCCAGCGCGGTCGCCGGGTCCACGGCGAAACGCGAAGACCAGGCGAGATTTTCGTCACCGGCGACGGCTCGCAACCAGGCCGAGCGCTCGAAGTACCGGATGGCCTCCGCCCCGAGCGGATCGTCGAAGCCGTGGGTGAGGTCCTCGGCGAGCAGTTCGGTCCGGCCGTCGATGGCGCGCAGGTAGACGAATCCGAATCCGATCCCCGCCACGTCGGCGGCCTCGAAGGCGTCCAGCCAGCGCTCCGCGCGGGCCTGCGCGGCGGGATCGCGCGGGTCGGCGCCCGCGTCGCGCAGCCAGGTGCCCACGTACAGGGCCGGGTCGGCCACATCGCGTTGCACCACCCAGGCGTCCACACCGTGCGCGGGCAACCAGGACGAGACACGTGCGCGCCAATCCTCGCCGTCGACATGGACCCACGCGGCGAGCATCGCGGCGGTGCCGCCGGGGGCGAGCAGGTCGGCGGCCTGCGAGATGACCAACTCGCTCGCGCCATCGAGCGCGAGACCGGAATCGCGATAGGTGTGCTCGACCCGGCCCGGACCCACCACGAAGGGCGGATTCGCCACCACTTGGTCGAAGCGCCTGCCCCGCACCGGTTCGAACCAGGAGCCCTCCACCAGCTCGATGTCCAGCTCGTTGAGCGCCGCGGTGGCCTCGGCCAGCCACAACGCGCGGGGGTTGACGTCGGTGGCGGTCACCCGCCGCGCGTAGGAGGCGGCGTGCACCGCCTGCACGCCGCACCCGGTGCCGAGGTCGAGCACCGTGCCCACCGGCCGGGTGGGCGTGGCGCGCAGCAGCGAGAGGGAGGCGTGGCCGACGCCGAGGACGTGATCCTCGGTCAGCGTGCGCCGCCGCATCGAGTCGTCGAGGTCGGACAGGACCCACCGCGTCCCCGCGCCCGCGTCCAGCGGCCGCAGGTCGAGCGCCGCACGCACTTCGTCGCCGTCGCGCTCCAGCAGGCCGGCGGCGACCGCGCGGTCGATGTCCACGGGTGCCAGCGCGACGGCCACCTCCCGCTCCGGCAGCGCGTCGCCGAGCAGCAACAGGCGGATGAGGGTGCCGAGCTCGCCGGCCGCGCGGGCCGCCCTGCGCACGGGCACGGGCTCCGACCGGCCCAGTGCCGCGTGTGCGTCGCCGAGCACCGCGAGCAGGGTGTCGGCGTCGTAGCCCGCCCGCACGAGCGCGGTCCGCAGATCCGGGCACAAGGCGGTGAGCAGCGATCCGGTGGTCATCGATCGGTTCGTAGGCACACCGGTACTCTGCCACCGCGACCGCCGGACGCGAGTCGGACGCCCGCTGTGTCACGGCGCCGCGATGACTCCGTGGCCGCCGGAGACTGGGTCAGACGCCGGTGGGGTCGCGTCCGGTGACGCAGTACAGCGCGTCGCCGGGGTCGCTCAGGACGATCCAGTGCTCGTGGCGTTCCACCACGGTCGCGCCGAGCGACTCGTGCCACGCGGCGGTGGCTTCCACATCCTCGGCAGCCAGATCGACATGCGCGCTGGTCGGGCGGTTCTCGCCGAGGCGCTGCAACAGCAGCTGCGCGGGCAACTGGCGCTCCGCGCTGCGCAGCCGCGCGAACTCCGGCCGCCTGCCCTGCTGGTAGGACCACCCGGTCAGCAGCTTCCAGAAGCGGGTCTCGACCTCGTGGTCGTCGGGGCCGATGTCCAGGCACACCTGATCCAGGCGCGACAGCGTGCCGTCGGGAGCCCGCACGGCGGGCGCGGGCGTGCTCGTCGCGCGGCCGCTTGGCGTCAGGCAGAACGTCTGGCCGCCGGGGGAGCGCAGCACGGCGTAGTCGGGATGGTTGGCGACCAGTTCCGCTCCCAGGTCGAGCGCGGTGCGCACGGCGGACGGGATGTCGTCGACGTCCAGGTCCAGGTGGACTCCGCCGAGACCGGTCACCGCTTGCATCTTGACGCTCGCCGCGGCGAACAGCGCCGGGTCCGGCAACAAGGTGAGGAACTCGTCGTTCGCACCGCGCCGAGGGGAGAGCTCGGTGCCGGTGACCGTGGACCAGAACTTCGCGCAGTCGTCGAAACGCTGCCCCGGGCGGTCCAGGAAGACCCAGATCCACCGAATCATGTGCACTCCTGTCTCGTCGCCCGCGTGTCCGGTGATCATGGTGAGCGAGGCTGCATGCGACCCTAGGTACACGTGCCCGGCTTGTCGAGAAAATACCCGCGCCCTTGAGTTTGGCGCGAATTTGATGCTAAGTGGCATTTCAGCCACTCGTTGCGGACGCATAGTTCGGGCACGCTCGTCGGGTGACCGAACTGCAGACGCCGCCCCCTGTTTCGCTCGATTCCCCGCCGCGCCTGCGGTTGCACCCGGCGTGGCTGGTCGCGGCCGTCGGCTTCGTCGCCCTGCTCGGCGCGGCCGGGTTCCGCTCCGTGCCCAGCGTGCTGATGGACCCGCTGCACGAGGAGTTCGGCTGGTCGCACGGGACCATCGGGACGGCCGTCTCACTGAATCTGCTGCTCTACGGCCTGATCTCGCCATTCGCCGCCGCGCTGATGGACCGCTTCGGCATTCGCAGGGTGGTGGCGTGTGCGCTGCTGCTGGTCGCCGCGGGCAGCGGGCTGACGGTGTTCATGTCCCGGCCGTGGCATCTCGTGCTGACCTGGGGGCTGCTGGTCGGTATCGGCGTCGGGTCGATGTCGATGCCGTTCGTCGCCACGATCACCGGACGGTGGTTCGTGCGGCAGCGCGGTCTGGTCACCGGTGTGCTCACCGCCGCGGGCGCGACCGGGCAACTGGTCTTCCTCCCGCTGGTGTCCGCGCTGGCGCACGCCCACGGCTGGCGGGTGCCGTCGCTGATCGTCGCGGGCGCCGCGCTGGCCGTGGCGCCGCTGGTGCTGCTGTTCATCCGGGACTACCCCAGCGACCTCGGCGTGCGCGCCTACGGCGCCGAACCGGACAGCACGGCGGGTCTGCGCGTGCCCGCCGCCGCCGGCGCGTCGCGGGCGCTCACGGTGCTCGCCGCGATCGCGCGCCGTCCCGGTTTCTGGTTGCTGGCCGGCGGGTTCGCGGTGTGCGGCGCGTCCACCAACGGGCTGGTCGGTACCCACTTCGTCAGCGCCGCGCACGATCACGGCATGCCGCCGACCACCGCGGCGAGCCTGCTGGCCCTCGTCGGCATCTTCGACGTGGCGGGCACCATCGCCTCGGGCTGGCTGACCGACCGGATCGATCCGCGCTACCTGTTGATCGGCTACTACACGTTGCGTGGCCTGTCGCTGCTGATCCTGCCCGCGCTGCTGGGTCCGGACACGCAGCCGAGCCTGTGGGTGTTCATCGTCTTCTACGGCTTGGACTGGGTGGCCACGGTGCCTCCGACGGTCGTGCTGTGCCGTGAACTGTTCGGCGCCGACGGCCCGGTCGCCTTCGGCTGGGTGTTCGCCTCGCACCAGATCGGCGCGGCGGTGGCGGCCACCGGCGCGGGCCTCATCCGCGACCTGCAGGGCGGCTACGACCTCGCCTGGTACCTGGCGGGCGGTCTGTGCGCCACGGCCGCCGTGATGTCGGCGGTCATCCGCAGGACGCAGGCCGCGGCGGGGTGATCCGCTCCCGGCGGGTTCAGCCGTCGATGGCGTTGTGCGGGCGCGACTCGATGGCCGTGCGCGGACGGTCCCACCGGCTCGGCTCGTCCTTGCGGCGCGGCGGACGGTCGTTGGCGATCAGCACCGCGATCCAGGGCAGCGGAATCGACGCGGCGATGATCAGGATGGACAGCAGCGGGTTGCCGAACGCGCTGTAGGCGATCGCGGCCAGGACCAGGCACGGTATGCGGAACGCCATGATGATGGTGTACCGGCGCACCCGGGCCCGGTGCTGGTCGTCCAGTGAGGGCGCCGCCTCGGTGATCAACGCGGGGTGCTTGTCGTCACTGCCTGGGAAGTATCCGGGGGAACGGCGGGGCTGCGTCGGCATCGTCACGTCGGGGTGCTCTTCGCGGTCGCGGCCGTCGGCGGATGAGGAATCGCCGTTCTGCTGCATACCCCGAGTCTTCCACTCGGGGTCCGCCCGCGCACATGCCGAGGTCGTTTTCCGGTTTTGCGATGGTGTCGCTCGATGCGATACCGAGGCCGGTTCCCGCTTCTCAGTGGTGCGCTCGAGGCGATACCGAGGTCGGCTCACCGGGTTCGCAATCGTGGTCGTCTCCCGGGTGACACCGTGGTCAGCGGGGTTGTCGCGGGATGCGGCATCATGGAGTGCGTGAGCACCGACACCATGGTTCGCCCGGATACGACGACCGACGAGACGACGGGCGACGACACCCCGAAGTTCTTCCACTACGTGAAGAAGGACAAGATCGCCGAGAGCGCCGTGCTCGGCACCCACGTGGTCGCGCTGTGCGGAGAGGTCTTCCCGGTGACCCGCTCGCCCAAGCCCGGCTCTCCGGTGTGCCCGGAGTGCAAGAAGGTCTACGACGGCCTACGCAAGGGCGACTGAGGCGAAGCGCTACTCGCCGGGCGAGGACCGCGCCGCGCGCAGGTCGAGCACGGCGCGGCGGCCGTCGGGGTCCGTGTCGTCCGGATCCGGCGCGGGCTCGTCCCGCTCCGCGGTGTCCGCGTCGGTTCCGCTCTCTCCGCGCACCTGATTGGCGATCCACTCCTTGACCTGCTCCATGCGCGTCGCGCGGGCGGGCCAGAACTCCTGCACCGCCGCGTTGAACTCCGCGCCCAGGATCACCGCGAAGCCCAGGAAGAACGTGAACAGCAGGAACGCGATCGGCGTCGCCAGCGCGCCGTAGGTGACGCCGGTGCGGCTGACCCAGGACAGGTAGCGGCGCAGCACTTCGCTGGCCGCCATGAAGAACACGCCGGCCACCAGTGCGCCGCCGAAGAGCCGGTGCCAGGGCAACGAGGTGTGCAGTGCCAGCTTGTACAGGGTGGTGAGCCCGACGATCAGCAGCAGGCCGACGCCCGGGTAGTAGAAGAAATCCAGCAGTTGCAGTCCGGTCGCCCGCCAAGCGGTCGGCAGCACCCGCCCGATCAGCGTCGGCCCGAGCGCCACCAGCGGCAGGATGAACACCGACGCCGCCAGGAACAGCACGTACAGCAACAGGGCGAAGATGCGCTGCCATACCGGGTGCCGCGCGTCCTGCTGATCGTGGGCCTCCACGATCGAGTCCACGAAGGTCGCCATCGCCGACGATCCGGCCCACAGCGACAGTACGAAGCCCACCGACACCACCGCGCCGCGCCCGCGCCCGAGGACGTCCTGCACCGTGGGCTCGATGAGATCGGTCACCACGTTCGCGCTGAACAGATCCCGGCTGAACGCGATGATCTTGGACTCGACGATCTGCACCGTGTCCGGGCCGAACCAGCCCCCGACGTAGCCGAGACTGCCGAGCAGGCCGAGCAACAGCGGCGCCAGCGACAGCGTCTGCCAGAACGCCGCGGCGGCCGACTTGGCGAAGATGGAGTCGGCCCAGGCCTTCTCCGCCACCCGCATGCTCAGCGCCGCGGCCCGCCTGCTCACCCGCGTGGCCCGTGCGCTCGCGCGGTCGGCCCACGTGGGCGAGCGCACGGCGACGGCGCGCGTCGGCGGTGCGTCGGTCCGCGGCGGGTCGCCCGGGAGGGCGTGGTGCTCGGTCATCGTCCTTACAGCATCGCGCACTTCGGCGATCGGCATCGGGTGTGCGCGATGTGTCGGTGGGCGCCGGGTGAACTTCCAGCGTCCTGGCTGGTGGCCGTGTGATGCCCATCGCGCCCGCCGCGTCGGTTTGGCGACACGCCGTGCCGGGCCGCTAGGGTCGTCTGCGTGACTGGGTCGGGTGGCGCCGCTGTGGCGGGAGAAGCAGAGACGCCGGGCGATTCCAAAGCGGTGACCACCGCCTCCGGTGGTTCCCTGCGCGCCTGGCAGCGACGTGCGCTGACGAAGTATCTGGCCACCAAACCGCGGGACTTCCTCGCCGTGGCGACCCCGGGGGCGGGCAAGACCACCTTCGCGCTGCGCGTGGCCGCCGAACTGCTGGCCGACCGCACCGTGGACCAGATCACCGTGGTGGCGCCCACCGAACATCTCAAGCACCAGTGGGCACAGTCGGCGGCGCGCGCCGGGATCGCCCTCGACTCGCGGTTCTCCAACTCCACCGGCGGCACCTCGGGGGACTATCACGGTGTCGTGGTCACCTACGCGCAGGTCGCCGCGCATCCCTCGCGCCACCGCGTGCGCACCGAGAATCGCAGGACACTGGTCATCCTCGACGAGATCCACCACGCGGGAGACGCCAAGAGCTGGGGGGAGGCCACCGCCGAGGCGTTCGGCGACGCCACCCGCCGCCTCGCCCTGACCGGTACCCCGTTCCGCAGCGACGACAGCCAGATTCCGTTCGTCGTCTACGAACCCGACGAGTCCGGATTCCCGAAGTCCCGCGCCGACCACACCTATGGTTACGCCGAGGCGCTCGCCGATGGCGTGGTGCGGCCGGTGGTCTTCCTGGCCTACTCGGGCGAGGCGCACTGGCGCGACAGCGCGGGCGAGGAGTACTCCGCCCGCCTAGGCGAGCCGCTGAACGCCGAGCAGACCGCGCGCGCTTGGCGGACCGCGCTCGACCCGGCCGGCGACTGGATCTCCGCGGTGCTGCGCGCGGCCGACATCAGGCTGCGCCAGAAGCGCGCTTCCGGCATGCCCGACGCGGGCGGCCTGGTGATCGCCACCGACCAGGACCGTGCCCGCGACTACGCCGAACTGCTGGAACACATCTCGGGTGAGAAGCCGGCGCTGGTGCTGTCCGACGACCCGGCGTCCTCCGATCGCATCGCCGAGTTCAGCAACAGCACTCAGCCCTGGATGGTCGCGGTCCGCATGGTGTCCGAGGGCGTCGACGTGCCGCGCCTCGCCGTCGGCGTGTACGCGACCAGCGCTTCCACGCCGCTGTATTTCGCGCAGGCGATCGGGCGTTTCGTGCGCGCCCGTCGGTCCGGCGAGACCGCGACCGTGTTCCTGCCCTCGGTGCCGGTGCTGCTGGATCTGGCCGCGCAACTGGAACTGCAGCGCGACCACGTCATCGGCAAGCCGCACCGGGAGAAGAACGGCTTGGACGACGAGCTGCTCATCGACGCGAACAAGCAGCAGGACGAGCCCGGCGAGCAGGAGAAGTCCTTTGTCGCGCTGGCCGCCGACGCCGAGCTCGACCAGGTGATCTACGACGGCTCATCCTTCGGCACCGCGACCTTCGCCGGAAGCGATGAGGAAGCCGACTACCTGGGCATTCCCGGCCTGCTAGACGCCGAGCAGATGCGCGCGCTGTTGCGTGAGCGGCAGGCCAAGCAGGTCGCCGAGCGCAGCACGCCCGTCCCCGATCCCGGCCCGCAGGTGGCGGGCGCCGCGGAGCGGGTCGCCACCGCCGATCGGCTCGGCGAGCTGCGGCGTGAACTCAACAGCCTGGTGGCGATGCATCACCATCGCACCGGCAAGCCGCACGGGGTGATCCACGGTGAGTTGCGCCGCGAGTGCGGCGGGCCGCCGACCGCGTTGGCCACCGCGGAGCAACTCGGTGAGCGCATCGCCGCGCTGCGCCGCAAGTAGTCGTCAGCGGGCGGGGACGGGCCAGGCGGCCATGGCGCAGTCGATGGACGCCGTGAGTTCCGCCAGCGACGCGCCGTCTCGCGCCTGGATGGACAGGCCGTAGAGGACCGTGGTGTAGAAACCGGCGAGCGCCGCGGTGTCGGTGCGCGGCGGCAGATCGCCCTCGGCGACGCCGCGCTCGAGCCGTCGCCGGATGTCTTCGGTGGTCTCGCGGCGCTTGTCGATCAGGAAGTCGCGAATGCCGGTGTTGCGGGTGGTGTAGGTGGAACCCGCGAGCACCACCATGCACCCGTGCGGCTTGTTCGCTTCGGTGTAGGCGGCCGCGTTGTCCCGCAGCATCGCCTCGACGGCCGCCCGCGCGGTGGGTTCCTCACGCAGCGCGCGGGCGGTGTGGCCGCCGTCGGTGTGCCCGTAGAGTTCGACGGCCGCGCGGAACAGTGCCTCCTTGCCGCCGAACGCGGCGTACAGGCTGGGTGAGTTGATCCCCATCGCGGCGGTGAGGTCGCTCATCGACGCGCCCTCGTAGCCGTGCTCCCAGAACACCTCCATGGCGCGGCGCAACGCCTCGGCACGATCGAAAGCGCGCGGTCGTCCCCGTTCAGCCATGCCCGACCTTTCTGTGTCGATCGTTAAATATACCCCTTGACATCGCCGCGGCGAATGCGCTTGGCTATTTATGTACTGATCGACACAAAAATTGGAGGAGTACCGATGGCGGAGCTGACGGGCAAGGTCGCGCTGGTCACCGGGGGCAGTCGCGGGATAGGCGCTGCGATCGCGCGCCGCCTCGCCGCTGCGGGCGCGGACGTGGCGCTGACCTACCAGCACGCCGAAGAGCAGGCGAAGACGGTGGTCGGGGAGGTGGAGGGGCTCGGGCGCCGAGCCGTCGCGATCCGGGCCGACAGCGCCGACGCCACCGCCGTGCGGGCGGCGGTGGACCACGCGGCGTCCGCACTCGGCGGACTGGACATCCTGGTCAACAACGCGGGGATCTTCCCGGCGAAGCCGTTCGCGGAATTCACCGTCGCGGAGGTCGACAACGCGCTCGCCGTGCACGCACGTGCGGCGTTCGTCGCCGCGCAGGCCGCGGTCGCGCACATGACCGACGGCGGGCGGATCATCAGCATCGGAACCAACCTGACCGATCACGCCCCGTTCGACGGCGTGACGCTCTACAACCTCAGCAAGTCCGCCCTCAACGGCTTCACCAAGGCGCTGGCGCGTGAGCTGGGCCCGCGTGCGATCACCGTGAATCTCGTGCAGCCGGGCTCCACCGACACCGATATGAACCCGGTCGACGGCGCGCACGCGCAGCGGCAGCGCGACCTCACCGCGCTCGGCCGCTTCGGCGCCGCCGACGATGTCGCGGCCACGGTCGCCTTCCTCGCCGGGCCGTCCGGCCGCAGCGTGACCGGCGCGTTCCTCACCGTGGACAGCGGCACCAACGCCTGATCAACCGGTGAAATACCGCCCCGGCGGTACCCCGACCGCCCGCCGGAAAGCCGCGACGTACGCGCTGGGCGTCGCGTAACCGACCCGGCCCGCGATCCGCGCGATCGGCATGCCCGCGGCGAGCAGCGGCAGCGAAGCCGCCAGCCGGATCTGGGTGCGCCACTGGCCGAAGCCCAGACCCGTCTCGGCCACGAACAACCGCGCCAGCGTGCGCGGGCTGGCGGCGACGTGGGCGGCGAACTCGGCCAATGTGCGCGGATCGGCCGGATCGGCGGCGAGCGCGTCGGCCACCTGCCGCGCCCGGGGATCGGTGGGCGGATGCGCGCCGATCGGGATCACCGACACGGGCTCGAGCAGATCGAAGACCACCGCCTCGGCACGCGCTCGCCGCTGCGGGGTGGCGTCGGCCGTGGTGAGCAGATCGAACAGTTCGTGCAGGAGCCGGGTTACGCGCAACATGGTCGGCGCGCCGAAATCGAGCGGGCACCGGCCGGGGTCCAGGAAGATGCCGCGCATCGCCGCGCCGTCGCAGGTGCCGGTGCGGTGCGCGGTGCCCGCGGGAACCCACAGTGCTCTGGTCGGGGGTAAGACCCAGCGGTTGTCGCCCACCTCGACCGCGAGGACGCCGCGAGACGCCCAGGCGATCTGGTGTTGCGGATGCTCATGCCATTCGAACCAGTGCCCCGCGGGCAGCACCCCGATCCCGAACACCATGGCGGACGCGCCGGTGGGAGCGGGATGGACCACGGCATGGCCGTTCTGCGACACAACGTGTCACCGTAGCCTGTCGTGCCAGGCGCGGTCCGTCCCTAGCGTCACAGGAATGGCGATGAACACACTTCACCGATTGCTGTGCCGCTCCTCGATGTGGGAGAAGACCAGTGCGACGCGCATCGTGCCGTGGGCGCTGTCCGGTCTCGACCTCGGCGCCGACACCCTGGAGATCGGCCCCGGCTACGGCGCCAACGTCGCCGCGCTGCTGGGCCAGGACCTCGGCGCTCACCGGCGTCGAGATCGATCCGGCGCTGGCCGCGCGGCTGCGCGACCGGCACGGCCGGTCGATGACGGTGATCGACGGCGACGGCGCGGACATGCCTTTGCCTGAGGAACGATTCGATTCGGTGGTCTGCTTCACCATGCTGCACCACGTGCCCTCGCCCGGCAGGCAGGACGCGTTGTTCGCCGAAGCCCTGCGGGTGTTGCGCCCCGGCGGGGTGTTCGCGGGCAGCGACGGGCTCGACGGCCGGATGTTCCGGCTCATACACCTCGGGGACACCTGCGTGCCCGTGCCGCCGGAGACCGCCGCCGACCGGCTGCGCCGCGTCGGCTTCACCGATGTCGAGATCGATTCCGGCGCAAGCAGTTTCCGCTTCCGGGCCAGGAAGCCGGAGTGAGCCGGGCCCTGCGGGTCCCGAGGCCGTCCTGCGGTTCAGCGCGGCGTCGTGGTGAAGAAGCGACGAGGGTCGAGCGCGCTGATCGGCGTCCATCGCGTCGCCGGTGCGGGCTCGTCCGAATTCCCCGGCGCCATGGCGAAATACCCCTGGATCGCCAAGCCGAGGCGGGGGTCCTCGTCGACTCGCCGCGCCATCTCGTAGAAGACGGCCAAGACGTGCACGCACCGTGTCTTGCGCGCCGTGCACGAACAGTCGGTCCCCGCGAGCACGGGCGCGAGCGCGATCCCGGCCGCGCTGATCGCGCGATGCATGTCGTCGGTGGGCATGGCCGGTTCCGTCACGACCGCGGCGATCGCGCTGATGGTCTGCCGGGACAGCGGGGCCACCTCCACCTGCGTCACCGACGCCTGACCACCCCGGTGGATGGTGGCCCGCACCTCGCCTCCCTCGACGGTGGCCTGCACGCCGTTGTTGCGCGCGATGCTGCGGGCGCGGGGCAGCAGCGGGTCCGGCCGGGTCTGGTGCAGCGGCTCGGCCAGCCGCACCCAGTCCATGCCCCATGCCGTGTAGCCGAATTCGTTGTCCGCCATCAGTTCTCCCTCTTGCGGCGCAGGATCTCGATCAGCTGGGCGTCGTCCAGCGCGGCCAGCGCCGCGATGCCCGCCGCGTCGGCGAGGTCGCGCAGCGCCGCCTTGCGGCCGTGCATGCCCGCGATGTGCTCCTCCACGGTGGTGGTCGAGGTGAGCGTGGTGACGGTGACCGTGCGGGTCTGGCCGATCCGGTGCACCCGGTCGGAGGCCTGCGCCTCCACCGCCGGGTTCCACCAGCGATCGAAATGGACGACGTCGGCGGCGCGGGTCAGCGTGAGTCCGGTGCCCGCCGCGCGCAGGCTGAGCACCAGCACCGGCGGCCCGTCCTCGGCCTGGAAGCCGGTGACGATCTCGGCGCGCTCGGCCTGCGAGAGCCCGCCGTGGAAGAACGGCGCGCGCACACCGAACCGCTCGGCGAGATGCCGCACCAGCAGCTCACCGGTCTGCCGGTACTGCGTGAAGATCAATGTCGGGCTCGCGGTTTCGAGGTTGGCGGCGATGATGTCGGTGCACAGGTCGAGTTTCCCGGACCGGCCTGCCAGCTCGTCGAGCTCGCCGGTGATCAGCCCGGGATGGTTGCACACCTGCTTGAGGGCCGTCAGCGCGGCCAGCACCCGGCCGTGGCGCTCGATGCCCGTGCCGAAGCCGTCGTCGACGGCCTTGTCGAGCAGCTGGTCGTAGAGCAGTTCCTGTTCGGGGGTGAGGTCGCAGAGCAGGTCGCTGTGGATCTTCGCGGGCAGTGCGGCGGCGACCTGACGCTTCGTGCGGACCAGCACCACCGGTTCGATGCTGTCGCGCAACCGCGCCGCGGCGGCGGCCGAACCCTCGTGGATCGGCCGCACGAAGCGCCGCCGGAACTGCGTCCGGTGCCCGAACAACCGCGGCGCCACCAGGTGCAGCAGGGCCCACAGCTCCTCCAGATGGTTCTCCACCGGCGTGCCGGTCAACGCGACCGTCGCGGCCGCGTCGATCGCGCGCGCCGCCTTCGCGACCTGGGTGCGGGGATTCTTCAGCGCCTGCGCCTCGTCGAACACCGCCGTCGCCCAGCTCCGCCGCGACAGCAGCTGCCCGTGCAGACGCAGCGTCGGGTAACCGGCGATGACGATCGTCGCGGCGTCGGCGTCGGCGTCGACGGCTCCGCCGCGCCACACGACCGCGCGCAGCCCCGGCGCGAACCGGCCGATCTCATGGGCCCAGTTGCCGACCAGCGAGGTGGGGCACACCACCAGCTGGGGACCGGCCTCGGCCCGGTCGAGCAGGAAGCCGATGGTCTGCACGGTCTTGCCGAGGCCCATCTCGTCGGCGAGCACCGCCCCGCCGTGGGCGGCCACCGTTTCGCGCAGCCAGCCGACACCGCGGGCCTGGTAAGGCCGCAGCCGGGCCTTCAACGTGGCCCGCAAGTCCGCGGCGACCGCCTCGGTGTCGCGCAGGACGCCCAGCGCCCGCTGTGCGGAGACGACGGCCGTGCCGGAGGCGTCGGGAACGGCGTGCGCGGCGATGGGCAAGGCATCGGAGTCCGGGGCCTGCGGTTCGCAGGCAGGGTCGGCGAGCACGGAACGCATCACCCGCTGCCAGGCCAGGACCGACTCTCCCGGGTGTTCGAGACGCGAGCCGGCGAAGGTCTCGGGATCCACCAAGGCGGCGTCCACGTCGACGACCTCGAGGGCTCCGTCCACGCCGATCGGGGCGGCCAGCGCGATGGTCTCGCGGTCACCCGGGCCGGTCGGAGCGGGCCCGGGAGTGTGTCCGAGCCAGGTCCAGAGCGCGAACATGTGCCGATCCGGTAGATAAGTGACCTGTGTGCTGAACAGGATCCAACCCCTCAAATCAACGTATGGTGTACGGAGTAGTGTAACGCCCACCGTACCGGATAGGTTCCGAGGAGCCAGTGAGCGACGACGTCACCTCCGACGAGGCCCAGCGGCTGATGAGCTTGCTGTGGCGGCACGAACTTCCGCCGCGTCCGGCGGGGCGTGGACCGAAACAGACGGTCAGTGTGGACGCGGTGGTCGCGGCGGCGGTCGCGCTCGCCGACCGGCACGGCTACGAGAAGGTCTCCATCCGCACGGTCGCCGCCGAGCTGGGGCTGCGGCCGATGAGTCTCTACACCTACGTGCCGAGCAAGGAGGCGTTGACGGCGCTCATGGTCGACGCGGTGGCCGAGGAGGACGCTCCCATTCCCGCGGATCTGCCGCCGCGGGAGCGCCTCGCCGCCGTGGCCCGTCAGATCCGGGCGGAACTCCTCGCGCATCCCTGGCTGCTCGAGGTGTCGCCGTGGCGGCTCGTGCTCGGGCCGGGACGGATGCGTCGGTACGAACGCCAGCTGGCCGCGATCGACGGGCTCGGCTTGCCCGACGTGGCGATGGACCGGGCCATCGCCGTGCTGTCGGAGTTCGCCACCGGAAACGCGCGCATGGCGGTGGCGGCCGCTCGGGAGACCGCGCGCATGAGCGACGCGCGCTGGTGGGAAGTGCACGGACCGCTGCTGGCCGAGGTGATGCCGCCGAGCCGGTTCCCGCTGGCCGCACGCGTCGGTGCGGCGGTGGGCGAGCTGTACCAGGCGCCCGCCGACCCGGACGGCGCGTTCGAATACGGCCTGGCCAGGCTGCTGGACGGCATCCTCGGCGCGGACCGATCGCCGCCGGACGCATGAGCAGCGGGCGACCTGTGGGTCGCCCGCTGCCGGTGGAAACGGTGTTCTGTTGTCCGATGCTGTTGTGTCAGGACGCGAGGAGCAGATCAGAGCGCGGGAGCGGACTCCGTGTCGATCACGGCGTCCAGCTCACGCAGCCGATCCATGTGTTCGTTCGCGTGGTGCTGGCAGAAGAGCAACTCTCCACCCGCGGGCAGTACGGCGCGCACTCGGGCTGCCGCCCCGCAGCGGTCGCAACGATCGACCGCGGTCAGTGGGGTGCTTGTCAGGGTTCCTGGCATGACTCCTCCGTCCTGGCTCCCGGTCCCGACGACCGTTCACCTGGTGTGGGGCCCGTGGTCACTCACCACGAGCTCGCTACCGCTACTTCCCAGCAGGGGTATTGACTACTCTGTCAGACGTTCGGGACGGGGGACTTTGTTCCCGCGGATGAAGCAGTGTGTTTTCGATAACACGACCAGGGATTTCGCTACAGGCGAACGCCACAGGTCCTGCCGCCGATGTGTGCTGCATCACAACCTCGATCGACCGATTAAGTTGTCTACCGGGAGATTACCCGTGACCTGTGACACTCACACGCTGGTTCACCTATGCACTTTGGATGAATGGCTTTCCGCGCGGCAAACAGGGGAGTACCGTGCCCCCTCACTCGCCGAAGCGGGGTTCATCCATCTCTCCTCGCCGCAGCAGGTGCACCTGCCCGCGAATCGCTTGTTCGCGGGGCGGCGCGATCTGGTGCTGCTGCGGATCGACTCCCGCCGCGTCGGGTCACCGATCAAATGGGAGCCGGGGGTCCCGACCGATCCGGAGTCGATGCTCTTCCCCCACCTGTACGGCCCTTTGCCGGTGGGCGCGGTCACCGGGGTCGCGGAGTACCTGCCCGGCACGGACGGGACATTCGCCCCGCTCCCGGCGTGACTACCGGTCGCGGAGCTCACGCGCCACGATGGCGGCCTGAACCCGCGACCGCACACCGAGTTTCGCCAGCACCCGGGAGACGTGCGTCTTGACGGTCGTCTCACCGATGAACAGCCGGCCTGCGATCTGCGCGTTGGACAGACCGTCGCCGAGGCAATCGAGCACTTCGCGTTCCCGTTCGGTGAGTTCGCCGAGCCCCGGAGGAGCCGACTGCACCGCAGCGTGATTCGACGCGGCGAACGCCGAGATCACCGCCCGCGTCACCTCCGGAGCCAGCACGCCGTCCCCCGCCGCGACCGCGCGCACCGCCTCGACCAGCGCCCGGCCCGACGTGGATTTCAGCACGAACCCCGAAGCGCCCGCCCGCAGTGCGCGAAAGACGTACTCGTCCAGGTCGAACGTGGTCAGGATCAGCACCTGCGCCAGGCCGTCCGCGGTGATCCGCTCGGTGGCGGTGATCCCGTCCACTCCCGGCATGCGCACGTCCATCAGCACCACCTGCGGCCGTAGCGCTTTGGCCTGCGCCACCGCGACATCGCCGTCGGCGGCCTCGCCGACCACGTCGATATCGTGCTCCACGTCCAGGATCATCCGCAGGCCGGCACGGATCGCGGCGTGGTCGTCGGCGATCACCACACGAATCGTCATGCGGGGCCCGTGCTTCCGAGCGGCAGGGTGGCCAGTACTTCCCAATGGCCGGCATCGTTTCCCGCGCGCAGACTTCCGCCGAGCGCCGCGGCCCGCTCGCGCATGTTCACCAAGCCGCGGCGCCCGGCGCGAGCCACGGACCGGGACGGCCGCGCGGGCGCGGTCCGGTTTCGGACGGATATGGTCAGCATCTGCTCCCCGGTGCGCACGTCGATCGAGACCTCTTGTCCCGGAGCGTGTTTCATGGCGTTGGTCAAAGCCTCCTGGACGATGCGATAGGCGGCCTGGTCGACCGCGCTGGGCAGCGTGGTGGCGTCGAGTGCTTCGTGGACCCGTACCGAGATCCCCGCCGCGCGCGCGGCGTCCACCAGGATCGGCAACTGCGCCAGGGTGCGCGGCGCGGCCACCTCCGCGGCGCCGTCGTCGCTGCGCAGCAATCCGATCATGGTGCGCATCTCCTCCAGCGCGCTGACGCTGTTGGCGCGGATGGCGCGCACGATCCCGGCCACCGCCGGGTCGGCGTCCGGGCGGGCCAGTACGCCGAGCGCCGCCTCCGAGTGCAAGGCGATGGCCGACAGATGCCCGGCGATCACGTCGTGCAGGTCACGCGCCATCGTGGTGCGCTCGTCGGCGACGGCCGCGCGGCGGTCGAGTTCGGCGACCAAGGTCAGCGCCTCGGCGCGAGTGCGCTCGGCGTGCGCGACCTCCTTGTGCGTGCGCACCGAGTTCGCCCACCAGATCGGCGTCGCGACGAAACCGAACACCGCCACCAGCGCCACCGCGACCGCGCGCAGGTCGCCGGTCAGCGCCATGGTCAGCGCCACCACGACGGCGGAGAGCGCCGACCACGTCAGCGCCGTGATCCGCGACGCCCTGCGCCCGGCGTACAGCACGGCCGCGTAGATCAGGTCGGCGTAGACGATCCACACCGGCACCGTGGCGCCCAGCCGGATGTCGACGGCCAGCGGGACCAAGCCGGCCACCATGGCCGCGACCGGCGTCCGGCGCCGGCAGGAGGTCGCCAGGCACAGCGCGGCCAGCACACCGCACCGCACCCACAACGACACGTGCTCGCCCCGCTCGGTCATGGTGGACAGACCGGCGAGATACAGCGCCGCGCCGCCGGCGAACGCGATCACCGCGCCCAGCGCGTCCCGCATCCGCTCCGGCACATCCGCCCACCGCCGCACGCCCTCCATCACAGCACAGCGTCCGCGACGCGCCATCGGCCGAAGTGATGACCGATCCGTTCGCCGAGGGGGTGATCCGGTTAATCTGGAGGCGTGAACGTCGACGTCACCGCACTACCCGGCATCGGTGTCCGGAAGGACTTCGAAGTGCGTTCCGGTCGCCGAATCGGCGTGGTCGCCCACCGCGACGGTGATATCGACCTGATCGTCTCCAAGCTGGACGATCCCGACGCCTGTGCCGCGCAGATCCCCCTGACCACCGATGAGGCGGCGGTGCTGGCCAACCTCCTCGGCGCGCCGCAGCTGGTCGCCAAGCTCAACGACGACCACCGCGACATGCCCGGGATCACCACGCGCCAGCTCCCGATCGGGGACGATTCGCCCTACGACGGGCGCACCCTCGGCGAGACCGAGATGCGCACGCGCACGAAGGCCTCCATCGTGGCCGTCATGCGGGCCGGGCAATTGCATCCCTCGCCCGGACCCGATTTCACCTTCACCGCGGGTGACCTGCTCGTGGTCGTCGGCACCCCGGAGGGCTTGGATGCCGCCGCGAAGATATTGACGCACGGCTGAGCCGTGACGGACACCGCGCTCGCCCTGATCGAGCTCGGAGCGGTTCTTTTCGTTCTCGGCATGCTGGGGCGTGTAGCGGGCCGGATCGGCATGTCGCCCATCCCGCTGTACCTGCTCGGTGGTGTCGCCTTCGGCCAGGGAGGGCTCATCGAACTGCGGGCCGCCCACGACTTCGGTCATATCGCCGGCGAGATCGGCGTGGTGCTGCTGCTGTTGCTGCTCGGCTTGGAGTACACGGCGGCGGAGCTGGTCACCGGCCTGCGCCGCTCGTGGGCGGCCGGTGTGGTGGACATCGTGGTCAACGCCTCGCCCGGGGCGGTGGTGGCGCTGATGCTCGGCTGGGGTCTCGACGGCGCGATCACGATGGCGGGGGTCACCTACATCTCGTCCTCGGGCATCGTGGCGAAAGTCCTCGACGACCTCGGGCGCCTGGGCAACCGGGAGACACCGGTGATCCTGTCCATCCTCGTTTTCGAGGACCTGGCGATGGCGGTGTACCTGCCGATTCTCACCACGGTGCTGGCCGGGCTCAGCTGGATCAGCGGGTTGCGTGCCCTTACGGTGGCGCTGATCACCATCACGCTGGTGCTCTTGGTGGCCCTGCGCTACGGGCGGTACGTCTCGGCGATCGTGGACAGCGCCGACCGTGAGGTCTTTCTGCTCACGCTGCTCGGCGCGGCCCTGCTGGTGGCAGGCGTTTCCTCGGCGCTGAGCGTGTCGGCGGCGGTCGGAGCGTTCCTGCTGGGCATCGCGATCTCCGGCTCGACCGCGCACGCGGCGGCGAAGATGCTCGAACCGCTGCGCGACCTGTTCGCGGCCATCTTCTTCGTGGCCTTCGGGTTGAACACCGACCTGCGAGCGATCCCGCCGGTGCTGGGCTGGGCGATCGCGCTGGCGGCGGTCACGGTCGTGACGAAGGTGGCGACCGGCTGGTGGGCCGCCGCGCGCGAGGGCATCCGGCGGATGGGCCGGGCCCGGACGGGCGCTGCGCTGGTGGCACGGGGCGAATTCTCCATCGTCATCGCGGGACTCGCCGTGAGCGCGGGCGCGATGGACGGTCAGCTCACCGCGCTCGCCTCGACCTACGTCCTGCTGATGGCGGTGCTCGGCCCGATCGCGGCGCGGGTGGTCGAGCCCGTGGTCGGGGTGCTGCAGAACCGCGGCCGCCCCGCACCCCAGGTCTCCTGATCAGTCCTCGACCACGCTGGCTCGACGGGCGGCGGTCCGCTCCAGCCGCCGCCAGAGCAGGCTCGCGATCGCGCCGACCGCCAGCCCGATCACGGCGGCGCAGAGATGGCCGTAGTCGGTGAACGTCGGCTCGACCCACAGCGCCACCCCGAGCGCCGCGAGGAGCGCGCACGCCCACACCAGCCGCGCCTTGCCGCGGAAGCGGAAAGCCAGCGCCGCCAGTACGGCCGAGAAACCGTAGCTGGTCCCGACATCCGCGGCGACCGCCACCCGCAGCGGGATGAGGCCGCGGTCGATGGCGTGGGAGATGCCGGTGACGGTCAGCAGCGTCGCTCCGATGTGCCCGGTGGCGAACAGCAGGATCCAGCGCGCGGTGCCCAGCCAGCGTTCGGCATACGCCATGACGACCAGGAACCCGGCGATGGTCGCCCAGGGAAATCCGCCGTCGGTCCAGAACGCCGAGGCGACCAGCACCTGCACCGGGTTGTGCCGCATGTTGTAGAGGTTGGTCGACGCGGAGAAGATCAGTCGGCGCTCGACCGAGTCACCGACCCCGCGAAGCGTCCACCACGTGACGAACAGCGTGAACGCGTAAGCGGTGCTGGCGGGCGCTGCCCCCAGATGCGCGCGGATCGAGGGCAGCAGCCGCCGCGGCAGCCCGGGACGCCGCAGCCAGGCCGAACCGTCGCGCAACTCGGCGCGCAGGTCGACCGTCCGCGTCCACGGTGACCGGAGCCAGCTCGGAGTCGAGGTCGAGGCAACCACCCCGCAAGTCTGCCGGGCGGGGCGCAGGGGCGGCGGCAGGCGCCGGTGTGCGCTGTGTCACGGGTCGGTGTGCGCGACCATGACGGCCGTTTCACGCTTCAGGGCATCCCGCTCCGGCGCACCGCACAGCCGCGATGTCAGGAGAACCGCACAGGAGCGAGCTGCATGGCGAGAAGGGCAGAACACCGCCTCCGGTCACCCCTTGGGCAGGTGTGTCGGCCGCCGTGATCCCGCCGCGGCGCACCGCGCGGAAACGTCTGCACGGCGATGATCATCCCCTGAGACCTGAGCCGAAACTACCGGACCTGGCAGGTCGGCGTCGATCCTCGGCGAAGTCCGGGACGCGAGCGGAACGCACTGCAGCGCAAGGGGAATCGACATGCGTCAGCCAGTAGGCGTGCTAAGGGAAGGACGTTGCCAGCACATCCGGGGGCCGCACGCCGGAAAGCGCGACGCCCGCATTCGCCGGCCGCTGGACGAATCGAGCGGACGACGGATGCGGGCGTCGAGGCGGAGGCGATCTAGTCGAGGTAGTCGCGCAGGACCTGGGAGCGGCTGGGGTGGCGCAGCTTGCTCATGGTCTTGGACTCGATCTGACGGATCCGTTCGCGGGTGACGCCGTAGACCTGGCCGATCTCGTCGAGGGTGCGCGGCTGACCGTCGGTGAGGCCGAAGCGCAGCCGGACCACGCCCGCCTCCCGCTCCGACAGCGTCTCCAGCACCGACTGCAGCTGATCCTGCAGCAGCGTGAAGCTCACCGCGTCCACCGCGACCACGGCCTCGGAGTCCTCGATGAAGTCGCCGAGCTGGCTGTCGCCCTCGTCGCCGATGGTCTGGTCCAGCGAGATGGGCTCACGCGCGTACTGCTGGATCTCCAGCACCTTCTCCGGCGTGATGTCCATTTCCTTGGCCAGCTCCTCCGGCGTCGGCTCGCGGCCGAGATCCTGGAGCAGCTCGCGCTGGATGCGCCCGAGCTTGTTGATGACCTCCACCATGTGCACCGGGATGCGGATGGTGCGGGCCTGGTCGGCCATGGCGCGGGTGATGGCCTGCCGGATCCACCAGGTGGCGTACGTGGAGAACTTGTAGCCCTTGGTGTAGTCGAACTTCTCCACCGCGCGGATCAGACCCAGGTTGCCCTCCTGGATCAGGTCCAGGAACGCCATGCCGCGGCCGGTGTAGCGCTTGGCCAGCGAGACGACCAGGCGCAGGTTGGCCTCCAGCAGGTGGTTCTTGGCCCGGTTGCCGTCGCGGACGATCCAGTTGTAGTCGCGGCGCATCGCGACCGGCAGCTTCTCGCCCTGCTCGGCGAACTCGCGCACCTTCTCCGCGGCGTAGAGACCGGCCTCGATCCGCTTGGCGAGTTCGACCTCCTCCTCGGCGTTGAGCAGCGCGACCTTGCCGATCTGCTTGAGGTAGGCGCGCACCGAGTCGGCCGACGCGGTGAGTTCGGCGTCCTTGCGGGCCTGGCGCAGCGCCTCGGATTCCTCTTCGTCCCAGACGAAATCGCCGGAGGCCTTGTCGGCCGCGCTCGGCTCGTCGGACTCCTCGCCCTCGGCTTCCTCGGTCTCGGCGTCCTCGGCGACGTCGACCAGATCGTCGCCCTCGGTGAGATCCTCCTCGGAGACTTCCAGATCGCCGAGATCGTCCAGATCGAGCGACTCGTCCTCGAGCGTCTCCTCGGCGCCGGGCTCGCCGTCCGGACCGACCTTCTTGGTGGCGGCCTTCTTCGCGGGAGCCTTGGCCGCCTTGGCGGCCTTCTTGGCAGGCGCCTTCTTGGCGGCGGCCTTCTTCGCCGGAGCCTTCTTCGCGGCAGCCTTACGGACCGGCCGTGCTGCGGTTACATCTGCGGAGTCGGCATCGGCCGATTCGGCGGTCTGACGGGTATTCGTGGCTACCACGTACGCCCTTTCGTGACGGTCTCGTGCGGCGTCACGCCAGAGTGGTGTTCCGGCGGAGCGATCTGTCGGGTTTCACCGGCGGAGGGCCGGTCGGGGTTTCTCCGGCTGCGCCGGGCACGTTCCATTGTAACGATCTAACCAGGGTACCTACGGCACGATGCCTGGAACGGCATCCTTGCGGTACCCGCGCGCCTCACGGCGCGACGCCCCCCGCGATGGCCATGGCGGCGCCGACGATGCCGGCCGTGTTGCGCAGGCGGGCCGGTATGACCGGCGTCCGGTTGGTGAGCAGGGGAATCCACTTCTCGGAGTCCCTGCTGATGCCACCGCCCGCGACGAAGACCACCGGGAAGAACAGGTTCTCCAGCGTCGTCAGCACCAGGCTGACCTGCGCTGCCCATTGCTCGTAACTCAGGTCGTCGCGTTCTTTGATCGAGGCCGCCGCGCGATGCTCGCTCTCCATGCCCTTGACCTCCAGGTGGCCCAGTTCGGTGTTGGGCACCAGCGTGCCGTGGTAGAGCAACGCCGAGCCGATGCCGGTGCCGAAGGTCAGCAGCATGACCAGGCCCGCGAAATTGCGCGCCGCGCCGAAGTGGTCCTCGGCCATGCCCGCGGCGTCCGCGTCGTTGAGCACGGTGACCGGACGGCCGCCGAGCGCGGCCGAGAACAGCGCCCGCGCGTCGGTGCCGATCCAGGACTTGTCGATGTTCGCCGCGGTACGGGCCACGCCGCCGAGCACCACCGCGGGCAGGGTGATGCCGACCGGCCCGGTCCACTGGGCTTTCTCGACCAGTTCGGCCACCGCCTCGGCCACGGCGAACGGAGTCGCAGGATGCGGCGTCGCGATCTTGATGCGCTCGTGGACCAACTCGCCGGTGTCCAGATCGACCGTGGCGCCTTTGACGCCGCTGCCGCCGATGTCGATGCCGAATGCGTGCCCCCGAGCGGACATGACTAACCCCTCGTTTCCCTGTGCTGGCCGATGTGATGACAGCGCTGCACGGGGCCCGGGACGCCACGGCGGGCGTTGCGACGGGATGCCCGACGACGGCGCTGTGTCGTGCACGACAAGAGTAATGGGACCACGAGGCTGGGCGTTCGGCGAGGATGTGTGATGCGATAAAGGGCGTGCCGGAAACCTCATCGCCAGTGTCCGACTACACCGCCGACTCGTTCGTCTCGATCGTCGCGCGTGGCGACGAAGCCGACCTGCGCCGCGTCGCGGTCGACATCGCCGAGACGGCCGCCGCCCATGTCCGCGCCCGCCGTCCCGAGGTGTTCGGGCCCGCGGGCGCGCACGCCGAAGGCGCGGTGCAGTCCAAGAGCCACGAGACCGACCCGGTGACCATCGTGGACACCGAGACCGAAGAGCTCATCCGAAAATTGCTCGCCGAACAGCGCCCGGGCGACCCGATCCTCGGCGAGGAAGGCGGCGGCAGCATCGACGACGCGAGTGCCGACACCGTCCACTGGGTGGTCGATCCGATCGACGGCACCGTCAATTTCCTCTACGGCGTGCCGGGCTACGCCGTGTCGGTGGCCGCGCTGCGCGGCGGCAGGCCGGTGGCGGGCGCCGTGGTCGACGTCGCGCGGGCGGCCACCTACAGCGCCGGGCTCGGTCTGGGCGCGCTGCGTGTCGACGCCGACGGCGTGGTGGAGCACTTGCGCTGCACGCCCGTCGAGTCGGTGGCGATGTCCCTGGTCGCCACCGGATTCGCCTACGGCAGGCACCGCAGGAGCAGGCAGGCGGAGCTGGTCGCGCAGGTGCTGCCGCACGTGCGCGACATCCGCCGTTTCGGCGCGGCGGCGCTGGATCTGTGTCATGTCGCCGCTGGCCGCGTCGACGCCTATTACGAGCACGGCCTCAACGCCTGGGATTGGGGCGCAGGCGCGCTGATCGCCGCCGAGGCGGGCGCGCGGCTGACGCTGCCGCCCGCGACGGCGCCGGGCGCCGACGGCGACCTGGTGGTGGCCGCCGCGCCCGGCATCGCCGACGAACTGGGCGAGCTGCTGGCCCGGATCGGCGCTACCGAGCCGATTCCGGACCGCTGATCAGCAGCGTGCTTTCCGTGCCGCGTCGAGCAGCTTGATATCGATGGATGTGGAGTTGCCCGGCGCCGGGTTCTTGAGCGAACGCAGCACTTCCTCGGCGTCGTTGCTGGGACGGATGTCCCGGAACAGCGAGCCGAGCACGAGATCGACGGTGTCGTCGCCGCGCTGATCCTCGATCAGCTCGGCGCACGGCGCGACCAGCTGCACGGAGGCGGCGGCCGGGCGGCCGTTGACGCCGAAGCGGATCTGCCCGGTGCATTCCAGGTCGCCGTTGACGTATACCGAATCGTTGCCGTATTGCGTTCCGGGAGCGCTCGCGAAGCCGAGGTCGCCGAGCTGGGCGGCGACGTGCGCGGCCTGTCCGCGTTGGTTGTTCGCGTTCAGCACGCGCACCTTGCTCGCGGCCAGCGGTGCGGGTTCCACGTCCTGCAGGCGGCCGGCGCCGACCCGCTGACCGAGCGGAGTCGGTTGCGCCGCACCGGGATCCGAGGCCGGGCTCGGCGAGTTGCACGCCATCGCGGTGTGATCGGTGTCGTGCGTGGTGAGGGCTTTGATCCAGACGATCCCGCAGATCAGAGCGAGAACGCCGAGCATGATGAGCCAGGGCTGGGGGCGGCGGCGCACGAACGGCCGACCTTGCGAATCCGTCGCGGTGCCTTCGGTGATCAGTGAAACCACCAGCACACTGTACGGAAATGTGGCGGGGCCGCGACGCAAGGTCTCGGTGCGTTCCCCAGAAGGTGTCGATTGCCCCTCTTTTTCGACTCGGCTGTGTTTTGATTGCGACTTTTGCTCCGGCGTCCGCTATTGTCTGGCGGCCCAGATCGAATCACCGGTTCGGAATCAGTGGTCGGTCGCGGGAACAAGAAGGGCATGTCCTGCGTTTACCCAGCGCTATCCGGAGTGGATCGGCATGATCCGCCCTGATAGGCGACCGGTGTACGTGTGACGTGCACCACCGGCGGGGCGGTACCGGTCGCGGCGATTCCGGCAGGAATCGGGTGTGAGCGGACCGGTCCGGGATACACGGAGTTAGGACGAGGGGAAGACGACATGGCAACCGACTATGACGCACCGAGGCGCACCGAATCCGACGATGTGTCGGAGGATTCGCTGGAGGAGCTGAAGGCTCGTCGTAACGAGGCACAGTCCGCCGTCGTGGATATCGACGAATCCGATACCGCGGAGTCGTTCGAGCTTCCCGGCGCCGACCTGTCCGAGGAAGTGCTGACGGTTCGGGTGATCCCGAAGCAGGCCGACGAGTTCACCTGTTCCAGCTGTTTCCTGGTTCATCACCGGAGCAGGCTGGCCAGTGAGAAGGGCGGCCAGATGATCTGCATGGATTGCGCCGCCTGATCTCGACGAGATCGAACAGAGTGTCAGCCCGCGCTCGGTAGACCGAGCGCGGCGAGGACCCGTTCGGGCCGCCGCGTACTGACCAGCCAGTACGGCGTCGGATCGTCCGGGTCGTCGAGCACGAGCAAGACCATCGGCCCGACCCAGGGTCGATGCTGGACATAGGCGGCGGGGTCGAGCTGGCGACCCAGCGCCGCGCTTTTCGCGGTGGGGGCGACAGCGGCCGCGCGGGCGACGAAATTCACCGGTAGATGTGCGCGATCCGCGCGCAACTCCGGTGTGCCGTTCGCGTCCGGCGCCACTTCGACGCGGTGGCGGCTCAGCCACAACAGCACCCAGACCGGCACGGGGAACAGCAGCACGTAGGGCAGCCACGCACGCAAGCCCGGCGCGCCCATGTGGATCTCCGCCGCGAGCAATCCGGTGATGGCGAACGCCACCGGCCACCACCACAGCGGCACCCACAGGCGCTCCCGGTACCGGTGGGCTGGCTGCGCTTTCTGGTCCGCTGGCATGGGGTTGGGCTGGTCCGACACGAGTCAACACTAAGTCACGAGGGCAGACAGCCTACGCGTAGGCTCGTCCAACGTGAGCGCACTTTCACCCATACCCTTGCTGCGGCTGGACCCCGGCATACCCGTGCCAACGCGCGCCCATGCGGGCGACGCGGGCGTGGATCTGTGCACCACGCAGGACGTCGTCCTGGAGCCGGGGGAGCGGGTGCTGGTCGGCACCGGCGTCGCCGTAGCGCTACCGGTCGGCACCGTCGGCCTGATCCATCCGCGCTCGGGTCTGGCCGCGAAGACCGGGCTGTCGGTGGTGAACACCCCCGGCACGGTCGACGCGGGATACCGGGGTGAGATCAAGGTGTGCCTGATCAATCACGACCCGCGCACGCCGGTCGAGTTGCGGCGCGGTGACCGGATCGCGCAACTGCTGGTGCAGCGGGTGGAGCTGGTGGATTTCGTCGAGGTCGACTCGCTCGACGAGACGACCAGGGGTGCGGGCGGCTATGGCTCCAGCGGCGGTCACGCGAGCCTGACCGCGTGGACGAACGGGGCGGGCCGGGCTACCGGCGAGGAGGCATGACGGGAATGTTCGGAAAGCGAAAGAAGTCGAGCCGGGCCGCGGACGACCGGTACGACGAGGCGGACGATTACGCCGACTACGAGTCCGCCTACGAGGGCGCGTACGACGACGATTTCTACGACGACGCCCCCACCGACGAACGCTCGTACGAAGGGGTGGATCTCGACGTCGCCCGGCCGCACGGCAAGCCGGGTCCGTACGACTACGACGAGGTCGCCGACCTGCTGGATTCGGTGTCCGAGCAGCGGCTGGATCTCGGGTCGGTGCTGCTGCCGGTCCCGCCGGGCGGTCAACTGCAGGTCGAGATGACCCCGGAGGGGCAGCCGCAGGCGGTGCACCTGGCCACCGAGCACGGCCGCATCACCGTCGCCGCCTACGCCGCGCCCAAGACATCAGGGCAGTGGCGGCTGGTCGCCGCGGATCTCGCCGACTCGCTGCGCAAGGACGGCGCCAGGGTCTCGGTCGAGAACGGGCCGTGGGGCCGGGAGTTGCTGGCTTTGACCGAAGGCGCCGACCTGCGTTTCATCGGCGTGGACGGCTATCGCTGGATGGTGCGGCTGGTCGCGGCGGGCCCCTCGGGCGCGGCGAACGACGGCAGCCCGCTGGTGAAGGCGGCGCGGGCGATCCTGAGCGAGACGGTGGTGCGGCGTGGCGAGGACCCGCTGCCGGTGCGGGACCCGCTGCCGGTGGTGTTGCCGCAGCAGCTGGCCGAGCAACTCGCCGCCGCCCATCAGCAGCAGGTGGAAGCCCAGCAGCAGGCGATGGCCGCGCAGGTGGCGGCGCAGACCGGTGCGCAACCGGTGGTGCCGCGGCTGCCGCAGGGCCCGCGCCGGGGCGCGGACGGCTCTGCCATGCAGCAACTCGGCCTGAACTGAGCAGGCGATCTCAGTCGAAGGCGCCGATACCCGCGTGCCCCAGGATCGCGGGATCGGCGCCGAGTTCGTCCAGGGTGATCCGGTGCAGGTGCGAGCGCGGGGCCAGCGCCGCCCACTCCTCGGCGACCGCGCGCGGGTGCACCGGGTCGTCGACCGCGGTGACCACCGCCAGCGGCGGCTGGAAAGCCGACAGCAACTCGGCATCGGGCCACTTGTAGTCCGCGGCCTCCTCCAGCGCCCGCGGCAGATCCGGCCACTGCGCCCGCCAGGATCGGGTCAGCGCGTCCGCCAGCCAGCGGGGACTGCTCGTCCGCATCCGGTCGATGACCGCGGCCAGACCGTCGGCGCGCAGCTGCGCCGCGGTGGCCGCCGCGCTCAGCGTCGCGGGGCAGGCTGCGGTGTCGGGCCCGGTCCAGGCGGGCAGCGCCGCCACGACCCCGACGACGCGTTCCGGGTGCTCCGCGGCCCACTCCAGCGCGATCGCCGCGCCGAGCGAGATGCCCGCCACCAGCACCGGCCCCGCATCCGCTGCCTCCTCCAGCGCTGCTCGGCAGCTCGCAACCACCCGGCGCGGGTCGGGCTCCACCGCGACGAAATCCAGGCCGCGTGCGGCGCACGCGGGCCCGAAGGCGCGCCGGGCGAAATCGGCGTCGGACCCGGTGCCGGGCAGCGCCGCGACGCGAGCGGGGTGTGGGGAGTCGAACATCGGTCCGAGCGTAGCGGGGGTGGCCCTGCCCATCTACAGTGGCGTTGTACGGCCACAGCGGGCCGTGCGGATCGGATCCCTCACGATGGTGTGCGACCCACGCCATCTGCTCTATGCAGGAGAGCGTGCACAATGTCATCCGCAGCCTCAGGGTATTTTCGACGTCTGGGCCGCAGGCTGACCGAAGACATCGATCAGCTGGATGCCGAAGAGCTGGCCGAGACATCCGAAGCCTCGGGAGCATGCCGCGCGTCGGAGTGTCGGCGTGGTGACGAGGCCACCATGCTCGGTAGGCTCCGCAGTGTCGAAGCGTGTCCCAAGTCGGCGGGCGCCAGCGTCCAGGCCGAGTTCTTCGACGGCACCGACGCGATCACGCTGGTCTGGATCGGGCGCAGGCGCATTCCGGGCATCGAGCCGGGCAGGCGCATCCTCGTCCGTGGCCGGGTCGGCGACCGCGACGGTCGCAAAGTGATCTTCAACCCCTACTACGAATTGCGCGGGAACAGCTGACGTATGCCTTCGAGCAACGACAACGCAGGATCGGACGACCGCACCGGGCTCGACTCGCCCGACCGTGACGAGGAACGTGCCGAACAGACCCTCCTCGAACAACTGGGCGGCTTCAGCGGCCTGATCTACTCGACGCTCCCCGTAGTCGTGTTCGTTCCCGTGAACAGCTTCGCCGGGCTGGCCGCCGCGATCTGGTCGGCCCTCGGCGTGGCCGCCGCCATCCTCCTGTGGCGTCTGGTGCGGCGCGATCCCCTGCAGCCCGCCATCTCGGGCTTCTTCGGCGTCGGCATCTGCGCCTTCATCGCCTACCGGATGGGCGAGGCGAAAGGCTTCTTTCTCTTCGGGATCTACACCAGCCTCGTCTACGCCGGGGTGTTCCTCGCGTCCATCCTGGTCCGCAGGCCGCTGGTCGGCGTGATCTGGGGTGTGCTCAACGGCCACGGCTCCGACTGGCGGTCGGATCCGCGCTCGGTGCGTCTCTACGACCTCGCCACCACCACGTGGATTCTGGTGTTCGGGGCGCGCTACCTGGTGCAGTCGGAACTCTACGACACCGACCGCACCGGCTGGCTCGCCTTCGCCCGCATCGCGATGGGCTGGCCGCTGACCGCGGTGGCGCTGGCCGTCACGATCTGGGCCGTGCGCCGGGCCGGCCACCTGCCCGCCAAGACGGTGCGCGCCACCGAACCGGCTGAGCGTTAACCCTCCACCGCCCTCCGGCGAAAACCACAGGGGTGGTGAGATACCCACCGCCGAGGTGGGTGCTTCCCCACCCTGGGGTGACTGGTCGCCCTTCCGAGTTCATCAGACGATCTATGCGTAGGAAAACACGCACTGATCGGCGAGAAAGGACTCGGACGTGACTACCGAGCACAACACCACGGCGCTGCCCGTCGCCCACAACTCCGCGCTCTCGGAGAGCAGGCGGATCTCGGCCGAGCTGGACAAGCTGATCGGTCCGGCGGCCGAAGGCGATCGCCGGGCGGTCGCGGAGATCATCCGGATCGTCCATCCGCTGGTGCGGCGTTACTGCGGCGCGCGTCTCGGCAACACCGCCCATCTGCAGGTCACCGCCGACGACGTGGTGCAGGAGGTCCTGCTGGCCACCGTCAACGCCATCCCGCGCTACCGTGACCAGGGCAAATCGTTCCTGGCCTTCGTCTACGGCATCGCGGCCAACAAGGTCGCCGACGCGTTCCGCCGCTCACAGCAGCACCCGGCCTACCCGGTGGCCGACGTTCCGGACCACGCGTCCTCCGCCGCGGGGCCGGAGGAGTGGGCGCTGGCCTCCGAACGGCGCGACGCCACAAGAGAACTCATGCAGGTACTGGCCCCCGCGCACCGTGAGGTGCTGGTGATGCGCATCATGCTGGGCTGGTCCGCGGCGCAGACCGCCGAGGCCATCGGCACCAGCCCCGGCGTGGTCCGGGTGATGCAGCACCGCGCGCTGAACAAGCTGCGCGCGCAGCTGAAGGTGGCCGCGTAGGGGTCCGGCAGCGCCGCGCCGAGCATGCGCGTCCGGCCGTGTCACGGGGAGTTACGGTCTGATGCCGTGGTTGGCGAGTTCCAGCCGAAGGTCTTCCTCGGCCTCCACCGAAGTCACGAACAGCAGCTCGTCGTCGCCTTCCAGCGCGTCGTCCGGCTGCGGCACGATCACGCGCCCGCCGCGCAGGATGGTCACCAGCGCGGCGTCGCGCGGCAGCGTGAGCGTGCGCACCGGTTTGCCGGCCAGCGCGGTGTCGGCGGGCAGCGTCATCTCGACCAGATTCGCCTGGCCCTGGCGCAGCGTCATCAGCCGCACCAGATCTCCGACCGACACCGCCTCCTCGACCAGCGAGGCGAGCAGCCGGGGTGTGGACACCGCGACGTCGACACCCCAGGAACCGTCGAACAGCCATTCGTTGCGCGGATCGTTCACCCGCGCCACTACCCGGCGCACCCCGAACTCGGTTTTGGCCAGCAGGCTGTGCACCAGGTTCGCCTTGTCGTCACCGGTGGCCGCGATGACCACCTCGTAGGTCTCCAGACCGGCCTGCTCCAACAGCGCGAGTTCGCACGCGTCGGCGTGCACCCAGACCGCGTCGGGAATCGCGTCGGAGTCGATGTGCTCGAGCGCACGCTCCAGCAGCATGACCCGATGCCCGCCGCGCAGGAGCTCCCTGGCGATGGATCGGCCGACGGCGCCTGCTCCGGCGATGGCCACTTTCATATTCAGTCCTCGCTCGCTGGGGGCTTTCCGGCCAAGGCGACGGCCTCGCCCACGGCGCCGGAAGCCGCGGCCACATACACGATGTCGTCGGCCTGGACGATGGTCTTGCTGTCGGGCAGCAGCGCTTGGCCGAACCGGATGATGAACGCGACCCTGGCCGCGACGGTTTGCTCCAGATCGCGCACGGTGCGGCCATACCACTCTTCGTGCAGCGTCAGCTGGGTCACGGCAACCGTTCCGGTGGGGTCGCGCCAAGTGGTGGTGCCGGTGTCGCCGACGAGCGCGCGCAGGAAGCGGTCGGTGGTCCACGGGACCGTGGCGATGGTGGGGATGCCGAGGCGTTCGTAGACCGCGGCGCGCTTGGCGTCGTAGATGCGGGCCACCACGCGCTCGACGCCGAACATCTCCCTGGCGACCCGGGCGGAGATGATGTTCGAGTTGTCGCCGGAGGACACCGCCGCGAACGCGTCCGCCCGCTCGATCCCGGCCTTGATCAGCACATCTCGATCGAATCCGACACCGGTCACGCGCTCGCCGGGAAAGTCGGATCCGAGGCGTAGGAAGGAACTGGGGTCCCGGTCGATCACGGTGACTTCGTGACCTACGCGGACCAGGGCGTGGGCCAGCGACGAGCCGACGCGCCCGCACCCCATGATCACTACGTACACCGTGCAACCTCGTTCCTGGAACCGTGGTGTTCGGTCTGCTTCATTGTTCGGTCGAACGCTACCCGTCGAATGATTCCACCGGCCACGTTCCCCCTCCAGCCGGCGAGCAAACCTGCGAGCCACGCGCGCGATCCCCCGTGCGGGGGCCTATGCTCGCTCCAGTGTCCAAGTTGACGACGGCAGCGAAGCGAGTGCTGCTGGGCAGGCCTTTCCGTAGCGACTCGCTGGGCCACACGCTGTTGCCGAAGCGAATCGCGCTCCCGGTGTTCGCATCCGATGCGATGTCATCGGTCGCCTACGCCCCCGAAGAGATCTTCCTCGTGCTCTCGGCCGCCGGGGTCGCGGCCTACCTGTACGCACCCTGGGTCGGATTGGCCGTCGCGTTCGTCATGGCTGTCGTGGTGGCCAGTTACCGGCAGAACGTTCACGCCTACCCGTCCGGCGGCGGCGATTACGAGGTGGCGACCACCAACCTGGGGCCCAACGCGGGCCTGACCGTCGGCAGCGCGCTGCTGGTCGACTACGTGCTCACCGTCGCGGTGTCGATCTCATCGGCCGCGTCCAACATCGGCTCGGCCATTCCGTTCGTCGCGACGCACAAGGTGCTGTTCGCCGTCGTGGCCATCGCGCTGCTGACCGCGATCAATCTGCGCGGTGTGCGGGAGTCGGGCACGGCGTTCGCGATTCCGACCTACGCGTTCATCATCGGCATGTTCATCATGCTGGGCTGGGGTCTGTTCCGGATCTTCGTGCTCGGGGACGACCTGCGGGCCGAATCGGCGGGCTTCGGCCTGATCGCCGAGCACGAGCATCTCTACGGCCTGGCGTTCGCCTTCCTCATCGCGCGGTCGTTCTCTTCCGGCTGCGCCGCGCTGACCGGTGTGGAGGCGATCAGCAACGGCGTGCCGGCGTTCCGCAAACCCAAGTCGCGCAATGCCGCCACCACCCTGCTGATGCTCGGCACGATCGCGATCGTCCTGCTGATGGGCATCATCATCCTCGCCCAGAAGATCGGGGTGGTGTACGCGCACGACGTCGCCGACCTGACCGGCGCACCGTCGGACTATCACCAGAAGACGCTGATCGCGCAGCTGGCCGAGACCGTGTTCGACGGTTTCCCGCTCGGCTTCTTCTTCATCACGACGGTGACCGCGCTGATCCTCGTGCTCGCCGCGAACACCGCGTTCAACGGATTCCCCGTGCTCGGCTCGATCCTGGCGCAGGACCGCTACCTGCCGCGCCAGCTGCACACCAGAGGCGACCGGCTGGCCTTCAGCAACGGCATCCTGTTCCTGTCCGGCGCGGCGATCGCGTTCGTGGTGCTGTTCGGCGCCGAGGTGACCAAGCTGATCCAGCTGTACATCGTCGGCGTGTTCGTCTCGTTCGTGCTCAGCCAGACCGGCATGCTGCGGCACTGGACCCGTTTGCTGCGCACCGAGACCGACCCGGCGCAGCGCGCGCGGATGAAGCGCTCGCGGGTGATCAACGCGGTCGGTCTGAGCGCGACCGGAGCGGTGCTGGTGATCGTGCTGATCACCAAGTTCTTCGCGGGCGCCTACATCGCCATCTTCACCATGGTGGCGATCTTCGTCGTGATGAAACTGATTCGCAGGCACTACGATTCGGTCGCCCGCGAGCTGGACGAGCACGAGTGGGACGGTGTGCTGCCCAGCCGCTCGCACTCCATCGTGCTCGTGTCCCGGCTGCATCTGCCGACGCGCCGCGCTCTCGCCTACGCGCGCGCCAGCCGCCCCGACACGCTGGAGGCGGTCACGGTGAACGTCGACGAGGCCGACACCAGGGCGCTGGTGCGGGAGTGGGAGAACAGCGACATCACGGTGCCGCTCAAGGTGATCGAATCGCCCTATCGCGAGATCACCAAGCCGGTGCTGGACTATGTGAAGCGCGTGCGCAAAGACGCCCCGCGCGACGTGGTGACCGTGTTCATCCCCGAGTACGTGGTGGGCCACTGGTGGGAACAGGTGCTGCACAACCAGAGCGCCCTGCGCTTGAAGGGCAGGCTGCTGTTCGAGCCGGGCGTGATGGTGACCAGCGTGCCGTGGCAGCTGAGTTCGTCGGCGCGGGCGCGCACCCCGGGCGTGGTGAACGCTCCCGGCGCGGTGCGGCGCGGGTACGAGGATCGGACATGACGTCCGCGGAGCATTCGGGATGAGCGATCGGCGGACCGGCACGTTCGAGGTGCGGCTCGGGCCGCCGGGTCACGGCGGGTTCTGTGTCGCACGGTACGAGGGACGTGTGGTGTTCGTCCGGCACGGGTTGCCCGGCGAGCTGGTGCGGGCGCGGGTCACCGAGGATCGCGGCGGTTCGTTCTTCCGCGCCGACGCGGTCGAAGTGTTGGAGGCGTCCGCGGATCGGGTGCCTGCCACCTGTCCGGTGTCCGGTCCCGGCGGCGCGGGCTGCTGCGATTTCTCCTTCGCCACGCCGCAGGCCCAACGCGCGCTGAAGGCCGCGGTGGTGGCCGAGCAGTTGCGGCGGGTGGCCGGGATCGAGCGCGACGTGGTGGTGGAGTCCATCGGGCCCGGCGACGCGGGCGGCGGATGGCGTACCCGCGTGCGCCTCGCGGTCGACGCGCACGGACGTGCCGGGGTGCACCGCTATCGCAGCACCGACGTGATCCCGGATCTGCGCTGCCCGCAACCGGTCACGGGAGCGCTGGAGGGGCTCGCGCAGCGGCGATGGACGCCCGGCGCCGATCTGGTGATCGCGGTGGACGGGGACGGGATCCGGCACGTCGTCGAGCTGGCGCCCGCCGCGGATGCCGAACCGGGCGGTCGCGGCGGGGATCGGCGCGGCCCCGGCGGAAGCGGGCGGCGATCGGAGCCGGGTGGCCGGGATCGGCGCGGCGGAGGTCGACGCGACCGTCCGCACGGGCGGGATCGGCGCGGGGGAGACCGGTCCGCCGCGGAGTCCGCAGGCCGCGACGACCGGCGCGCGGCGTCCGCGCGACGTGCGGCGGCGCACGCGGCGCGTGAGGAGTGGGTGTTCGAGGGCAGCGGGCGCGCGGTCGAGTACGTGGCCGGGCGGCGCTGGGAGGTCGCCGCGACGGGCTTCTGGCAAGCGCATCGCGGTGCGGCGCAACGTTATTCGGATTTGATCGCGGAGTGGTCGCAACTCGGGCCCGGCGGGCGCGCGTGGGACCTCTACAGTGGCGCCGGGGTGTTCGCCGCGCGCCTCGCCGAACAGGCCGGGCGCACCGGTGTGGTGCTCGCGGTGGAATCGGCCCGTCCCGCCGTCGCCGACGGCGCCGCCGCGTTGCGCGACCTGCCCTGGGTGGAACTGCGGGCACAGCGGGTGGAGCGCTGGGTGCTCGAGCACGTCGGCGCGGCCGCCCCGGACGTCGTGGTGCTCGATCCACCGCGCGCGGGCGCGGGCAAGGAGGTGATCGGCGCGGTCACCGCCAGCGGTCCGAGGCGGATCGTCCACGTCGGCTGCGATCCCGCCGCGTTCGCCCGCGATCTCGGCCTGTACCAGGCGGCGGGTTACCGGCTCGCCGACCTGCGCGCCTTCGACGCCTTCCCCGCGACGCACCACGTGGAATGCCTCGCGTTGCTGGAGCGCTGAGCGGTCAGTCCTCGTAGACCGGGGGCCTGCGGTCCCGGCGGGCGCGGATCGCCTCGTCGAAATTGCCGGTGGTCAGGCGCACGTACAGCTGCGCAGTGCCCTCGTGCTGCATGTGCGATTCGAAGCCGCCCGCCTCCATGCCGCTCCACAGCATGCGCTTGGTGAGCTCGGTGCCGACCCGGCTGAAGCCGATGATGCGTTCGGCAAGGTCGTAGCAGGTGTCCAGCAGTTTCGCCGCCGCGACGGCGCGGGAGACCAGACCGATGCGCTCGGCTTCGGTGGCGTCGACGTCGCGGCCGGACAGCATGATCTCGAATGCCCTCGACGCGCCGACCGCACGGGGCAGCAGATAACTGAGACCCAGTTCGGCCGAGGTGAGGCCGTTGTTGATGCCGGCGGCGCGGAAGTACGCGTCCTCGGCGGCGATGCGGATATCGGCGCCGACGGCCAGGCAGAGCCCGCCGCCGATGGCCGCGCCGTTGACCGCGGCGATCACCGGCTGGTGCATCCGCCGCAGCGCGATCAGCACGTCGTTGAGCAGATCCATCGACCGGCGCGCGACACTGGTGACGGTGAGCCCGTCGACGTTCGGCACCTTTCCCGCGCTGGTGAGGTCGGCTCCGGAACAGAAACCGTGTCCCGCGCCGGTCAGCACGACGACCCGGACGTCGTTGTCGGCGCGCACCCGCTCCAGCGCCTCGCGCAGCGGGATCATCACGTCGAACGCCATCGCGTTCATCCGTTCGGGCCGGTTCAGCGTCACCAGGGCGATATGGGGCCGTGGTTTGTCGATGAGCACGAACGACATGCGACCTCCTGGACGGTGACGACCTCAATATAGGCACGCCGGGCCCGGCGCAGCGGTGAATTCGCGCGGGGCGCCGCCGAACCGGTGCGGGGCCGCCGGACCGTCCAATTAGAGTCACAGCCATGACCGTGTACGCAATTGCGCAACTGAAGTTCACCGATCGCGCCGCCTACGACCGCTACCAGGCACGCTTCCTGGACGTCTTCGTCCGCTACAACGGGACACTGCTGGCCGCCGACGAGTCCCCGCAGACCATCGAGGGCGTCACCGATCGCGAGAAGGTGGTGCTGATCTCCTTCCCGGACGAGCCGTCCTTCCGCGCCTGGGCCGATTCGCCGGAGTACCAGGAGATCTCGAAGGATCGGCACGCCGGAGCGGACACGGTCACCCTGCTGGTGCGAGGTCTGGGTCACGGTTCGTGAACCCGGCCTCGGGCACGATGGAAGCATGATCCATCACGTCCAATTGTGCTGTCCCGCAGGTGCGGAAGACCGGCAGCGCGCCTTCTACACCGGAGTGCTCGGATGGGCCGAACTCCCGAAGCCGCCGCTGCTCGCCGCCAGGGGCGGTTGCTGGTTCCGCGTCCCCGGCCGCGGTGGCCCGGACGGCGAACTGCACATCGGTGTGGAAGCCGATTTCCGCCCGGCCGCCAAAGCGCATCCGGCGTTCGTGGTGGACATCGACGCCGTCGCTGCCGCGGTCGCCGCGGCCGGCTATCCGGTCGTCTGGGCCGATCCGGCGGAGATTCCGGGGCGGCGGCGGTTCCACACCCGCGACGGGGTGGGCAATCGGCTGGAGTTCCTGGCGGACCGCGGCGCGGCGGAAACAGCAGCTGTCAGGCCAGTCGCCACGTGACGCGCAGGTCCGCGCGGATCTCGCTCTCGCCCCGCTCCACCGGGACGGCGACGGCGCGGTAGGCCTCCATCGGGGCCGACAGGGACTGCGCGCGCGGCACCGGCGGCGCGGCGGCGGTGTCCTCGGTGATCTCGACCACCTCTCCGAGCGAGCGCCGCGCCCGCCGGGCGTACTGCTCGGCCTTGGCGACGGCGTCGTCCCACGCGGCATCGCGGGCCCGGGTGAGCAGGGATTCCTGATCGGCGAAGGCGAGGACCAGACCGCCGAGGCGGACATCGTCACCGCCCGCCTCGACGCAGTCGGCGATGACCGTGCCGGGGCCGGGGTCGGCATCATGGCCGATATCGCGCAAAGCGACCGTCAGCGACGTGCTCGCGAGGTACCCCGTGACGCGGTTGCCCTGTCCCTCGGTCCACACCGTCTCGGTCTGTACCGACAGTCCGCTGGTGGCGATGTCCACGCCGGCGACGCCGTCGGAGCGCAGCGATCGCGTGATCGCGGCCACCCGCTCACCGGCCCGGCGGTAGGCGAGCGCGACCTTGCTCGCGCGCGATTCGACCGAGATCGTCACCCGCATGAGGTCGGGCACGGCGCGGGCGACGCCGTGCCCGTAGGTGGTGACGGTGCCCGCACGCGAATCGGTGTTGTCGTCCACGGAGCTCTCCTCGTCGGTCGCGGTCGATCCGTACCGCACCATCGTGCCCGCTCAGTGGTCGCGCCGGGGCCGGGATCATTCGCGCCGGTCTGCGCGAAGGCTCGGGCGAACCGGCCGACAGCTGGGCAGCCGGTGCGCACGCTCGTGGCGGATCGTGCCGCTGCCCCGGTTCGATTGCGCGCGAGAGTTGCTCGGGCCGGATCGCCCTGTCACTCTGGGCCGGGTACCGTATGTCGAGGCTCACATTTCGACGCCATGCCGGTCGGTGTGATCGTTCTCGTGCGGGAGCACCGGCCGCCGCTCCGTAGACTGATCGGATCAGATGCGCTATCCGGAGGGAGCTAGTTCAGGTGGGAGTGCTTTCCCGGGTCGACACGCCCGATGATCTGCGCAGGCTGACCGTGCCGCAGGTACGCGAGCTGGCGGAGGAGATCCGCGAGTTCCTGGTGCGCAAAGTCGCCGCGACCGGCGGGCACCTCGGTCCGAACCTCGGTGTGGTCGAACTCACCATCGCCCTGCACCGGATCTTCGACTCGCCGGCCGACCCGCTGATCTTCGACACCGGGCACCAAGCCTACGTGCACAAGATCCTGACCGGGCGCAAAGATCAATTCGACTCGCTGCGCAAGCAGGGCGGCCTGTCCGGCTACCCGAGCCGGGCCGAGAGCGCCCACGACTGGGTGGAGTCCTCGCACGCCTCGGCGGCGCTGTCGTACGCCGACGGTCTGGCGAAGGCGTTCGCGCTCAGCGGCCAGGACCGGCACGTGGTCGCGATCGTCGGCGACGGCGCGCTCACCGGCGGCATGTGCTGGGAGGCGCTGAACAACATCGCCGCCTCCGACCGCCCCGTGGTCGTCGTGGTCAACGACAACGGCCGCTCCTACGCACCCACCATCGGCGGCCTGGCCGAGCGGTTGACGGCGCTGCGCACCCAGCCCGCCTACGAGCACGCCCTGGACACGGGCAAGCGCATCCTCAAGGCCATCCCCCGGGTGGGCGAATCGGCGTACTCGATGGTGCACGCGGTCAAGGCGGGCATCAAGGACGCGGTAAGCCCGCAGGAACTGTTCAGTGATCTCGGCCTGAAGTACGTCGGGCCGGTGGACGGCCACGACGTCGTCGCGCTGGAGGCCGCGCTGCGCCGGGCCAAGGACTTCGGCGGCCCCGTCGTGGTGCACGCCGTGACGCAGAAGGGCCGCGGTTACGCGCCCGCCGAGAACCACGTCGCCGACCAGATGCACGCCTGCGACCCCATCGACCCGCTCACCGGCGTCCCGGTCGGCGGTCCGAAGGCGCGCGGATGGACCTCGGTGTTCTCCGAGGAGTTGATCGCGCACGCCGAGCGTCGCGCCGACATCGTCGCCATCACCGCGGCGATGCCTGGCCCGACCGGACTGGCGGCGTTCGGCGAGCGCTTTCCCGACCGGATGTTCGACGTCGGCATCGCCGAACAGCACGCCATGGCCTCCGCGGCGGGGCTGGCGCTCGGCGGCATGCATCCGGTGGTCGCGATCTACTCGACCTTCCTCAACCGCGCTTTCGACCAGTTGCTGATGGACGTGGCGCTGCTCAAGCAGCCGGTCACCGTGGTGCTGGACCGTGCGGGCATCACCGGCTCCGACGGCGCCAGCCACAACGGCATGTGGGATCTGTCGGTCCTCGGGATCATCCCCGGCATCCGGGTCGCCGCTCCGCGCGACGCCGCGACGTTGCGGGAGGAACTGGCCGAGGCGCTGGCCGTCAACGACGGGCCCACGGCGCTGCGGTTCCCGAAAGGCAGTGTCGCCGAGGACATTTCCGCGGTGGAACGGCTGGACGGCATCGATGTGCTCCGGATGGCCGAGCCGGACGGCGGCTCGGTGCAGGCGGTGCACGGCGACGTGCTGCTCGTCGCGGTCGGCTCGTTCGCAGGCACCGCGCTGGAGGCGGCGCAGCTGCTGGATGCCGAAGGCGTCTCGGTCACGGTCATCGACCCGCGCTGGGTGCTGCCGGTCTCCGACACCCTGCTGAAGCTCGCGGAGAACTACCGGCTGGTGGTCACGCTGGAAGACGGCGGCCTGCACGGCGGTATCGGCTCCACGGTGTCGGCCCGCCTGCGCAACTCCGGGCTCGACATCCCGACCCGCGATCTCGGTGTGCCGCAACAGTTCCTGGACCATGCCTCGCGCGGTGAGGTGCACGCAGGACTCGGCCTCACCGGCCCGGACATCGCCCGGCGGATCAGCGGGTGGCTGGCCGCTCGCTGACGCGGGCGAGCATCGGGCGCTAGCGCGCAGGCGGCAACGCCGCGGTCAATCGCGGGACGTCCAGTTCCCGCTGCCACGGCCGGGCGCCGCCGGACTTCAGGAATCCGTCGACGGCGGAGGGCTCGACCGACTCGTAGTCGGGCAATCCGTCCCAGCACAGGCGGCGGACCAGGTCTGGCGCGAGCAGATTCTCCACCGGGATCGAGTACTGCGCCGACAACTCGGCCATGGCTGCTCGGGCCCGGGTCAGGCGCGCCGCCGCGGCCGGGTCGCGGCGCTCCCAGCGGTTGACCGGCGGCGGGCCGTCGAACGGCTGGGTGAGCGGCGGCAGGTCGCTGTCGGGCAAGGTGCGGCCGCGCTCGATCGCGGCGAGCCATTCGCGGGAGTACCGGCGCTGACGCGGCCCGCCGAACACCGGAAGCGTGCGCAACTGCGCGATGGATCGGGGTTCCGCGGCCGCCGCGGCGATGATCGCCGAGTCGGGGAGGATGCGGGCGGGCGCCACGTCGCGGGCGCGGGCCAGCGCGTCCCGCGCGGTCCACAGCTCGCGCACCACCGCCAGTTGCCTGGTGCGGCGCAGTGTGTGGATGCCCGAGGTGCGCCGCCACCGCTCGGCCTTCGGCGCGGGCGGGTCCAAGGTGCGAATGTGCTCGAATTCCTGTGCCGCCCAATCCGTCTTGCCCTGCTCGTCGAGCGCGGCGGCCACGGCGTCGCGCAGTTCGAGCAGCAATTCGACGTCCAGGGCGGCGTAGTTCAGCCAGTCGGCGGGCAGCGGCCGGGTGGACCAGTCGGCCGCCCCGTGTCCCTTGCGCAGCGCACGGCCCAGCAGCCGCTCCACCATCGCGGCGAGCCCGACGCGTTCGAAGCCCGCCAGGCGTCCGCCCAGCTCGGTGTCGAACAGCCGGGCCGGGCGCAAGCCCAGTTCGGCCAGGCCGGGCAGATCCTGGTCCGCGGAGTGCAGGACCCACTCCAGTCCGTTGATCGCCTCGGCCAGCGGGCCGAGGGCGTCGGTGACCGGGATCGGGTCGATGAGGAACGTGCCTGCGCCGGCCCGGCGCAGCTGGATCAGATACGCGCGCGCCGAATAGCGGAACCCGGAGGCGCGCTCGGCGTCCACGGCCAGCGGGCCGGTGCCCGCGGCCAGCCGGGCGGCGGCCGCGCCGATCTCGGCGGCGGTGTCCAGTACCGGTGGCACCCCCTCCACCGGCGCGAGCAGCGGCGTCGCGGCCGAGGGTTCGAATTCGTCTGGTACGGACATGGTGTTGAACTTTACGTGCCGACGCAACCGCGCCGCCGTCCTATCGGCGCATAAGTGTGTCGGTGCATCGGGCGCCAAGGGCCCGCCGGATCGGGTACAGGCGGCTGCGGCGCAGGTCACCGCATGCGAGCGGCGCGCTCAGGGATGGTCGCCGGACAGGCCGGGCCTGATCTGCAGCTGGGTCACCCCTGCGGGCGGCAGCCCCGCCGCGTAGGCCAGCACCTCGCAGAACGCCTCCAGATGCGGGCGCATGTCGGTGGTGACCGGCGTCCACGAGGCGCGGATCTCGAGCTGATGGGCGCGCGGCGGGCCTGCGATGTCCCCGTAGCGCACCGAGCTGGTCGAGGTCACCGTGCCGCCGAGCGCGGTGAACGGCTCGGTGCGCGACTCCAGCGCGTCCACCAGCCAGCTCCACGCCACCTCGGGCAGCAGGGGATCGGTCGCGAGTGCGGCGTCGATGTCGGCCTGGATGTAGGCGACCAGGCGCAGGGTGCCGTGCCAGGTGTCGTCGCCGTCCGGGTCGTGCAGCAGGATCAGTCTGCCGAACGCGTCGCCTTCGGAATCGGCCGGTACGACAGGGGTTTCCGGATGTGCGACCTCCGCGCCGATCGCGTAGGAGAACGGGGCGAGTCGTTGCGGCGGCCGGATGGGCGCGAGCTCGATCCGAGGGTGCACGGTAGCGGTGCCCATCGCCTCGACCGCGGCGCGAAACTGAGCTGGCTCGCCATGAGGTCCTTCGGTCGGTGCGGCGCCGTCGCGGAAGTCGAGCGGTGTCACGAATGCTGACGGTAGACCTTGTGCACCCGGCGCAGTCGGAGGCGCGCCGCTACGGGCCCTGCGGCGTCCGCGCGGTCATCGCTGCCGCCTCCGCGTCCGCTCCCTCGCGCGGGCCCGCATACGATAGCCGTGATGAGCACTCATACCCGCCGCCGGTTGACCGATGCCCCGTTCCTGGCCGCCGCCACCGGCGCGACGCCCAGCAGGCGTCCGGTGTGGTTCATGCGCCAGGCCGGACGCTCGCTGCCCGAGTACCGCGAGGTGCGTGCGGGCATCGGGATGCTCGAGTCCTGCTTCGACCCCGAGCTGGTGTGCGAGATCACGTTGCAGCCGATCCGCAGGCACGGGGTCGACGCGGCGATCTTGTTCTCCGACATCGTCGTTCCGCTGAAGGCGGCGGGCATCGATCTGGACATCGTGCCCGGCGTGGGGCCGGTGGTCGCCGCGCCCGTGCGGACGGTCGACGACGTGCGCGCGCTGCCCCGGCTGCGACCCGAGGAGGTCGGCGCGGTCACCGACGGCGTGCGCCTGCTGATCGACGCGTTGGGGGAGACGCCGCTGATCGGGTTCGCGGGCGCGCCGTTCACCCTCGCCTCCTACCTGGTCGAGGGCGGTCCGAGCAAGAACCACGAGCGCACCAAGGCGATGATGTACGCCGATCCGCGGACCTGGCACGAGCTGCTCGGCGTGCTCACCGACATCACCATCGCGTTCCTGCAGGCCCAGCTGGCGGCGGGCGTGGACGCGGTGCAGTTGTTCGACTCCTGGGCCGGCGCGCTCTCGCTGGCCGACTACCGCAGCTTCGTGCTCCCGCATTCGGAGCGGGTGTTCGCCGAGATCGCCGAGGCGGGCGTGCCGCGCATCCACTTCGGGGTGGGAACCGGTGAGTTGCTCGGCGCCATGAGCGAGGCGGGCGCCGACGTGGTCGGCGTCGATTGGCGGGTGCCGCTGACCGAGGCCGTCCGCCGCGTCGGTCCGGGAAAAGCGTTGCAGGGCAACCTCGATCCCGCCGTGCTGTTCGCCGGTCCGCAGGCGATCGAGGAGCAGGCCCGGCGGATCGCGCGGGAAGCGGACGAGGCGATCACCCTCGGCGCCACCGGGCACATCTTCAACCTGGGCCACGGGGTGCTTCCGGAGACCGATCCCGGCGTGCTGACGGCCTTGGTGGAACTCGTTCACGAGCTGTAAGCCGGGGAACCGACAGGCCGCCCAGCGGTCGACGGAGCGGGCGCGAGGCCGGGCACAGGTGTGTTCCGAGTCATCCGGGCGCCCACCGTCCAGCGGTCACCTCGCGGCACGCGATACGGTCGAGGCATGCGTATCGCGGTGGTCGGCGGTGGGATCAGCGGGCTGGTGGCCGCGTATCGGTTGCGGACACTGCTCGGGCCGGATGCCGACGTGCTGGTGCTCGATCGCGCCGAACGGGTCGGCGGCATCCTCTACACCGGTGAACTGGCCGGGGAGCCACTGGATCTCGGCGCGGAGGCGTTCGTCGGGCGGCGGCCGGAGGTGCCCGCGCTGCTACGCGAACTCGGGCTCGAGTCGCAGCTGGTGACCCCCGCGGGGCTGCGGCCGCTGGTGTGGTCCGCCGGGACAGCGCATCCGCTGCCGGAGGGGACCTTGATGGGTATCCCGGCGAACGCGGAATCGATGCGCGGACTGGTCGACGCCGAGACGCTGACCCGGATCGCCGCAGAACCCGGCCGGCCACTGGTCTGGGAGCCCGGCTCCGACACCGACGTATACCGCCTGGTCGCCGACCGCTTCGGCCCGCAAGTCGCCGAGCGCAGCGTCGACCCGCTGCTCGGCGGCGTGTACGCGGGCAGCTCCCGCTCCATCGGGGTGCGCGCCGCGCTGCCCACCCTGGCCGCCGCGCTGGACAACGGCGCGCCCAGCCTCAGCGCCGCCGTCGGCGCCGCGCTGCCGCCCCCGTCGAACGCTCCGGTCTTCGGTGGTATCCGGGACGGGTACCGGGTGCTGCTGGAAGCACTCGCCGAACGCTCCGGGGCGCGGTTCGTGACCGCGACGCCCGCAACGCGTCTGGCCAGGGGGCTGCGCGGCTGGGTGGTCGATCCGATCGGCGCCGTCGACGCGGTGGTGCTCGCCACCCCGGCGCCGGTGACCGCTCGCCTGCTCGCCGCCGTCGCCCCGGTCGCGTCGGCGGAACTGGCGGGCGTCGAACTCTCATCCTCGGCCGTGGTCGCGCTGGCGCTACCCCGCGCGACCGCTCTGCCGCGCAACTCCGGCATCCTGGTGGCCACCGGAGAGCCGTTGCGCGCCAAAGCCTTTACGCTCTCCAGCCGCAAATGGACCCATCTCGCGCACCGTGAGACGGCGCTCGTGCGCGTCTCTTTCGGCAAGTTCGGCGACGACTCACCACTCTCGTGGCCCGACTCCGATCTCGTCGCCGCCGCCACCGCGGATCTGGCCACCGTCACCGGGGCCGCGATCGAGCCGGTCGCGGCCGTCGTCCAGCGTTGGCCGGGTGGCCTCGCCCAGTACGCGCCCGGCCATCCGGCCCGCATCGCGGCCGTCGAAGCCGAGGTCACGTCGCTGGACGGGCTCGCGGTGGCAGGCGCGTACCTGCACGGCGTCGGCGTGCCCGCCTGCGTCGCGTCCGGCACGGCCGCCGCGCAACGCATCGCGACCGAGGTCGGCGCGGGCGCCGCACGCTGACCGGTCCGCCCCACTTGTCGGTGGTCCTCGCGCAAGCGCGATGCGATACCGATCGCGCAATTGCCGCGTCGCCCCGATCGGGCCGATTTTCGACGGTCCTAGTCGATTCGTGCGCAACGCACTGAAATTACGCACGAATCGGCGTAATTAAGCACACTCGTCAGACGTGCGGGATCGGCGGAATTCGCCGGTAGCGTGATAACCATGCAGCTCTCGCACTTCACCGATATCGGTTTGCGCACCATCATGCGGCTCGCGGTGGAGGACGAGAACAATTCCCGGGTCACCACAAAACTGATCGCGCGACAGGTCGGCGCATCGGAAAAGCATGTGGCCAAATCCGTTTCGCGCTTGGTCGAGCTGGGCCTCGTCGAGGCGCACCGCGGACGGTCCGGCGGATTGTTCATCACCGCGGCCGGGCGCGCGGTGTCGGTCGGTGCGCTCGTCCGGGAATTGGAAGGCGACCGCGACGTGGTGGAGTGCGGAGAACCTGATCCGTGTCCGTTGGTCGGCGCGTGCAAGCTGCGTCGAATTCTCGCCGACGCCAAGAAAGCCTTCTATACCGAACTCGACCGCTATTCGATAGAGGAATTGGTCACCTCGCAGGCGACCGGGTTGCTGCATTTACTCGTCCGCTCCACGGCGGGTGTCACCCCTGAGATGAAGGAAGTTTCATGAACCTGGACAGCGTTGTCCGCGCCGAACCGGAACTCGAACCGCGGCACGCCGAGGTCGTCCGCGCGACCCTGCCGCTGGTGGCGGCGAACATCGATCGCATCACGACCGTGTTCTACCGCACCATGTTCGGCGCGCACCCGCAGCTGCTGCGCGACACGTTCAACCGGGGCAATCAGGCACAGGGCAGTCAGCAGCGGGCGCTGGCCGCGTCCATCGCCACCTTCGCCGCCTACCTGGTCGACCCCGCGCTGCCGCACCCGGCCACGATGCTGTCGCGCATCGCGCACAAGCACGCCTCGCTCGGGGTGACTCCGCAGCAGTACCGGATCGTGCACGAGAATCTGTTCGCGGCCATCGTGGAAGTGCTCGGCGCCGACGTGGTCGACGACGCGGTCGCGGCGGCGTGGGATCGGGTCTACTGGATGATGGCCGACACGCTCATGGACCAGGAGAAAGGGCTCTACGCCGAGGCGGGTGTGGATTCCGGCGATGTGTTCCGGGATGCCCGCGTCGTGACCCGCCGGGACGACCCCTCCGGCGTCGCGGTCTTCACCGTCGAATCCGCGGACCCGAGCGTGGAGCTGCCGGGATTCGCGCCGGGCCAGTACGTTTCGGTCGGTGTGCGGCTGCCCGACGGTGCGCGCCAGTTGCGTCAGTACACCCTGGTGGGCAGGCCGCGCGACGGCGCGTTGTCGTTCGCCGTCAAGCGGGTCGACGCGGCCGGCGGTTGCCCCGAGGGCGAGGTGTCCTCCTGGCTGCACGAGCGCCTACGCCCTGGCGATCCGCTGCAGGTCACCCTTCCGTTCGGTGACGTCGTCCTCGATACCGCGGCGCAGACGCCACTGGTGCTGATCTCCGCGGGCATCGGTGTGACCCCGACGATCGGCGTTCTGGATTATCTCGCCGCCCATGCCCCATGCCGTCGCACGCTGATCGTGCACGCCGACCGCGCGCCGCGCACCCACCCGCTGCGCGATCGGCTCTCGGAGCTCACCGCCCGGCTCGAGCAGGCCGAGGTCGAGATCTGGTACGAGGAACAGACCGCGGGCGCTCGGCACGGCCGGGCCGACCTCTCGGTGCTGGCCATGCCGGAGGACGCCGACGTCTATGTCTGCGGCCCGACCGGGTTCCTGCGCGATATGCGACGCCAACTGCGCGCCCTCGACATCCCCGACGCCCGCGTGCACATCGAGCAGTTCACGCCCGGCGACGCGGGCGCTCCCGAGCGAGTGGCACGATAGTGCTATGGCGCGACTCGACTATCAGGCTCTCAACTCCACCATTCGCTACCTGATGTTCTCGGTCTTCCAGGTGCAGCCAGGAGTGCTGGGCGAGGACCGGGACGCGGCGACCAAGGAGGCCACGGCGTTCTTCGACGGTCTGGCCGACCGCGAGGTCGTGGTCCGCGGCGTCTACGACGTGGCCGGGATGCGCGCCGACGCCGACTTCATGATCTGGACGCACGCCGAGCGCGTCGAGGACCTGCAAGCCGCCTACGCCGACTTCCGCCGCACCACCGAACTGGGCCGGGCCAGTGCGCCGGTCTGGAGCAACGTGGCGCTGCACCGTCCCGCCGAGTTCAACAAGAGCCACATTCCGGCGTTCCTGGCCGGTGAGGAGCCGGGCGCCTACATCTGCGTGTACCCGTTCGTCCGGTCCTACGAGTGGTACCTGCTGCCCGACGACGAGCGCCGCCGGATGCTGGCCGAGCACGGTAAGGCGGCGCGCGGCTACCCGGATGTGCGGGCGAACACGGTCAGTTCGTTCGCGCTCGGCGACTACGAGTGGATCCTGGCCTTCGAGGCGCCGGAATTGCACCGGATCGTGGATTTGATGCGCGACCTGCGGGCCACCGACGCCCGCAGGCACGTGCGCGAAGAGATCCCGTTCTTCACCGGTCCTCGCGTGGAGATCGAGAAGCTGATCGCCGCCCTGCCCTGACGCGTCCCGCCTCGGCGCAGGCAAACGCTTGCCCAGAGTTTTCGGGGCATGCGCCCAGCGCCGGGGCTTCGTACGCTGCCGGTGAGCGTCGGGCTGGTTACTCCGCTGCGCTGTCCGAGGGGTGCAGTCGCAAGGCGATGGAGTTGATGCAGTAGCGCTTGTCGGTGGGCGTGTTGTACCCCTCGCCCTCGAACACGTGGCCGAGGTGGCTGTGGCAATTCGCGCACAGCACTTCGACCCGGTGCATGCCGAGCGAGTCGTCCGAGCGGAGGATCACCGCGTCGGACGCCGCCGGATCGAAGAACGACGGCCAGCCGCAGTGCGAGTCGAACTTCTCGGTGCTGCGGAACAGTTCGGTGCCGCAGGCCCGGCACACGTAGACGCCTTCGGTCTTGGTGTCGGTGTACTCGCCGGTGAACGGCCGCTCGGTGGCGGCCTCGCGCAGCACCGCGTACTCCTCGGGGTTCAGCTTCGATCGCCATTCCTGCGGCGAGAGCTGGATGCGCGGCGCGGGCAGGGACGTATCGGCTTCGGAACTCATGGCTCCACGCTAATACGATTCTGCTCCGCGGGCGCCGGACCGTTCTGCGGTCCGGGGGTTCCGGCCGGGACGGCCGCGGGGACCGGCGGCTGCGGTTCTTCACCGCGCGGGTCCGGTGCGGAACTCATCCACGCGGGATCGATCCCGAACGGCAGCCTGCCCGCCCGCCGTGCGGCCAGATAGCGGTCGCCCAGCACGCAGAACACGACGATGAGCAGCAGGCCCCAGCCGAAGGTGATGCGCAGGTACTCCAGGTTGCGACCGATGTGCTGCCAGCGATCCGACAGCCACTTGTCGTAGCTCATGAACCCGAAGATCGCCAGCCAGGCCGGCCAGTTGCGCAACACCGAATTGCGCAGCACCACGGTCATAAGGAAGGGGAACAGCATCATCGAGTAGTACATCTGCCCCAGCGAGCTGAGCAGGAAAAAGGCCGTCAGCAGCACACCGGAGGCGGTGCAGACGAAGAACAGTTCGTCCTCGCGGTAGTAGCGATACAGCAACCACAGCGAGATCAGCACGAGCACGCCGAGGACCATGCGCATGCCCCAGGTCAACCACGGTGGCAGTCCGTAGTACTCGCCGTTGCCGACGATCGCGCTGTTGAAGTAGTCGCGGGATTCGAAGAGGTAGGGCAGGGTGCGGGTGATGAACTTCTCCGGGTCCTTCACCAGCGGCCAGGCGATCGCGTTCATCGCCAGCGGCACGCCGAGCGCCGTCACGAACACCTTCCACTGCCTCCGCGCGAGCGCGATCAACAGCAAGGGAGCCAGCGTCGGTTTGACCGCGATACTCAATCCGAGCGCGGCGCCCGCCCACAGGTCGCGTCGTTTCAGCAGCAGGTGGATGAAGATCAGCTCCGCCAGCAGCACGCAGCCGTTGACGTTGGTGAACACCAGCGTGTTGATCACGGTCTCGGAGGAGAACATCGCCAGCAACAGCGCGGGCGCGGCGACCGAGTTCAGCGTGTACCGGAACAGCCGCAGCAGCAGATACCAGGCGATGAGGATCGCGATCGCGTTCAGGGCGATGAACAGCCAGCGCGACTTCTCGTAGTCGATCGCCGCGATCGGCGCGATCAGCAGGGTGCCGCTGGGCGGGTACAGGTAGTGCGGGTCCACCGAGTCGAAGTTGGCGGTGTAGACCGGCCGTCCGTTCAGGAAGTCGAAGGACGCCTGGTAAACCGGCTTGTAGTCGTCGGTGATGAAGCCGTTGACAGCCTTGATGAAAACCCGGTTCAGCACGGTCATGACCGCAAGGGGCCAGAGTGCGAACTTGATCACCTCGGCGGTGGTGCGAGCGGTCCGGGGCTCGAGCTGTCGAAGGAACACTGGGGCACGGTACACCGGACGGGTTACCGGTGGTTGGCCGGACCTGCCCGGCGCGCCGCTCGAGCGGCTCTTCCCGCCGGGCTACGCCGGGCAGGCGGTACCGTCTGCGGGAAGTTTGCCATCCTTCAGATAGTCGAGCACCGCCCGCTGCGCGCAGCCGGAATGCGTGGACACCGGATGCCCGAAGCCCTGCCACGACACCGCCGCGTGCCTGGCGCCCGCCGAACCGATCGCGCCGGTCACCGACGACTGACCGCCGTTGCCGACAACCGGATCGGCGACCCCGCCCAGCACGAGCACCGGAATACCCAGCTTTTCCGGCAGCGCGGGCGCAGCCGACACCGGCCAGGCCGCGCATTCCATCAGCGCGATGGCCGCGGCTTTGCCGAAGACGGGGTACTTGCCCGCCCATGTGCCCGCGAGCTCGTTGGCTTTGTCCGGCGTTGGCGGCAGCTGCGTATCGGTGCACCGGTTGACGAACTGGCCGTCGCTCTCGGTGGCCGCGGCCTCCCGGGTGATCAGGGTGTTCAGCGGTCCTCGGTCGCCGCGTCCGGCCGCGGCCAGCGCGTCGGACAGCTCGGTGACCCGGGTGGCCTGGTCGGCGCGCGGGCTGCCGAGGAAGCCCGACACCGCGGTCAGCAACGCGTTCGCCGAGATGTCGCCCAATTCGCCGGTCGCGGCCCGGTTCACCAGATCGGTGACGGCGGCGCGCGGATCGGCCCCCAGCGAGCACCCGACGCCGACACAGCGCTGCGCGAACGCCGTCAGCGCGGCCTCGGCGCCCTGCACGGCCTGTTCGGCGCGGGTGACGGCATCGGTGCCGACCGGCTCGGGGGAGTCGAGCACGAGCCGGGCGACGTGGTCGCCGTACTTGCGGGCGTAACTGAGCGCGACCTTCGCGCCGTTGCCCGTGCCGAGCAGCGCGATGTGGTCCACCTGCCACTGCCTGCGCAACTGCTCGATGTCGTCGGCGGCGTGCGGCGCGTCGAAGGTGCCTTCGTAGGGCTGCAGGAAGTCGCGGCAGGCGATGGTGCCGTCCTGGCTCAGCTTCGTCATCCGCGCCACCGCGTCGCCCGCGCCGGGCCCGGACTGGGCGTTGTCGGCCAGGCCGCGGCGGATCTCCGGCGGCAGGCAGTCGATCGGCTGCGAGCTGCCGATGCCGCGCCGGTCCACCGCGACGATCGGTCGCGCGGCCAGCAGTGCCGAGGCCGGGCCTGCGGCCAGCCCGGCCAGGGTGGCGGACGAGGAGCGATCCGAACCCGAGGTGAGCACCAGCGGCGGCGCGTCGGCCGGGGTCTGCGCCAGCCTGGCCCGCAACGCGCCGGCGCGGAAGCTGCCAAGCACCGCGCCCGTCGAGTCGATCGGGGTGGAGTATTCGGCGCAGTCGAGCACCAGCCCGGCCGGCGCTGGGCCGAGTCCGAGCTGATCCAACGTGGGCTGGGTGCACTCGCGCCAGCTGAGGTCGGTTCTGGGCAGCTCGGCGTTCGGCGGGGGAGCGGGCGCGGCGGAGGTGGTCGCGGTGCCCGCGACCGGAGGACGCTGCACCGCGACGCCGGGACGATCCGACGGTCCCGCGCCGCAACCTGCGGTCACGATCGAGAGGGTGGCGGCAAGCACGGCGGCCCGAGTCCAGCGCATTGCTACAGCCTGCCAGGTTCGGGCGGTTCTTTCATCGACGGGCCCACCGGGTGAGCATCGTGCCGTCGTCGTCCAGCAGCACGTGCGCGCGCGTCATGCGGACGCGGAACTCGTGCGCGGACAGCGAGATTCGCCGCGCCGCGCCGCCGACCAGCAGCGGCGCCGTGGTCAGGCACAGCTCGTCGACCACGTCGGCCTCCAGCAGTTCGCCGAACAGGTGCGGGCCGCCCTCGGTGAGCACCCGCAGCAGGCCGCGCTCGGTGAGCACCCGCAGCAGGCCCGCCGGTGTCACCGCGATGTCACCCGCTTCGATCACCTCGGCGCCCGCGTCCGCCAATCGCTGCTTGCGGTCGGCGGGCGCGGTGGCCGTGGTGATGATCAGCGGCGGCACCCGGGTATCGGTGAACAGACGCGCGCCGGGGTCGATCGCCGCGCTCGCGGTCACCACGGCGATCGGCGGCGGCGCGCCGTCGGGATGCCCGCCGATCCCGCGCTCGTGGAACGCGCGGCGCCGCGCCGGGTCGGTGCGCGCCCCGCCGTAGTTCTCCGCGCGCGCCGTGCCCGCGCCGACCACGATCACCTCCGCCAGTTCGCGCAGCAACATGAACACCGTCCGGTCGGCGGGCGTGCCGAGCCCTTCGGTCAGGTTGCCGCTGGTGGCGGCGCCGTCGATGCTGGAGACGAAATTGGCGCGGACATAAGGCGCGTCGAGCGCGGCGGGGAACGCGTACATTCCCGCGAGGTCGTCCGGGCCGAGCGCTGTGAGCTGGATCGCATTCTGGCTACGCTGCATGAAATCAGATCTCACCACGTCTTTAGGCTTCGTCCATGCAAGAACGCCTCGTCGATCGTCACCCGGAGGTCCCGGCCGATCAGCTCGTCGCCCAGATGGTGCCGCCGCCCATGTTCGACGAGGTGAGCTTCGCCTCCTACATCCCCGATCCGAAGGAACCGAGCCAGGCGGCCGCGGTGAGCAAGGCCGAGGAGTTCGCCGGGCAGGTCGCCAAGATCAGCAAGGCCGCGCGCAAGAAGAGCCTGTTCGGCAAGAAGAAGCAGGTCAGCGGCGCGGGCCTGTACCTGGACGGCGGGTTCGGCGTGGGCAAGACCCACCTGCTGGCCTCGATCTTCCACAGCTCGCCCGCGCCCAAGTCGTTCGGCACGTTCGGCGAGCTGACCAACCTGGTCGGCGCGCTCGGCTTCGCCAACGCCCTGGAACGGCTGTCGGGCAACAGCGTGCTGTGCATCGACGAGTTCGAACTCGACGATCCCGGCGACACCATGCTGGTCTCGCGCCTGCTGACCGAGCTGTCGGCGGCCGGTGTCTCGATCGCGGCCACGTCGAACACGTTGCCGGGGCAGCTCGGGGAAGGACGTTTCGCGGCACAGGATTTCATGCGCGAGATCAAGAAGCTGGGCGCCATCTTCGAGGCGGTGCGCGTGGACGGTCCCGACTACCGCCACCGCGACCTGCCGCCTGCGCCGGAGCCGACCGCCCCCGAGGTGCTGGCCGAACGGGCGGCGAGCACGCCGGGTTCCACGCTCGACGAGTTCGACGCGCTGCTGAAGCACCTCAGCACCCTGCATCCGTCGAAGTACGGCGCGCTCATCTCCGGGGTGTCGTCGGTGTTCGTCTCCGGCGTTCATCCGGTCACCGATCAGGCCGTGGCGCTGCGCATCGTGGTGCTGGCCGACCGGCTCTACGACGCGAGCGTGCCGGTGACGGTATCCGGCGCGAAGCTCGACGAGATCTTCTCCGCCGAGATGCTCGAGGGCGGCTACCGCAAGAAGTACCTGCGCGCCATCTCCCGTTTGCTCGCGCTGTCGCGATTCGAGGTCGCGGCCTGACCAAGGCCGATCCGGTCTACGAGTAAGCAAGCCGTGCAGTCCCGATGACAGGAGCAGCCGAATGGCCACTCGTTTCCGCGCCCCGGTCGCGATGGCGGCCGGCCTGGCGGTCGCCTTCGGGCCGGTATCCGCCATCGCGCAGGCCGACCCGCCCGCGGCCGTCGTCGCCGATCCCTCCCTGCACTTGCAAGGGGTGCAGAACGCCAGGGACATCGGCGGGTATCGCACGACCGACGGCAGGACCGTGCGCACCGGTCTCGTGTATCGGACCGGGCAGCTGAACAACGCGACGCCGGAGGATCTGGCCGCGCTGACCGACCGCCGGGTGCGGTCCGTGCACGACCTGCGCACGGTCTACGAACGCGCGCTCGGGCCGGATCGGGTCCCCGCGGGCGCGACGGCGCACTGGGCCGACGTGATCGGCCAGGCTTCGCCGGAGGTCGTCGCCACCACCCTCACCGGAGGCGACGGGCTCTACCGGGCGTTCATCACCGCACCGGGCGCCGACGAGGCGTTCGCTTCCGTGCTGCGCGACATCATCGGCGCCGACGGCGCGGTGCTGTTCCACTGCACCGCGGGCAAGGACCGCACCGGCTGGACGGCCGCGGTGCTGCTCACGCTGCTCGGCGTCGATCGAGCCACGGTCACCGAGGACTATCTGCTGTCCAACCGTTTTCGCCACGCGAGCGAGCACGACCCGCTCAACGGCGTCCAGGGAGCCTGGCTCGACGCCGCCTTCGACCAGGTCGACCGGAGCTACGGAAGTTTCGACGCCTATGTCCGGGACGGCCTGGGGCTCACCGACGGCGATATCGCCGCCTTGCGGGCACGCCTGCTGGGCTGAGCGCGGCGTCCGCACCGAATGTCCGCTTCGGCGGTCCGGGGCCGCGCCGTGCATTACGATCCCGGCATGGCGAAGTTTGAGACATGGGACGGCCTGGAACTCAATTACCGGGTGTGGGAGGGCGAGGGCGTCCCGGTCGTCCTGCAGCACGGGGTGGTCGCGGACACCAACGCGAACTGGATGAGCACCGGGGTGGTCGCCGCCTTGCAGGCCGCCGGGCACACCGTGGTGTCGCTGGACGCGCGCGGCCACGGTCGTTCCGGCAAGCCGCACGACCCGGCGAAGTACTCGTGGCAGGCCATGGCGCGCGATGTGCGCGCGCTCTACGACGAGCTGGGTTTCGAGGAAGTCGTGCAGGTGGGGTACTCGATGGGCGGGGTGATCTCGCTGCTGGTGGCCGCCGCCGACCAGCGGGTGCGTCGGCTGGCCGTCGGCGGCATCGGATCGGGGGTGCTGGACTGCGGCGGCGTCGATCGCCGCGTGATCGACCTACCCGATCTGCAGGCCGCGATGACCGGAGACGGCGCGGGAGCGTCGCCGACCGCGAAGATGTTCCGGGTGCTCGCCGACGCGGTCCATGCCGACGTGGCTGCCATCCACGCCGTGGCGACCGGCCTGGACGATCGTCCCATCGAGACGCTGGCGGACATCACCGTGCCCGCGCTGGTGCTGGCCGGCGAGGACGACCCCTTCGCCGCCGAACCGGAGCGACTCGCCGCCGCCCTGCCGAACGGCGCGCTCGCCGTCGTGCCGGGCGATCACCTGATGGCGGTGGTGAATCCGGCGTTCCACACCGCGCTCGTCGACTTCCTGCGCTAGAAGACCAGGCGCAGCACGTAGTCGTGATGCACCTGGTTGCCGACGGTGAACGTCCGGGTGCCGACCTCGGTGAAGCCGTGTTTGGCGTAGAAGCGCCGAGCGCGGACGTTCTCCTGGTTGACCCCCAGCCAGACGCCCTGACAGCCCGCGGCGCGCGCCCGGTCCAGCGCGGCGTTCATCAGTGCGGTGGACACTCCGCTGCCGTGCCGGCCGGGCAAAACGTACATCTTGCTGATCTCCGCCATCGGGCTCGGCTCGGCCGGCTCTACCGGCGCAGGGACGCCCGTGACCAGCATCGCGTAGCCGACGATGTCGCCGTCCACGACCGCCTTGAGCACGATCCGGTCCGGATCGCTCAGGTATTCGCCGAACCGCTCGCTCGACAGCATCTCGCCGATGAAGATTTCGATGTCGTCGGGCGTCGCCCCGGGCGGGCACGCGAGCGGAAAGGTTGCCGCCGCGACGTCACTGAGCGCTTCCGCGTCCCAGAGCCCGGCCCGCTCGACGATGACTGGGAGGTCGCTCATGGCTCCATCAGAGCATACGAGCGACGGAGAATGTCATGCTCCGCATGCCGAGGACTTCGCGCGGACGCCGACGGCGGAACTCGCGCAGGCGTCACCAGCGGATCGATCCGAAAGGCCGACACGGTCTTCAATCGGATGTAAATATGCTTCTCATGCTTCGGAACATGGTTATCTACTTCGTCGCACGGGCGGGGCGCGCTCCCGGTGCGTCTCGGCGGAGGATCGGCGTGCGCGCCATCGCGGCTGCTGTCGCGACAGCCTCCACGCTCGCGTCTAGCGCGGGCACGGCAGGGGCGGACGAACAGGCGGCATCGTCCGACCCCGTCGCCTCCGCCGGCTGCGCGGCGCCCGCCGCCGGACCGGGGCGATCGACCCTGCGATTCGCCGCCGGAGACAGAGCGGGCACGTACATCCAAGACCTCCCCGTCACCGAGACGGGGAGGCCGATACCCGTGGTGTTCGATCTGCACGGTTACCTCGAGCCGGCGGAACTCGAGCGGGCCGGCAGCGGGATCAGTTCGCTCGGCGCCGCCGAGCGCTTCGTGACGATCACCCCGCAGCTCGAGCAACCGGGCTTGCCCCGGTGGGATTTCGGCGAGGGCAGCGCCGACATCGCCTATCTGTCCGACCTGATCTCGCACGTCGAGTCTTCGCTGTGCGTCGACCGGCGCCGGATCTACGTCACCGGCCTGTCGATGGGCGCCTTCACCACGTCCTCGCTGGCATGTCAGCTGTCGGACCGGATCGCGGCGATAGCCCCGGTGGCCGGCCTGCAGGATTTCCCGTGGTGCCGCACCGAACGTCCCGTGCCCGTGATCGCCTTCCACGGCACCGCGGACCCGATCATCGCCTACACCGGCGGCGCGGGGCCGAACGCTCGGTTCCTGCCGTCCCCGGACGGCTCGGGTTCGGTGGTGCAGCCGGACGCAGGTACCGGCCGACCGGTGATCCAGGGGCCGGGCCCGGAGAGCATCCCGGCGCAGGCGGCGGCCTGGGCGCGCCGCAACGGTTGCGCTGGCGAGCCGGTGCAGCGGCAGATCGCTGCCGACGTGACGCTGTCGAGCTACCCGTGCCCGGCCACGGGCGCCGTCGAGTTCTACTCGATCATCGACGGTGGGCACACCTGGCCCGGCAATCCGTCCGTGGTATCGCCCGCGCCTCTGGTCGGCGCCACCACAACCTCCATCAGCGCCGACCGGATCATGTGGGAGTTCTTCCTGGCCCATCCGCTGGACGGACCTCTCCGCTGATCGCCGTGCCGGGACACCGACCGCAACGGGCGATGCCGGGCGTGACCTACCCGTCGGCGGGGCCGAACTCCGTCGGCTGCTTCTGTGGACGGAGTGAGGCGGGCGCGCTCGCGACCCGATGGGAGCGGAAGACGTGGGAGAGCGCGATCAGGGCTCCGGCGAAGAGCAGCGGGACCACGAAGCCCACACGGTGCCCGGCGCTCGCCGCGACCACGCCGACCACACCGCCGCCGAGCAGCGTCCCCGCGTAGTTGAACAGGTTGAGACGGGCGATGAGCGCGTCCAGTTCCCGTCCGGTCGCGAGTTGTCCGGCCGCGCTGAAACACAGCGGCGCGATCACGGGCAGGCCCGCGCCCGCGACCAGGAAGCCGGCGATCGCGACCGCCGGACTCGGCGCGACCACCACCAGCGCCAGGCCGAGGACGCCCGTGCCCGCCGCCGCCCGCACCACACCACGCGGACCGAAACGGCGCACCAGCGAATCACCGGCCATCCGAGCGGCCAGCGACGCCCCCTGGTAGGCGGCGTAGGCGAGCGCCGCGGTCGCCGAACCGGCGAGCAGGTCGTCGGTGAGGTACAGGGCCGACCAGTTGCCCACCGCGAGGTCGACGGCGAAGACGAACGCCATCGCGATCCCGATCCCGAGATACGCGCGCAGCGCGACGATGGAGCCGGGCGCGGTGGTCTCGGCGGGACCGGTCTCCGCGTCCCGCACGCCGAGCAGCCCACGTCCGAGCGCCCAGCCGAGCAGCAACACGATCGCCGCGGCCGCGAGCAGCGATTCGCGCAGCGTCACCTCCAGCGCCTCACACCCGGAGACGAACAGTGCCCCGGCTATCGTTCCGGCGCTCCACACGGCATAGAACGACGACAGGATGAACGTCCCGTACCCGTGCTGGATGAAGACCGCCTGCATGTTGGTGCTCGCGTCCACGATGCCGACCGCGATCCCATAGCAGCCGAGCGCGGCCACCAGCAGCGGCGTGTCCGGCGCGAACGCCGCCGCCGAGCCGGTGACGGCCACGAGCAGCAGCCCGATCCGCACCGCCGCGCGGCTGGACCAGCGCAGCGCCAGCCGTTCCGCCAGGACGCTGCCGCCACCGGCCAGCAACGAGATCAGCACCACCGAGACCGCGATCATCCCGTCCGAGAGCCCGAAACGCTGCTTCTGCTGAGGCAATTCGGTCAGCACGACGGCGAGGAAGAAACCCTGTGCGCCGAACGCGAACGAGTTGGCGATCCGGGCACGCCGCAGGACCGGCGCGATCGAACTCATCGGTGCAGGGTAGCCCGAAGCGGACGACGATGCGTGCCGGGCCGCGACGGCGGGGCGAACGCCTATCGCGCGAACGGGTTCGGTCGCGCGGCTGGCCGCCATCCGTGATCGGTGTCACCATCGAAGGGCCGCAACGACACTCGCGAACCAAGGGGGAATCGAACGGATGAGAGAGCTGCCCGCGGATTTCTTTCGCACGCCGTATGCCTTCTACCAGCAGTTGCGGGCCGAGGGGCCGGTGCATCGGATCCGGTTGCGCACCGGTGTTCGCGCCTGGCTGGTCGTCGACTACGACGCCGCCAAGGAGGTGCTTCGCCATCCCGATGTCCGCAAGGATCCGCACGCTCCCCTGGGCGTCGATGCCCGGCGCTCAGCGGCGGGCGACAGCGGCCTCACCGCGGTCAACCAGCGCCTGAGCCACCATCTGCTGAACTCGGACCCGCCGCGGCACGCGCGGCTGCGCAAACTCGTCACCCCGGCGTTCGCGCCCGCCCGGATGGAGGCCATCGCCCCCCGGATCGTGGCGATCGCGGACGATCTGCTCGACGCGATCGACCGTGCGGCGGGTGCGGGTCCGGTCGACCTGCTCGCGGAGTACGCGTTCCCGCTGCCGATCACGGTGATCTGCGAACTGCTCGGCGTGCCGGTCGAGGACCGCGCCCGCTTCCGGGAGTGGTCGGCGGCCGTGGTCGACTCCCCCCTGTCCACCCCGGAGGGCATGCGCGCCGCGACCGACGCCATCGTCGCCTACTTCGACGAACTGATCGCGCGGCGGCGCGCGGAGACACCGGGCGAGGATCTGATCTCCCAGCTGCTGCCCGCCACCGAGGACGGAGACCGGCTCAGCCATGACGAGCTGATCTCCATGGCCTTCCTGATCCTGGTCGCGGGCCACGAGACCACGGTGAACCTGATCGGCAACGCCGTGCTGGCACTGCTGGCCGATCCGGACCGCTACCAGGCCCTGCGCGAGGACCCGGCCGGCGTCACACCGCTGGTGGAGGAGACGCTGCGCCACAACGGCCCGGTCAACGTGGCGACGCTGCGCTACACCACCGCGCCGGTCCACCTGGGCGGCGACGTCATTCCGGCAGGGGAGCTGGTGCTGGTCTCGGTGGCGTCGGCCAACCGTGACGAACGGCACTTCGCCGCGCCCGCGGCGTTCGACCCGGACCGCGGCGCGAACGGCCATCTGGCCTTCGGCCACGGCATCCACTACTGCCTGGGGGCGGCCCTGGCCAGGCTGGAGGCCAGGATCGCGCTGACCCGGCTGGTCGGGCGCTATCCGCTGCTGCGCCCCGCGTTCGACGACGCGGACCTGCGCTGGCGAGAGAGCATCCTGATCCGCGGGCTGCTCGAGCTCCCCGTCGTTGCGGTGGGTACGCCCGCGGTGCGCTGAAGAGCGGATTCGGTCGACCGACTTTGCTGTGCGCCGCTGGCGACGTAATCTCCTGCGCATGACAAGCGGAAGCCGCGTCGGGATCGTCGGTGCGGGTATCGCAGGTCTCGCCTGCGCGAAAGTGCTGAAACAGGCGGGTTTTCCGGTCGAGGTATTCGACCGTGCACCCGATGTCGGTGGTGTGTGGAGCGCGACCCGGCGATACCCGGGACTGCAGACGCAGAACTCCAAGGACACGTATCACTTCTCCGACTTCCCGATGCCCGCCGACTACCCGCGGGTCCTCGACGGACAGCACATGCAGGCCTATCTGGCCGCCTACGCCGAACACTTCGGGCTGACCGAGCACCTGCGGTTGCGCACCGAGGTGGTCGCCGCCGACCCGGTGGACAGCGGCTGGTTGCTGGAAATTCGCGATGAGAGCGGAATCCATCGGGCCTCCTACGACCACCTGGTGATCGCCAACGGTGTCTTCAGCGACCCGGCGATGCCGGAGTACCACGGCGCCGACTGGTTCCGCGCCGCGGGCGGGCAGTTGTGCCATTCCTCGGAGTTCACCGATCTGGAGTCGGTGCGCGGCAAGTCGGTCGTCGTGGTCGGCTACGGCAAGTCCGCCTGTGACATCGCCACCGCGGTGAGCGAGGTCGCGGCGTCCACCTCCGTGGTGGCCCGGAGGCTGTTGTGGAAGATGCCGCGCAAGCTGGCGCGGGTGATCGACTACGAGCGGCTGATGCTGACCCGCTTCGGCGAGGCCCACTTCCACCATCCGCGGGCGCGCTGGATGGACCGGTTCCTGGACGGCCCCGGCGAGTCGGTGCGGATCAGCAACTTCGATCTGATCCAGGAACTTGTCACCAAGCACTCGAACCTGCGCGACCTCGGCCTGGTGCCCGGCGGGCGGTTCGAGCAGATCGCCGAGAGCACCGTCAGCCTGGTCAGCGAAGGCTTCTACGAGCAGGTCGCCAACGGGCGCATCACGGTGCACCGGGACACCACGATCTCCGAGCTGGGCGGCGGCCAGAAGTCGGCGCCCGGGGTCCGGCTGTCCACCGGACAGGTGCTGCAGGCCGACGTCGTGATCTGCGCGACCGGTTTCCAGCAGCGGGTGCCCTTCCTCACGCCGTACATCCAGCGCAGGCTGACCGACGAGCGCGGCAACTTCCGCCTGCACCGCAACATCCTGCCGTTGGAGGTCCCCAATCTGACCTTCGCCGGCTACAACTCCTCGGCGATCAGCACACTGAACGCCGAGGTCGCCGCACATTGGACCGTTGCACTGCTCACCGGCGGGCTCGTTCTGCCGCCCACCGACGAAATGCGGGAGGAGATCGACGCCCGCCTGCGCTGGATGGAGGAACGCACGCACGGCCACCATGCGCACGGCACGTCGGTCGTCCCGTTCTCCATCCAGAACATCGATGAGATGCTCGCCGACCTGAAGTGGCGGCTGCCGCTGCACACGCGCGCGGCCCAGGTGTTCCGCCGGATCAGACCGGAGTCCTACCGGGGATTGGCCGGTCGTCGCAAATCAGGGCAAAGGCCGGTGGCAACCCCGCCGGAGCCGATCGAAGCGGAGCTGCTTCCGTACGAGGGTGACAGCGGCCGGGTCAGCCACTGAGGACTTCCGGGCCGTTCCGATGGCGGCCCGGCCGCTTCCGGATGGGCTGGTTCGGAACGGGCTGCTGGAGTCTCGCGCGCCGAGGACCCGCCGGGTGGCGATCTCTCCGATACCGGCGTCAGATCCGCGTCATGGAGCGGCAACCCACGGCGGGCCACCGCGAGATCGGCTTGCGCGGCCCGGCCGGGCGCGGCTCGGCGACTGTCTGCGCACACTTGCATCGACTGCCGAATCGGCGGATGACGTTCGGCAAATCGTGCCGGGCCGTCCGTCGGCCGTCCTGTCCCCGGCGATGCCTGATGTCTCGACAACGACCGTCCGGCGGCTCCGCAGCCGACGTGTCCAAGGCCGTTTCCCCTGCTCACCAGCGGGTCGGGTGCTCGCGACGGTGACCCACCCGCGGCGGGGGACCTCCTCGATCAGGGGCCGTTCCGTCGACGATCACCCGGCGGCGCACATTCGGCGCGGACTCGCCCCGGTTATCGCGTGCGCAATGCGGGGAGCCGCGGTTTGCGTTGGCGATAATCCAAGGGTGGAAGCGCTGGACATGAATCTCCTCGTGGCCCTCGACGCACTGCTGGACACCAACAGCGTCACCCTGGCCGCGGAGCGCCTACACACCTCGCCGCCCGCGATGAGCCGGACGCTCGCGAAACTCCGCGACGTGCTCGGCGACCCACTGCTCGTCCGCGCCGGTCGCAATCTGGTGCCGACGCCCCGCGCGCTGGAATTGCGTTACGAGGTCAGCACGCTGGTCGAGCAGGGACGCGCGCTGCTGACGCCGCGCGCGGATCTCGACCCGGCGGCGCTGCGCCGGACGTTCGCGGTGCAGGCGGACGACATGGTGCTCACCGAGCTGGCCGGGCCCCTGCTGTCCGCGGTGCGCGCCCGAGCGCCGGGCGTGACGCTGCGCTTCCTGCCCGACAACGTCGAGGGCACCGGCGCACTGCGGGATGGACGCGTCGACCTCGAGGTCGGCCCGATCGATCACACCGATCCGGAGACCACCGTGCGCCGAGTGCTCACCGATCGCGTGATCGGAGTCGCCGCCGCCGACCATCCGCTGGTCACCGATCGCGTCACCGTCGCCGCGTACGCCGCCGCGCCGCACCTGAGCATCTCGCGCGCCGGACGTTCGCACGGACCGATCGACGACCGCCTCGCCCTGCACGGCCGCACCCGGCGGGTGGTGGCCACCGTGCCGACGCTGACCAGCGCGCTGTTCGCGGTGCGCGGCAGCGATCTGGTGTGCCCCGCGCCCGCCCTGCTGAGCGCCGCCACGCTACCCGCGATCGGCTTGCGCGCGTTCGAGATACCCCTGCCGTTGCCCGAGGTCGCCATCGGGATGGCGTGGCATCCACGCAACACCGCCGACGGGGGCCATCGCTGGCTGCGCGATCTCGTCCAGCAGACCCTGCTGCGTGCGTTCGCGGCGGCGGGTCCGCCGAAGCGGCGACCGGCCAAGGTGCTTCAGGACAGCGGGGGCGGGCTGGACAGCCGGTAGTCGGCGGGCCTGCGCTGCGCCTCGGTGCGCTCGGACTGATATCCGTTCGTGGTCGATTCACCCGGTGTGGGCCCGAAGACGTCGGAGCGGCTCAGCGGAGCCGCCGCCGTGCGCTTGAGTTCGTCCAGCATGGCTTGCAGCTTGTCCACGTGCGTGTTCTCGACCGGGGTGCGGTCGTCGTCCCCGGCGCGATGCGCTCCGGCCGGTCCGGCGCCCGCGTCGGGAGCCGTCCCGTTCTCCGAGCCGGTGTGGGCGGATGCGGAGGCGACGATGCTCTCGTATGCGGCGTTCTCACCGGAGGCGTACGGGGTGGCGGGTTCGCGCGGGGCGGTGAACCCCTCCTGCCGTTCCGTGCCCGGGTCGCGCGGGGTCGGCGCGGTGAACGACGATGTGGGCTCCCGCTGGACCGGAGCGGTGAAAGCCGGCTCACGCGCGGGCGGGGCGGTGAAGCTCGATGCCGGGTCGCGGGGCGCGGTCAGGCTCTGCGCGGCCGTGGCGCTCGGATCGAGCGTTGGCTCGCGCGGCGGGGTGAAGCTCGTCTGCGCGGCCGAACCCGGTTCAGCGGCCGCGTGCACCGGCTCGCGCGGTGTGCCCTGGAGGCGCGCGCCGTTCCTGCCACCGGCCGGTTCACCGGAATCGCTCTTCTGCGCCGCCGATTCGCCCTCGGGCTCCGCCCGGCGCGCGTTCGATCGGCCCGCGGCTGCCCGGGGTAGCGGGCGTTGGGCGGCCGTTCGCCGATCCTCCCGCGCCGGGTCGTCCTCGGATTCCAGGCGCTCCACCCTGGCATCGAGGCCCGAGATGTCTTGTCCGGCACGGAAAGCCCACGCCTCGAGCTTGGCCAACCGCCCCTCGACGCTCGGTTCGCTCGCCACGGGCTGCGCACCATCGATCCGGGCCGCCACCGCGTCGAGCTTCTCACTGACCTCTCGGAGAGCCGACGCGATACTCGCCAACATCGCGCCGATCGACTCGCCGGTCTGCTGACCGTGCTCCATCCAGTACCCACTTCCCCGTATCGGCCCAGCTCGCACTCGGCCGGACGATTCTATCCGCCAGTTGGACATCCGCGGCTCGCGAAGATTCGGTGGTGCGCCGACCCATGACCTGATCGAAGCAGCCTAGGCCCCCGGAATCGGCCCCCTGCGGGCGGATTACGCGGCGACCCGGTTTGTCCGGAACCGGGCCGGCGCATCTGATCGGTCATTATCCGCCGGAATCGCCTCCCCCGCGAGTCCACGCTCCGGCGCCGCGAAGCGCGCGCCGGTTGCCGCGCGGCCGGGACCCCGGGCGCGTCGCGGGATGGCGGCAACTGTCAATCCATCGTTCCCGCAGTGCCGGTCATCAATCCGTGGCATGATGAAAGTCCTTGTGCCGCAGAGAACAACGCCGATTCCGCGGACCGGCCACCTGGGTGGCACACCCGAGCGCGGGGTGAACGGGGCTGGCGAGGTAGCCGAGTCTGACGCACTCTTGATCTATGGCGTAGGTCGCCGGGCCTGCGGTGGTTTGTGCAGGGGAGTGGTCGCGTGAGAACGAAGCAGCGGGCGGAGATCGCCTGCGGGCGCCGAGCGATGCTCGCCGAGTTGGGTATCGGAGAGGCTCCGGGCCGGGTCCGTGGATCGAAGCGCGGTTACGCCTGTGGGTGTCCGGAATGTTCCGCCGCCCAGTGGGATATGCGGCGGCTCAAATACTGGTTGTGCGGCAGGCTGCTCGCCTACGGAGCCGACGAAGCCGAAGTGGATGGGCGTATCGGGACTTTGCCGGTGGATGTGGTCTGGCGCAAAGGCGACCGTGTCTACGCGATCGAGGTGCGCAGCGGACCGCTGGAGCGTGGACTCGCCCAGGAGCACACCGAGCGGTTACGCGCCGAGGGCTGTACGGATGTGTTGTGGCTGTGCCCGCCCGGCTACTGGGTGCCGTACCTGCATGCTCTGGGCATCGCGGACTTCGCGCCCGCCGCCTGTGACTACCGCGCGGTCACCGGCGTGCTGGACACCGAGCACGCGATGGCGGCGCCGCGGCGCGAGCCGGTCGAATTGCGCGAGTTCATCGCGGGCTGGGTACGCGGTGAGTACGTCTGGGGCTATCGGGATGAGAAGACGGGAGGCTGGGCCACGGTGACCGACTGGGAGTACCACACGAAGACGCAGGCCACGGTCATCGCCCGGCAACGCCAGGAGCTGGTCAACCAGCGCACGTCGCTGGCGGTGACCCGGAAGGCGCTGCGGGACAAGCAGAAACACCTGCTGAAGCTCACCACGCGGTTGGAGCGCGCGGAGCAGGCCGCGCAGGAACGGGCCGACGCCCTGGCCTCCGCTCAGCGCACCATCGCCGATCACGACCGGCTCGACAAGGCCCTGCGCAACACCATCGCGAAGCTGGAGGTGACCATCGGCCGCTGGCAGCTGATCACCATCTGCGCGATGCTGCTGATCGTCACGTTCCTGGCGGCGGCGATGGTGGTGCGCTGAGCCGGAACGGCGCTCGGTCCCACCGCCATCGGTGACGCAGCACCAGCGCGAGGAAGTCCAGCAGTTCCAGGCCGGTCTTCGCGCGTACCTCGCCGAGCGCGGCCCACTGCACGGGGCCGCGCTCGACGAGGTCGCGCAGCATCCGTTCGGCGGCGGTGTCGACAGGGCGTGCGAGGAGATCGGGGATGCCGATGCGGCTGCCCGTCCAGACCAGCCAGCCCCAGCCGTTGGCGTGCGCGTGCGCCCGAGCGGCGGCGGACTTCACGACGTTGACGTGAAAGCCGACATGGCCCAGTGGCGCGACGTCGATCAGCACCGTGCGGCCGTCGGTGAGCCGCGCGACGATGCTCGGGTAGTGCACCCGCTGCGCGCCGTCGAGCTCGTAGACGACCGCCGCGGGTTGTTCCAGGAAGGTCTCGACCAGGTCGCTGGCGTTGAGAATCCACAGCAGCCTGGCTTCCAAACCGGAGTCGAACGGTACGTCGCGACCGACTTTGTCCAGGTAGAAGCGTCCGCGTCCGTCGTCGTCGCTGTCCACGGTGCGCGCTGAGGCGGCCGGGATCGACGCCGCCGCGCCGGCGCGTGGCCAGTCGACCTGGCCCAGCCAGGGATTCAGCTGACTCGTCGCGCGCGGCTCGGCGTCGTGCAGTTTCGCCAGGCGCCGGTTGGTCTTCTTCTGCCACGCCGCGATGCGCTGGGTGACGAAACCGGCGATCCGCTTGGCGTCCTCGGCCGCGTGCCCGGCCAGCCGCAGCTTGAGGTAGGACAGCTCGGTCGCGGCGATATCGGTGTCGGTCGCGTACGTCTCCACCAGCAGCGCCCGCGTCAGCTGCCGGTCCATGGCGTCGAGCGGATAGCGCGCGGACAGCACGGCGGCGGCGCGATGCCCGGACAGCTGCGCCATCCGGATCATCTGCCCGACCGCTTTGGTGTGCAGTTGGCGCACCCGGTCGCGGGAGAGGTCGTAGCGAGCGCCGATGCGGGCCAGCGTCTCGGGCTTCTCGCCGCCGACCCCCAGCCGAGCCGTCAGCAGGTCGCCGTCCTTGGCCTTCCGGTCGGCGCGCAGCGCAATCAACTCGCCGAGCACCTCGTTGACCTCTTCGAGTTCGAACGAGATGTCGTCGCGCAGGTCGAGCGACTCGGGATCGTCGTCATCCGGCGCCGCACCCCGCGCGACCTCCGCACTGATCGTCACGCGACAACCCCCTGACTCGGCTCCGGCACTGTGCGCCACAGCGTATCCGCACCTACCGACACCCGCCGCAGTCCTTGCCACGGCAACGATGGTCAGCTCGGGCAAATCGCCGATGCGGCGCGGCAGGCACGCCGATCGGTCAGCTGCAGGAAGGTGGGGAAGGGGACGCCCGCTCCCCGTCCCGGAATACAACAAAGGCCCGGTGAGAACCGGGCCCGAGTTGTGAGACGGTGGTGCGCGATACTGGGATTGAACCAGTGACCTCTTCCGTGTCAGGGAAGCGCTCTCCCGCTGAGCTAATCGCGCGAGGTGGAGACGGGAATCGAACCCGTGTGCACGGCTTTGCAGGCCGTTGCCTCACCACTCGGCCACTCCACCGCGCAAAGGGGGACGGCGTAAAGTTGCCTGGCCCTACCTCTCGAGCGGATGACGGGATTCGAACCCGCGACCCTCACCTTGGCAAGGTGATGCGCTACCAGCTGCGCTACATCCGCATTCTGCCTCCCCGGGGCTCGTTTCCGGCCTCCGTGGTGCGAGACAGAACATTAGCCGACGCTCGGTGAAAGGTACAAATCCGCTGGTAGAACGGCAGAAATCCGGAAGGTGGCCGACTGTGACACCCGTGGCCTCTGTGGTGGGTGGGGGAGCAGAGACGTCGGTCGTCCCCGCGATCCCCGAAGCGCGTCCAGTCGGCGACCGGGAACGACCGGACATACCGCCACAGCGCGACCGTGCGGAATGGCTGCCCCGGCCGGTGGTTCCGCGCTGAACGACCCCTGTCCGGAGGGCGATTTGGTGAACCGCCGGTGCCGCGTGCTAATGTTTCGTCTCGTCCGGAGGGCGCCTCGCGAGCCTTCGGAAGCCCGTCAGGTCTCATAGCTCAGCGGGAGAGCGTCCGCCTCACACGCGGAAGGTCGCTGGTTCGATCCCAGCTGGGACCACTTCATCCCCTCGACGAATTACCTGGTCGGGGGGATTTTTTGTCTTTCCGGTCGTTCCGGCTCGAGTCGGGCCGTCTTCGGCCGCGTGTGCCACGGAATCCTGTCGCGGAGTTGTGGGGTGGGGGATCCCTACCCCTGGGGTGTCTGGTTGCCGAGTGTTAGCTCTTCGACGATTGGAGGACCCATTCTCCATCGCTCGAGTGAGGAAAAACGGCTATGTCCATCGTTCTCGACCAGGCACCTCGCATTCACGGGGCTGCGCACGCGCGCGAGTACGCGATTCCGCCGGCCGTACCCGTCATCGAAGCAATTGCCACCGGTACGCCCGGTCTGGTTCTCGACCAGGCCGTCGCGGCGGAGTGGATGGCCGGGCAATTCACCGATCCGGCGCGGCAGGCCCAGGTCAGGCGGATCTTTCGCAAGACCATGATCGGCAGCAGGCGCTTCGCGGTCGACCCGCTGGACCCTCGGATCCATGCCCCGAACGGCGAACCGGCGACGATCCAGGATCGCATGCGCTTGTTCTACCGCCACGCCGTTCCACTGGCCGTCGACGTGGCGCGGCGCGCGCTCGACGGAACCGATCCGGCCGACCTCGGGCTCCTGGTGTTCGCGACGAGCACCGGCGTCATCGCGCCCGGCGTCGATGTCGCGGTCGTGGACAATCTCGGACTGCCTCGGTCGGTCGCGCGCCTGGTCGTCAACTTCATGGGCTGCGCTGCGGCGATGAACGGAATCCGCGCCGCCTCCGATTTCGTCCGGGCCAACCCCGGCAAGAAGGCGATGGTCCTGTGCATCGAGCTCAACTCGGTGCATGCCGTCCCCGTCCGGGACATCGGCGACGCGGTGACCCACAGTTTGTTCGGAGACGGTTGCGGCGCGGTCGTCATCGGAGCGAAACGCGGCACGGAACGGGCCGAACCCGGGATGATCGTCCTGCGGGACACCTTCACCCACCTGTTCGAGGCCACCGAAGACGGCATCGCGGTCGGCGTCAATCACGACGGCATCACGTGCGAGCTGTCCGAGAACGTCCCTCGATACATCTACAACGGCGTCGCTCCTGTGGTCGCTGACGTGCTGCGCCGCAACCGATTACGGCAGCAGGACATCGATGTGTGGGCGATCCATCCGGGTGGCCCGAAGATCTTGCTCGAATCCGCGCGATCGCTGGGCCTTCCGCCGGAAGCCGCCTCGGCGAGCTGGAAGGTTCTCGGCCGGTACGGAAACATGTCGAGCGTCTCGCTGATCTTCGTGCTGGAACGCATCGCCGGTGAGACCGCCGTGAACAAGCCGATCTCGACGGGTGTGGCGTTCTCGTTCGCGCCGGGCGTCACTATCGAGGGGTTGCTCTTCGACGTCGTGCGGCGATGATCGGGCTGCCTTCCGGCCGGTTGGCGGCATACCGTGTTGCGCTGTGACCTGAGTCACATTATGGTAGCGGTTGCGGTCAGCCGGATCGGAAACCTTTTCACACGCTTTGTGAACTCTTTACTATCGTTTCCACCAACCATCTCGACCACCGCTTCACGGGTCGCGCTTCACTCGACCGAATGAAGGCCCGAGCTTCGCCCGCTGCTCGCTTTCGATGCCAAGAACATGTTTGACCGATGAACCGGGTCCACCCGGCGAAGGAGAAAATATGTCCACCGACACCGATTCCGCACCACGGACGTCGCCGCACGCAGGCATTGCCGGTCGTCTGACCAGTATCGGACGTGCCGATCTGCCCGCTTCGATCGTGGTCTTCCTCGTCGCGCTTCCTCTCTCGCTCGGTGTGGCGGTGGCCTCCGGCGCTCCGGTGGCCGCCGGCCTGATCGCCGCCGCCGTGGGCGGTGTGGTGGCCGGGCTGCTCGGCGGTTCCTCGATCCAGGTCAGCGGGCCCACCGCGAGCCTCACCGTGGTCGTCGCCGCGAGCGTGCACCAATTCGGCTGGGCCGCAACGTGCTTCATCACCGTCGGCGCGGGCGTGCTGCAGATCCTCTTCGGGCTCAGTCGCGTCGCGCGGGCCGCGCTTGCCATCGCACCGGTGGTCGTGCACGGGATGCTGGCGGGCATCGGCGTGGTGATCGCGCTGCAACAGGTACACGTGCTGCTCGGCGGCAACTCGCTGAGTTCGTCGTTCGCCGCACTGGCCGAGCTGCCGAGGCAGCTGCTGTCGGTGCGCGCAGGCGACCTGTGTGCCGGCCTGGTCGTCATCGTCATCTTGATCGCGTGGCGCTTCGTGCCGGGGCGGATGCGCGTGATCCCCGGACCGCTCGTCGCGGTGGTCACCGCCACCCTGCTGGCGTTCGTGCTGCCCGCGCACGTCGAACGCCTCGTGCTGGACGGCTCGTTGCCGGACTCCTTGGGCCTGCCCGCCATCCCCTCCGGCGGCCTGACGGCCATCGCCACGACCATGGTCACGATCGCCCTCATCGCCAGCATCGAGAGCCTGCTGTCGGCCGTCGCGGTGGACAAGATGCGGCCGGGGCACCGCACCGATTTCGACCGGGAGCTGATCGGGCAGGGTTCGGCCAACGTCGTGTCCGGCTTGCTCGGCGGCCTGCCGATCGCGGCCGTCATCGTGCGCAGCATCACCAACGCGAACGCGGGCGCCCGCAGCCGGGCGGCGACCGTGCTGCACGGGGTGTGGATCCTGCTGTTCGCGGTGGCCCTCGCCGGACTCGTGCGCCAGATCCCGACCGCCGCGCTGGCCGGATTGCTCATCTTCGTCGGTGTGCAGCTGATCAAGCTGGCGCACATCCGGCTGGCCCGGCGGGCCGGTGAGGTGTACGTCTACCTGGCGACGGTGCTGGGCGTGGTGTTCCTGAATCTGCTGCAGGGCATGCTGATCGGTCTGGTGCTGGCATTCGCGCTGCTGCTGTGGCGGGTGGTGCGCGTGATGATCGTCGCGGCGCCGGTTCCCGGTTCGCGTCGCTGGGTGGTCGCCATCGACGGCACCTGCACCTTCCTGGCCTTGCCGAAGCTCACCGCGGAGCTGGCGAAGGTGCCGGCCGACGCCGATGTGACCGTCGAGATGGCCGTCGACTTCCTGGACCACGCCACGCACGAGCTCCTCACCGAGTGGGCTCGCGAGCGCGAAACCGGCGGCGGCACGGTCGAATTCGCCGAACTCGGTGGCGAACGGATGAGCACCACATTGGCCGGACCGCCCGAACGCGGGCACTTCAGGCAGGTCGTCGAGCAGGTCATCGGCCCGTGGCGGCCCACGGGCGACCGGGACAACCGCATCGCGGCAGGCATCGCCGCCTACCACCGCGGCCACGCCCACCTGCTGCGCCCGCATCTGGACAGGTTGCGGCATCGGCACGCCGCCGACTCGTTCTTCCTCACCTGCGCGGACGCCAGGATCGTGCCGAACGTCATCACCAACAGCGGCCCCGGCGACCTGTTCACCGTGCGCAATGTGGGCAACCTGGTGCCGACGCGCGGTGGGGACGTCTCGGTGGAGGCGGCGCTGAGCTACGCGCTCGAGCGGCTGGACGTGCGCGCGGTCGTGGTGTGCGGTCACTCCGGCTGCGGTGCGATGGAGGCGCTGCACCGCGAGGTCATGGCAGGGGCCGGGCTCGGCGACTGGCTGGAGCACGCGCGGCCGAGCCTGGAGCGCTACCGGCTCGGACATCCGGTGGCCGCCGCGGCGGCCGAGGCGGGATTCGGGCCGGTGGACCAACTGGGCATGGTGAACGTCGCGGTGCAGCTGGAGACGTTGCACGCGCACCCGGTCGTGCGCCGGGCCATCGAGCAGCGGGGCGTGGCGGTGTCGGGTCTGTTCTTCGACCTCGCCACGGCGCGGGTGATCGAGATCATGGTGGACGGCATCGCGGAGTTCGGCGACGAACCCCGCCGCCGGATCGCGCCGGAGCCCGTCTGAACGGGCTTGTGGGGTGGATCACGATGATCGGCGACAGCAGGGCAGTGGGGAATGACACACAATCCGCGAACTTCTCAGGCTTTGCTAAGTCTTTACCAATACACTTGCACTCGTTTACATCTCGACTCATCGCTGCGTCGGGACTGCTTCACCGCGAGATGCCGGTTCGCGGTCTTGTGCCCTGCTGGACATGTTGATCGTCAACCGACCTCGGCGAGACAGCCGAGTCGGCGAAGGAGAGTCATGGCTATCGATCAAGATTTAGCCCCGCCACCGTCCATGCCCGCACCGGCGGGATCGGGCCGCAGTTCCGGACAGTTGTCCGACCGCTTCACCGATATCCTCCGCCACGACGTGCCCTCTTCGATCGTGGTTTTCCTTGTCGCCCTGCCGCTTTCGCTCGGCATCGCGATCGCTTCCGGAGCCCCTGTCGCCGCCGGGCTCATCGCCGCCGTGATCGGCGGCATCGTCGTCGGATCGCTCGGCGGCTCGGTCCTGCAGGTCAGCGGCCCCGCCGCGGGCCTCACCGTCGTGGTCGCCGAGACGATCAACCAATTCGGTTGGCGTACCACGTGTTTCATCGTCTTCGCGGCCGGCGTGCTGCAAATCCTGCTCGGCCTCAGCCGCGTGGCCAGGGCGGCGCTCGCCGTCGCGCCCGTGGTGGTGCACGCCATGCTCGCCGGTATCGGCATCACCATCGCCCTGCAGCAGATCCATGTGCTGCTCGGCGGTTCCTCGCACAGCTCGGCCTGGCGCAACATCATCGAACTGCCGGGACAGCTGCTGTCGCTGGAGGGCGGCGGCACGCTGATCGGCGCGGTCGTGATCGCGATCATGCTCGGCTGGAAGTACCTGCCCGCGCGCATCAGGGTCGTGCCGGGCCCGTTGGTCGCGGTGCTGGTGGGCACGATGTTGTCGCTGGTGTTGCCGCTGAACGCCGAGCGCATCGTGCTCAACGGATCGCTGTTCGACGCCATCGGCCTGCCCGCTCTGCCGCGCGGCGACTGGTCGGGTCTGGCGCTGGCCATCCTCACCATCGCGCTGATCGCCAGCGTGGAGAGCCTGCTGTCGGCGGTGGCCGTGGACAAGATGCACTCGCGCAAGCGCACCGACTTCGACCGGGAGCTGATCGGCCAGGGCTCGGCGAACGTGCTGTCGGGCCTGCTCGGCGGCCTGCCGGTCACCGGCGTGATCGTCCGCAGCGCCACCAACGTGCAGGCGGGCGCGCACAGCCGCGCCTCCGCGATCCTGCACGGCGTCTGGGTGCTGGTGTTCTCGGTGGCGCTGGTCTCGGTGGTGGAGCAGATCCCGAAGGCCGCGCTGGCCGGTCTGCTCATCGTCATCGGCATCCAGCTGGTGAAGCTGGCCCACATCAAACTGGCTCGGCGGACCGGCGACCTCCTGATCTACGCGGTGACGGTGCTCGGCGTGGTGTTCGCGAACCTGCTCGAGGGCGTGCTGATCGGTCTGGGCCTCGCGTTCGGCCTGCTGCTGTGGCGGGTGGTCCGCGTGGCGATCAAGGCCGACCAGCTCCCCGGCACCCAGCGCTGGTTGGTCACCATCGACGGTTCGGCCACCTTCCTCGCGTTGCCGAAGCTGTCGGCGCAGTTGGCGAAGATCCCGCCGGGAGCCGATGTCACGGTGGAGATGACCGTCGACTTCCTCGATCACGCCGCTTTCGAGGCCATCGAGGAATTCGCCCGCCAGCAGGTGAACAACGGCGGCAGCGTCGATTTCGTGGAGATCGGCGGCGCCAGGATGGCCCACGCCGCGGCCAAGCCGCCCGCGCGTAGCTTTGCGCGCTCGGTCTGGGACGAGATCCTCGGCCCTTGGCGGCATGACGAGCGGCACGAGAACCCGGTGGCGGCGGGCGTCGCGGCCTACCACCGCAGCCACGCGCACGTCGTCCGGCCGCACCTGGACGAGCTGCGCGACAAGCAGGACCCGGATTCGTTCTTCCTGACCTGCTCGGACTCGCGGATCGTGCCGAACATCATCACCAACAGCGGCCCGGGGGACCTGTTCACCGTGCGCAACGTGGGCAATCTCGCACCCGCCGACGGTGACGCCTCGGTGGAGGCCGCGCTGGTGTTCGCGCTCGAACAGCTGAACGTCCGCTCGATCGTGGTCTGCGGGCATTCGTCCTGCGGTGCGATGACGGCGTTGCACACCGGCGCGAAGGTTCCCGGCGTGGACGCCTGGCTCTCCCATGCCCGACCCAGCCTGGAGCGCTTCCGCGCCGGGCATCCGGTGGCCGGTGCGGCGCGGGAGGCCGGTTTCGGCGAGGTCGATCAGCTGAGCATGGTGAACGTGGCGGTGCAGCTCGAGCTGCTGCACCGGCACCCGGCGGTGCGCAAGGCGGTCGCCGAACGCGGCGTCAAGGTGTCGGGCCTGTTCTTCGACATCGCCAGCGCCCGCGTGGTCGAGGTGACCGAGAACGGCATCGCGCACATCGATGACGCGGGCCAGCGGCCCGCTCGCGAACTCGTCTGACCGACGGGGATGGATGATCCCGCCCCGGGCAGCCCGCCCGGGGCGGGATCATCGTATCCGGGCACGTGGGAGCGGCTCCGATAGGCCGAACGCTCGTACCCTGGGGGCGTGACCGCAGACCCGGAGACGAGTTCGACCGATCGGCCGACCCGCTGGCGCGCCTTCCGCGCCGGGCTCGAGCGCCGACCTACGCTGTACTTCGGCTACCGCATCGTGGTCGCGGTGGTCGGTGTGGCCGTGCTCGCGGCAGGCGTGCTCGCGATCCCCTATCCCGGTCCCGGCTGGGCGATCGTGTTCGCCGGATTGGGTATCCTCGCCACGGAATTCGCTTGGGCGCGCAGAGTTTTGACCTGGCTGCGGGACCGGTACCGGCAATTGATGGACTGGTACTCGCGGCAGGGCCGCGTCGTGCAGGTGGCCGGGGCGGTCGCCACCGCCGCGCTGGTGGTGGCGACGCTGTGGGTGTTGGGAACCTTCGGGCTTGTGGGTAGTTGGATCGGAGTCGAATGGGAATGGCTGCGCAGCCCCCTGTAACGGTGACCACCGTTCCCGGGCGCATGCTCACCCGACCGGAATGGCTGGCCGCGCGCATCGCGGAGATGGGCCATTCCTGGGGGACCACGTCGCTGCGCATCGCGGGCACGCTGTGGTGGTGCATGGTCGCGTCCGCGCTGGTGGAGCAGATCGCGCGGGCGTACGCGCACGACGAGGAGGCCCCCGAAGCCACGCTGGAGCGGCTGGAGTGCGAAGTGCGCCCCGACGGCGGCATCGAACGGGTGCGCATCCCGGCGGACGGCGGCCGGGCCGCCGGAAGCGCGGCGGCGCTGCACGAGACGCTGGCGACCGTCATCCCACCGGTGGCCCGGGTCTCGAGCGCGGGGGTCCCCGCGTTGTGGGCGATCGTGGCCGACGCGATCGGCAACCGCGCCCTGGACGCCGGGTCGCCGGAGGCGGGCGCGCGGCTGGCCGCCGCGATCGGCGGCAAACTTCCGGTTCCGCGTTTCGTGGAGATCGGCGGACGCACCTTCGTGCGGCGCATCTCCTGCTGCCTGGTGTTCGAGGTCCCGGGCTGCGACATGTGCACCAGCTGCCCGAAACGCCCGGCCGCCGAACGCATCGCACTGCTGGCGGACCTGGCCGCCGAAGGCTGACCGCCCGCCGCGCGGCACCGCGGCGCGCCCACCGGGAACCCGATCGCCACCCGGCCGCTACGGCGCAAAACCCGGAGGGACGGGCCGAAGCGGCGGGACAGTAGCATGGTCGCGCCGGACGAACATGCGGTCGGCCACCATCCAGCGGGCCTCCGCCCGCACACGAAACGCCAAGGAGAGCGCAGCCGTGACCACCTCAGCCGCCATCAGCCCAGTCGCCCTCGTCCGGGTGCCGGCCGGGACGACGGCGGGCGCCGCGGTGCGCGAGGCGGGGTTGCCCACCAAGGGGCCCGACACCGTGGTCGTCGTCCGGGCCGACGGCGAGCTCAAAGACCTGTCCTGGACTCCGGACAAGGACGTCGAAGTGGAGCCGGTCGCGGCGAACACCCCCGACGGCCGCAACGTCATCCGGCACTCCGCCGCGCATGTGCTCGCCCAGGCGGTGCAGCAGGAATTCCCCGAGGCCAAGCTGGGCATCGGCCCCTACATCAAGGACGGGTTCTACTACGACTTCCGCGTCGAGCGCCCGTTCACCCCGGAGGACTTGGCCAAGCTGGAATCCCGGATGAAGAAGATCGTCAAGGGTGCGCAGCGGTTCTCCCGCCGGGTGGTCGAGGTGGACGAGGCCAGGGTCGAGCTGGCCGGTGAGCCGTTCAAACTGGAGCTGATCAGCGACAAGTCCGGCATCGATGACCCGGAGGTCATGGAGGTCGGCGGCAAAGAGCTGACCATCTACGACAACCTGGATCCGCGCACCGGCGAGAAGATCTGGGGCGATCTGTGCCGCGGCCCGCACATCCCGACCACCAAATTCATCCCGGCCTTCAAACTGACCCGCAGCTCGGCCGCCTACTGGCGCGGCGATCAGAGCCGCGAGGACTTGCAGCGCATCTACGGCACCGCGTGGGAGTCGCAGGAGGCGCTCGACGAGCACCTGCACCTGCTCGCGGAAGCGGAGCGGCGTGACCACCGCAAGCTCGGCCTGGAGCTGGACCTGTTCAGCTTCCCCGACGAGCTCGGTTCCGGTCTTCCGGTGTTCCACCCCAAGGGCGGCATCATCCGCAAGGAGCTGGAGGAGTACTCGCGTCGCAGGCATGTCGCGGCCGGCTACGAGTTCGTCAACACCCCGCACATCACCAAGGGCCATTTGTTCGAAGTCTCCGGCCACCTGGACTGGTATCGCGACGGCATGTTCCCGGCGATGCACCTGGACGCGGAGTTCAACGAGGACGGCACCGTCCGCAAGCCCGGCCAGGACTACTACGTCAAGCCGATGAACTGCCCGATGCACAACCTGATCTTCCGCGCCCGCGGCCGGTCGTACCGGGAGCTTCCGCTGCGACTGTTCGAGTTCGGCTCGGTCTACCGGTACGAGAAGTCCGGCGTGGTGCACGGCCTGACCCGAGTGCGCGGCATGACCCAGGACGACGCGCACATCTACTGCACCAAAGAGCAGATGCACGGCGAACTGACCGACACGCTGCGGTTCGTGCTCGACCTGCTGAAGGACTACGGCCTCGACGACTTCTACCTCGAGCTGTCCACCAAGGACCCGAAGAAGTTCGTCGGTTCCGACGAGATCTGGGAGGAGGCCACCGAGACCTTGTCCAAGGTCGCCTCGGCCTCCGGCCTGGAGCTGGTGCCGGATCCGGGCGGCGCCGCCTTCTACGGCCCGAAGATCTCCGTGCAAGCCAAGGACGCGCTCGGCCGCACCTGGCAGATGTCGACCATCCAACTGGACTTCAACCTGCCCGAGCGCTTCGACCTGGAGTACACCGCCTCCGACGGCACCAAGCAGCGGCCGGTCATGATCCACCGCGCGCTGTTCGGCTCGATCGAGCGCTTCTTCGGTGTGCTCACCGAGCACTACGCGGGCGCGTTCCCGGCCTGGCTGTCGCCGGTGCAGGTCGTCGGCATTCCGGTCGCGGAGGCTTTCGCGCCGCATCTGGACGGGGTGATCGAGCGGTTGCGCGACGAGGGCGTCCGTGCGCAGGTGGACCGCAGCGACGACCGGATGCAGAAGAAGATCTTCAACAACACCGCCCAGAAGGTGCCGTTCATGCTGCTGGCCGGTGAGCGCGACGTGAACGCGAACGCCGTGAGCTTCCGCTTCCGCGACGGCACCCAGGTCAACGGCGTGCCCGTCGATGACGCGGTGGCCACCGTCGTCGACTGGATCTCCCGTCGGGAGAACGCCTCGCCGACGGCCGATGGTTTCGAGATCCGAGCAGCGAACAAGGGTGGGGCATGACCGAGCGGACGGTGCCGGAGGGGCTCGCGGATCTGGACGGGACCGCGGCCTCGGCCGATCCGGGCAGCATCGTGGACACCGGCGCCGGGGAACCGGATCGGCTGCTGCGCTTGTGGACGCCGTATCGCATGTCCTACATCGCCGAGGCGGCCACGGGTCCCAAGGATTCGACCGGCCATCCCTTCACCGACATCCCGAAGATGTCGGACGAGGACGGATTGGTCGTCGCCAGGGGTGAGCTGGTGTACGCGGTGCTGAACCTGTACCCGTACAACCCGGGACACATGATGGTGGTGCCGTACCGCAAGGTGGCGAACCTGGAGGACCTCACCGAGGCGGAGAGCGCCGAGCTGATGGCGTTCACCCAGCAGGCGATCCGGGTGATGAAGAAGGTGTCCCGACCGCACGGCTTCAACGTGGGGCTGAATCTCGGCGGGGTGGCAGGCGGATCGCTGGCCGACCACCTGCACCAGCACATCGTCCCGCGCTGGGGCGGCGACGCGAACTTCATCACGGTCATCGGCGGGGCGAAGGTGATGCCGCAACTGCTGCGGGAGACCAGGGCGCTGCTGTCGGCGGCCTGGAAGGAGGCGTAGATGAGCGACCGAGCGGATCGGCCGTGCTGAGTTTCTTCGGCCGCGAGACGTTCGCCAAGGCGACGGCTCCGCTGGGCCGCGCGCTCGTCGCCACCGGATTGACACCGGACAGCATGACGCTGATCGGCACCACCGCCTCCATCCTCGCCGCCGTCACCCTCTTCCCGACCGGACACCTGTTCTGGGGAACCATGGTGATCTGGTTGTTCGTCATGTTCGACATGCTCGACGGGGCGATGGCGCGGGCGCGTGGCGGTGGCACGAAATACGGCGCGGTGCTGGACGCCACCTGTGACCGGCTGGCCGACGGCGCCATCTTCGGCGGGCTGGCCTGGTGGGCGGTGTACCACGAGCAGCACAGGCCGTTGTTCGCCGCGACGCTCGTCGTCCTGGTGACCTCGCAGGTGATCTCCTATGCCAAGGCGCGTGCCGAGGCCAGCGGCCTGTCCGCGGACGGCGGCATCATCGAGCGGCCGGACCGGCTGATCATCGTGCTGGTTGGCGCCGGACTCACCGGGATCGGCGGCTACTGGGGCATCGAGTGGCTCACCTACGCCGTGCATGTGGCCATGTGGATTCTCGCCGTGCTGAGCATCGTCACCGTGGTGCAGCGTGTGCTGGCCGTGCGCAACTCGCCCGGGGCGCGCACCGTGATCCCGGCCGCGCAGGTGCAGCGACCCGGCGCGGGCAGCGCAGGCACTTCGGGACTTCCGTCGTGACCGCACTCGGTGCCGGGCGCGAACCGATCGACGGTGGCGCCCGGGTATTCGCGACGATCACGTGCGGACCAGCGGCTCGGGAGCGGGGATGACGATCGGGGAACAACTCGGCGCCGCCGGATACGCGGCGGGCTGGCGGGTGGTGCGTGCGCTGCCGGAGCCGACGGCGCGGCGGCTGTTCGAGTGGGGCGCCGACCGGATCGCCCGGCGCGCCAATCGGGAATTCCACGCGGGCGGCGCGCCGGACCAGTTGCGGCGCAATCTGGCGCGCGTGCTCGGCGTCCTTCCCGCCGATGTGCCCGACGAACTGATCGTCGCCAGTATGCGCTCCTACGCACGGTATTGGCGGGAGGCGTTCCGGCTGCCCACGATGGACCACACCGCGATCGACTACTACGTCGGCGGGCTCGAGCACCTGGATGCCGGGCTCGCGAACGGCCGGGGCGTGATCCTGGTGCTGCCGCACTCCGGCAACTGGGACATGGCGGGCGTCTGGCTGGTGCAGCACTACGGCGGCTTCACCACCGTCGCCGAGCGGTTGAAGCCGGAGTCGCTGTTCGAGCGGTTCGTCGCCTACCGGGAGAGCCTCGGCTTCGAGGTGTTCCCGCTGACCGGCGGCGAGCAGCCGCCGTTCGGCCGGTTGGCCGACCGCCTACGGCAGAACAAGATCGTGTGCCTGATGGGCGAACGCGACCTCACCGGCAAGGGTGTGCCCGTGGACTTCTTCGGTGAGCGCACCTGGATGCCCGCGGGCGCGGCGAAACTCGCCATCGAGACCGGCGCGGCGTTGCTGCCGGTGCACGCGTGGTTCGAGGTGGACGCCGACGGCCGCGAGAACTGGGGACTGAAAACCGAAGCGCCGCTGGATATTTCCGGTGGCGTGGCCGCGGCCACCCAGGCGCTCGCCGACCGTTTCGCGGCGAATATCGCCGAGCACCCCGCGGATTGGCACATGCTGCAACCATTGTGGGAGAGCGATCTCTCGCCGCAGCGGCGTGCCAGAATCGGCGCCGCGCAGGCGAGCATCAAAGCCGAGCAGGGAGACGTATCGCCATGAAGATCGGCATGGTCTGCCCCTATTCGTTCGACGTCCCCGGTGGGGTGCAGGCGCATGTGGTCGAACTGGCGCGGGTGCTCATCGAACGCGGGCACAAGGTGAGTGTTCTGGCGCCCGCCTCGGAGGGCACTCCACTGCCGGAATTCGTGGTGTCGGCGGGGCGCGCGGTGGCCATCCCGTACAACGGGTCGGTGGCGCGACTGTCGTTCGGGCCCATGGCCTACACCAGGATTCGCCGATGGATCGACGGCAACGACTTCGACGTGCTGCACATCCACGAGCCGAACGCGCCCAGCCTGTCCATGCTCGCGCTGAAGATCGCCGAGGGCCCGATCGTGGCGACCTTCCACACCTCGACGACGAAATCCCTGGTGCTCAGTACTTTTCAGGGGGTGCTGCGGCCGTATCACGAGAAGATCCTCGGTCGTATCGCGGTGTCCGAACTCGCGCGCCGCTGGCAGGTCGAAGCGCTCGGCTCGGACGCCGTCGAGATTCCCAACGGTGTCGACGTCCCGGCCTTCGCTCGCGCGCCGATGCTGCCGGGCTATCCGCGGCCCGGCGGGACGGTGCTGTTCCTGGGGCGCTACGACGAGCCGCGCAAGGGCATGCAGGTGCTGCTCGGCGCGCTGCCCGAACTGGTGCGCGAGCACCCCGACGTCGAGATCCTGATCGTCGGCCGCGGCGAGGAGGACCGGTTGCGCCGCGAAGCCGGCGAGCTGGCCGGCCATCTGCGCTTCCTCGGGCAGGTGTCCGACGAGGAGAAGGCTTCGGCGATGCGGAGCGCGGACGTGTATGTCGCGCCGAACCTGGGCGGCGAGAGCTTCGGCATCATCCTGATCGAGGCGATGGCGGCGGGCACCGCGGTCGTGGCCAGCGAACTGGACGCCTTCCGCCGGGTGCTGCGGGACGGAACGGCGGGCATGCTGGTCCCGGTCGGCGACTCCGCGGCCCTGGCCTCCGCGCTGCACACCGTGCTCACCGACGAAGTGCGCCGAGAGGCTTTGGTGCGTACCGCCACCCAGGTCGTCGGCGAGTACGACTGGCCGGTGGTGGCCGAACAGATCCTGCGCGTCTACGAGACGGTGACCGTGGGCGACACGAGAGTGCGGGCCGCAGGATGATCACCTTCTCCGCGACCACCGTTCTCGTCCTCGCGCTGATCGCCGCTGTGGTCGTCGCGATCGGCTTGTGGGCGTATTCCACCGCCAACCGGCTCGACCGGCTGCACGTGCGCTCCGACCAGTCCTGGCAGGCGCTCGACGCGGCGCTGGCGCGGCGCGCGGTGGTGGCCAGGTCGGTCGCGATGGCGATCGCGGGTCCGGTGTCCGATCCGGCCATGGCGGAGCAGGCCGCTCAACTGGCGGCGCTGGCGGACCGGGCCGAGCGCGCGGGCCGCGCCGAGCGGGAGACGGTGGAGAACCGGTTGTCCACGGCGCTGTCGGCGGTCGACATCGGCACGCTGCGCCCGCAACTGGTCGCCGAGCTGGCCGACGCCGAGGCCAGGGTGCTGATCGCCCGCCGCTTCCACAACGACGCCGTGCGCGACACGCTGGCGCTGCGCACGCGCCGCCCGGTCCGCATGCTGCACCTCGGGGGTACCGCCCCCTTGCCGTCCTACTTCGAGATCACCGAGCGCGCGACACCCGCCGCGTCCACGGGTCTCGCGGTGGACACCATCCGTACCACCGCCCGTGTCGTGCTGTTCGACGAGAACGACCGGACCCTGCTGATGCGCGGGAACGATCCGAAGACGCCCGAGGTGTCGTTCTGGTTCACCGTCGGCGGCGGCGTCGAGCCGGGGGAGACCCTGCGCGCGGCGGCGGTCCGGGAACTGTACGAAGAGACCGGGTATCGCGCGGACCCGGCCGACCTGCGTGGCCCGATCTGGCGGCGGGTCGCGGTCTTTCCGTTCGACGGTGAGCTGATCCGCTCCGAAGAGCTGTTCTTCGCGCTGCGCACGCGGGGATTCCAACCGCACGCGGCGAATCGGACCCTCATCGAACGCCGCTCCATCACCGGGCACAAATGGTGCACCGCCGCCGACATCGTCGCGCTGGACCGCTCCGGCGAAACGGTCTACCCGTATCACCTGGACGAGCTGCTGGCCGAAGCGGCCGAGGCGGCGTCGGGGACCGGCGATCCGGAGGTCCGCTCCATCCGCTGACCGGTCCGGGAACGAATGTGATGTGCTTCACGATCGTGATAGCGTCGCGATGATCCAGGGCGCCGGAGGGTATCGATGTCAGGGACGCATGTGATTTCGGTGTCGTGGTCCCGCCGTCGGCGGTGCTGTTCCTGTTCGGTCGTGGAGGTAGTTGATTCATGTCGTACCTGCTGTTCGATTTCCTGTTGCCGCTGATCGGCCCCGCGGCCGCGGAGTACTGGGCGCAATTGCTGGTGGTCGGCCCGCTGTGATCGGACGCCGGGCGCGGACCGGGAAGGCCGGTGCGGCGCCGGGACGGCTGGGCAGCCGAGCCTTCCCGGCGTAAAGCGTCCGTACCGGGATCGCACCAGGCCAGTGCGCTCCAACTGGCTATCAGGTGGCCTTTTGCGGCCACCTAGAATCGTGGCGTTCGAATGCGAGTGATCGATTGGCGCGATGCCTGGAGGAGTTTGCTGTGACCACCCCCGAGACCACCCAGACCGTCGGTACCGCCCGCGTGAAGCGCGGCATGGCCGAGATGCTCAAGGGCGGGGTGATCATGGACGTCGTCACGCCGGAGCAGGCCAAGATCGCCGAGGACGCCGGTGCGGTCGCGGTGATGGCGCTGGAGCGCGTCCCCGCCGACATCCGGGCCCAGGGCGGTGTCTCCCGGATGAGCGACCCGGACATGATCGACGGCATCATCAACGCGGTCTCCATCCCGGTCATGGCGAAGGCTCGCATCGGCCACTTCGTGGAGGCGCAGATCCTGCAGAGCCTCGGCGTCGACTACATCGATGAGTCCGAGGTGCTCACCCCCGCCGACTACGCCAACCACATCGACAAGTGGAACTTCACCGTGCCGTTCGTCTGCGGCGCCACCAACCTCGGCGAGGCGCTGCGCCGGATCACCGAGGGCGCGGCCATGATTCGGTCCAAGGGCGAGGCGGGCACCGGTGACGTGTCCAACGCGACCACGCATATGCGCAAGATCCGCCAGGAGATCCGCAGGCTGTCGTCCCTGCCCGAGGACGAGCTGTTCGTCGCCGCCAAGGAGCTGCAGGCGCCCTACGAGCTGGTCCGTGAGATCGCCGAGACGGGCAAGCTGCCTGTCGTGCTGTTCACCGCGGGCGGCATCGCCACTCCGGCCGACGCCGCGATGATGATGCAGCTCGGGGCCGAGGGCGTGTTCGTGGGGTCGGGCATCTTCAAGTCCGGCAACCCGGCGCAGCGCGCCGCCGCCATCGTCAAGGCCACCACCTTCTACGACGATCCGGATGTGCTGGCGAAGGTGTCGCGTGGTCTGGGTGAGGCCATGGTCGGCATCAACGTCGAGGAGATCGCCCAGCCGCATCGCCTGGCCGAGCGCGGCTGGTGATCCGCGGCCGGTAGCGTCTGCCGCGTGGAGTTGCGGCAGTTGCGGTACTTCGTGGTTCTGGCGGAGGAATTGCACTTCCGCCGGGCCGCGCAGCGATTGTTCATCTCGACGCCGACGCTCAGCCAGCAGATCAAGGTGCTGGAACGGGAGGTGGGCGGTCCCCTGCTGGTCCGGGAGCCGCGGGTGGAATTGACGCCCGCGGGCGCGGTGCTGCTGCGTTCCGGCCGCGACGTTCTGCGCGCGATGGACGAGGCGATGCGCGCGACCAGGCGTGCCGCCGTAGGAGGCGCCCCGGTACTGCGCCTGGGACTGCTCAACGGCGTCCCGCCCTGGCTGCCCACCCGTATCGGTAGTCTGCTCGCCGCGGCGCTGCCCGGCGCGCGGATGGTGCTCACCGGGGGGACCACCGCCGACCAGGTTCGCTTTCTCGACGACGACGAAGTCGATCTCGCCTTGGTGCGCGCCCCGGTGGACCTGCCCGACCGCTTCGCGCAACGTCCGGTGGCCCGCGAGGAACTGGGCGTCGTGATGTCCGAGCGGCATCCCCTCGCCGGTGCCATGCCGCTGGACCCCACCGAGCTGAGCGGGCAGGAATTGATCTTGTTCGCCCGGGAATCCGCTGCGGGGCTGCATGATTCGCTGTTGCGGACGCTCGCGGGCCACGGCGCCGCGGTACGGCTCAGCGACAGCGCGATGGGGCATGCCCAGATGCTGGCCGTGCTGCCGTCGCGCCCCGACGCGATCGGGCTCAGCTCCGCGCGCGCTGACGGACTGCCCGGTCTGGTTTGGCGGCCGTTGCGGGGTGCGCCCCTGATGGTGACCTATGCGATCGCCTGGCGCGCCACGGTGCGCGATCCGGCCGTGGCGGCGCTGCTCACGGCACTGACGGCCGAACTGTCGCCGGAATGAGCCCGCCGGGGACGCTTCCGATGCTAGGTTCACTTCTTACGGCGGCCAGAAGGTCGTCTCATGGTTCTCACAATCACGCTCAGTAGCTTCGCCATTCGATGGCCCCCCGGCCACATCGCGCCCCACCACCGTCGGATCGATCCGAGTGCAAAGGACGAACAGTTGAAGCTTCTCGAGACCGGACGCATCGCAGCGGCGGGCCTGGCCCTTGCGGCCGCCCTGAGCCTGGCCGCCTGCGGCAGCGACGACAAGAGCGACTCGCACAGCTCCAGCCACACCACCACCGCCGCCGCGTCGGCGACCGCGAACGTACCCGCCCCGCCCACCAAAGAGGAACTCAACGCCAACCTGCAGCGCGCGCTCGACCCCTCGGTGCCGAACGAGGAGAAGCTCGACCTCGTGCAGGGCATCCAGGCCGACCCGAGCCTGCCCAACCGCTTGGCCCAGGCGTTTCAGCAGGCCAACGCCACGGCAGTGGTAACGGGTGTGACGGCCTTCGGTGACACTGTCACCGCCCAGGCCACGTTCACCATCAACGGGCAGCCGAACCAGGTCGACGTTCCGTTCGTCCTCGAAGACGGCAAGTGGAAGGTCCAGAAGGCCTGGGCCTGCCAGGCGCTGGCCAACCTGAACCAGCAATCCCCGGCTTGCGCCGCCTGACGGGTCGCTTCGCGGAGGCCGTCCACCGAGATCCTTGGGCCGAATCGGTCCACGGACCCGCGATGTTAGTCCGAGCCTAAGGCGTATTCGGCAGCGCGACATGGACACCCGACCATGGCGATGGTCGGGTGGAGTCATGACAGCAAGCAGTACAACACCCGAACGCGTCGTCATCGTCGGCGGCGGCTCCGGCATGGGACTGGCGCTGGCCGCGTCGCTGATCGACGAAGGCGCACAGGTCACCATCGCGGGCCGTTCCGCCGAACGACTGGCCGCGGCCGAGCGCACTCTGTCCGGGGGACCGGGCACGGTGCGCTCGGTCGTCGCGGACATCACCCGCGAAGCCGACCTCGAGCGCTTGTTCGCCGGATCGGAACCGGCCGATCATGTCGTCACCACCGCCGCCGACGTCACCGGCGCCTATCAGCAGCTGGACCGGTTCGACGCCGATCTGGCGCGAAACCTCGTCTCGGCCAAGTTGATCGGGCCCATGCTGCTGGCCAAACACGCCCGGGTGGCCCCCGGCGGCTCGCTGACGTTCACTTCCGGCATCGCGGCCTATCGCCCCGCCCCGGGCGGCGCCATGGTGGCGGCCGTCAACGGCGCCCTCGCCTCGCTGGCCTACGCGCTGGCCCTCGAACTCGGCCCGGTCCGCGTCAACGTGGTCTCGCCGGGGTGGGTCGACACACCGATCTGGGACGCCATCGCCGGGCCCGCGAAAACCGAACGTCATCAGCAGCTCGCCGCGCGACTGCCCGTCGGCCGCATCGGCCGCCCTTCCGACATCGCGCAGGCGATGCTGGGCGTGATGCGCAATCCCTTCATCACCGGCACGGTCCTGCACGTGGACGGCGGGCATCGGTTGGTCTGATCGCGGGGCGACGGTGGTCGAGACACACATATAGGTACGCGACTATGCGCATCAAAACATGAGAAGGCCCGAGAAACATCCCGCACCGTGACGAACGGGAATCGGCAAGGACGGGCGGAACTCAGTCCGCCCGGTCCTCACCGACCCGCAGCGCCGGGCGATCGGGATGGTCCCACCGCACGAAGAATGTCGGTGTACATGGGTTCTCGGCATCGTGGCGCAGCAGGGCGGGAACGGTCCACTGCGCGTCGGCCGGGGTGCGGCGGCGGAGCGCGGCCTCGGACAGGTCCAGCCGGAGGCTCAGATCGGGGTCGATATGGCGGCCTGCGAGCATCGGGCCCGCGACCACGATGGTGGTGGCGGGTGGCGCCGTGCGGATCGCGGCGCGTGCGGAGCGGTCGGTCGCTTCGTCCCACAGCGCGGGCAGCCACCGGCCGTGCTCGCGCAGCGCGTCCACCACTTCCCGGCGCAGCGCGGCGTAGTCGAACCACGCGGTGCGATAGGACATCTCGTCGGTGCGGCCGAACTCCATGCGCAGGGACGCAGGCCGCACGTAGTCGTGCACGGAGACCACGTCGGCCGATCGGCCCGCCGCGCGCAGCGCCTCGGTGATCCGCTCCGCGAGGGCCACCGGCTGGGCGGCATCCGCCCCGTCGACGGTGATCACCGTGTGCGACGTCGTGGACAGCACAGGCTGGATCACCTGCTCGACGAGTGCGTCGGGGGTGATGGGCAGGAAGCGCGGCACTCGTCCATCTCAGCAAAAGCGTCACGGCCGGTGCGGCGTGGGCGTTGCCGGGCGTTCACCGGCGGCCGAGCGGCGCCGCGGGCAGCGGCCGGGATAATCTCAGCGCATGGCGACAATCGAAGAGGCGCTGGAGATAGAGCGGCTGGAGCGGGACATCTTCCGTGGCGCGTCCACCAAGACCCAGCTGCAGCGCACGTTCGGCGGCCAGGTTGCCGGCCAGGCGCTCGTGTCCGCGGTCCGGACGGTGGAACCGCGATTCCAGGTGCACTCGCTGCACGGATACTTCCTGCGTCCGGGCAATCCGCAGGAGCCGACGGTCTACCAGGTCGAACGCATCCGGGACGGGCGGTCGTTCTGCACCAGGCGGGTGACCGGCATCCAGGACGGCGCCGCGATCTTCACCATGTCGGCGTCGTTCCACGTCGGTGACGAGGGCCCCGAGCATCAGGACGTCATGCCCGATGTCCCGATGCCGGACGATCTGCCCGACGCCAGCACCACGATGTCCCCCGAACGCCTGTGGGCGATGCGCGAGTGGGAGCACTGGGACATCCGCATGGTCCCGCAGGAGAACGTCTCCCGCCGCGACGGCGTGGTCTCCCAGCAGCAGGTGTGGTTCCGCTACCGGCACCTGCTACCCGACGACCCGCTGGTGCACGTGTGCACCCTCGCCTACATGAGCGACATGACGCTGCTGGGTTCCTCGAAGGTCATCCATCCCGACGAGCCGACCCAGAACGCCTCGCTCGACCACGCGATGTGGTTTCTGCGCCCCTTCCGCGCCGACGAATGGCTGCTCTACGACCAGTCCTCGCCGTCGGCCGCCTTCGGCCGTGGACTGACCGGCGGCAAGATCTTCACCCGCGAGGGCACGCTCGTCGCGGCCGTGGTGCAGGAAGGCCTCATCCGCACGCTGCGGGACTGAACCAGCACGCAGCCGACCGTGAGCGGGCCCACATCGGCAGGGCTCGTAAACTTTCCGGCGTGAACGCTACCTCGGTCGCCGCACCCGCCGCGGGCGCCGGACAGAAGCAGTCCCGTCCCACGATCGGCGTGCTCGCGTTGCAAGGCGACGTCCGGGAGCACGTCGCCGCACTCGCGCAATGCGGCGCCGAACCCGTGCTGGTCCGGCGGGAGGCGGAACTCGCGGCCGTGGACGCGCTCGTACTGCCCGGCGGCGAGTCGACCGCGATCAGCAAGCTGCTGCAGGTCTTCGAACTGCTGGAGCCGCTGCGCGCGCGCCTGCGCGACGGCATGCCCGCGTTCGGTTCCTGTGCGGGCATGATCCTGCTCGCCTCGGAGGTGCTCGACACCCGCCCGGACGCCGAGCATCTGTCCGGCATCGATATGACGGTGCGGCGCAACGCGTTCGGCCGTCAGGTCGACTCGTTCGAAACCGACCTGCCGTTCGCCGGGCTGACCGGAGGGCCGGTGCGCGCGGTGTTCATCCGCGCGCCCTGGGTCGAGCGGGCAGGCACGGGCGTCGACGTGCTGGCCACCGTGCCGGACGGTCCCGCCGCGGGCCGGATCGTCGCGGTGCGGCAGGGCAACGTGCTGGCGACGTCGTTCCATCCCGAGGTCACCGGTGATCTGCGGGTGCACGACATGTTCGTGGAGATGGTCCGCTCGGCCGCCGCGTAGTCGGGGCCGCTCTGCACGGCCGCGGCGGCGGCCCGAGTAGGCTGGGGAAGTTGTCCGCCCGGCCGTGCCGGTACCGTACACACGACCAGACGTGCCACCGACCTGAAGGAAGTAGGGAATGAGCGGCCACTCCAAATGGGCCACCACCAAGCACAAGAAGGCTGCGATCGACGCGAAGCGCGGCAAGCTGTTCGCGAAGTTGATCAAGAACATCGAGGTGGCGGCCCGGACCGGTGGCGGTGACCCGGATGGCAACCCGACCTTGTACGACGCCATCCAGAAGGCGAAGAAGTCGTCGGTACCCAACGACAACATCGAGCGCGCCCGCAAGCGCGGCGGCGGCGAGGAAGCCGGCGGCGCCGACTGGCAGACGATCATGTACGAGGGTTACGGCCCCAACGGCGTCGCGGTGCTGATCGAATGCCTCACCGACAATCGCAACCGGGCCGCGGGCGAGGTCAGGGTCGCGATGACGCGCAACGGCGGCAATATGGCCGACCCGGGCTCGGTGGCCTACCTGTTCCATCGCAAGGGCATCGTCACCCTGGAGAAGAACGGCCTGTCCGAGGACGACGTGTTGCTGGCCGTGCTCGACGCGGGCGCCGAGGAGGTCAACGATCTCGGTGATTCGTTCGAAATCATCAGCGAGCCCGGCGATCTCATCGCGGTGCGCACCGCCCTGCAGAGCGCGGGCATCGACTACGACTCCGCCGAGTCCGGTTTCCAGCCGTCGGTGTCGGTCGCGGTGGACCTCGACGGCGCCCGCAAGGTGATCAAGCTCGTCGACGCCCTCGAAGACAGCGACGACGTGCAGAACGTCTACACCAACGTCGACATCCCGGACGACGTGCTCGCCCAACTCGAGGACTGAGCGATCCACCTCGCGCGGCATCCCCGCACCGCGGGATGAGGGTGCGCGAAATCGGGGCGGCCGGTCCATGCACGGGCCGCCCCGAGTAGTTCGGCGATCGCGCCGCCACCTTCCGGTCGGCGCTTCACCGCCGCCGGGAAGGTGGGGCCGGACTCACTCCGCGATCCTGGTGCGATCGCACCACTCGTACACGCGCAGCCGCCCTTCGGGCGTGTCCTGTTCCCGCTGGGTGACCTTGAAGTGCTCGTATCCGCCGCGGAACGGCACCTTCAATTCCACCCCCGGCGGGGTGATCGGGACGATGCGCGCGGGCAGATCTTGCGGCCCGCCTTCGAGGACTGCTTTTGCGCCTTTGCTCATCCTCGGATGGTAGAAGCGCGAACGCCCTGATCGTGGCACATTTCATGGGACAGTGAGTACCAATTTGCCGACGGTTCGCCCGGTGTCGCCCAGCGCGTGTGCCTCGGCGGCCGCCGACAGCGGGAACGACCGGGCGATCGTCGGGCGCAGCGCGCCGGATTCGACCAGTCCGGCGAGGGCGAGCATGCCGGAGTGATCGTGTTCCACCAGCATCCGGATCGCACGCACGCCCAGCGCCTCCGCCTCGGCGGCCAAGTCGACCGCGCCGAAGGCCCGCAGCGTCACCAGCAGCCCGCCGGGCCGCAGGGTGCGCAGCGACCGGATGCTGTTGTCGTCGTCGATCGAGTCGAGCACCACGTCGACGTCGCGCACGGCCTCGGCGACGTCGGTGTCGCGATAGTCGATCACCTCGTCGGCGCCGATGCCGCGCAGGAACGCGTGGTTCGGCGCGCTGGCGGTGCCGATGACGTACGCCCCGCGCGCTTTGGCGATCTGGACCGCGAAGTGGCCGACGCCGCCCGCCGCCGCGTGGATCAGGACGCGCTGTCCTGCGCCGAGCCCGGCGGTGTCGACCAGCGCCTGCCATGCGGTGAGCGCCGCGAGCGGGATCGCCGCGGCCTGGGTGTGGTCGAGCGTGGCCGGTTTGGGGGCGAAAGCACGCGCAGGACCGACGACGTATTCGGCGCAGGCGCCGTGGCCGTGCGGATACGGGAGCATGCCGAACACCTCGTCGCCCGGGCGGAAGAGGGTCACGCCGATGCCGGTGGCCGCGACCTCGCCGGAGACGTCCCAGCCGAGGACGAACGGCGGTTCGGGGAGGAAAAGTCCGGCGGTGGCGCGGTGGCGCCAATCGGTCGGGTTGAGTCCGGCGGCGCGGACCCGGACGAGGATCTGGCCGGGGCCTGCCACCGGCTGCGGCAGTTTCACTTCGGTGAGCACCTCGGGTCCGCCAAGGGTCTGCTGGCTGATCGCGCGCATGGTCGCGGTGCTGTCGATTTCGGTCACGGCTGTCAGCCTGCCGGGACCCGGCGGCGAAGAAAATGGCACGATTGCCATTCTTCGATATGATCGTGCCATGACTTCGACCGCGCCCCATCGGGTGGTGGTGCTGGCGTTGGAAGGGGTCTACCCCTTCGAACTGGGTATCCCGAATCGCGTGTTCGGCAGTGCCGCAGGTAGATACGAGGTGATCACCTGCACGGTGGACGGTCGTCCGGTGCGCAGCGCCGCCGACTTCGACATCGCGGTGGCCCACGACAGCCGCGCCTTGTGCGACGCCGACACCGTGGTGCTGCCCGCCTGCGACATCACGACGGCGGTCACCGGCACGCTGCCGCAGCCGGTGCTCGACGCGTTGGCGCGGATTCCGGAGCAGGCGAGGATCGTCGCGATCTGCACCGGCGCTTTCATCGCCGCGGCCGTGGGCCTGCTCGACGGGAGACCGGCCACCACGCATTGGAATCAGGCCGGTTTGTTCCGGCGCGCCTTTCCGCGGGTGCGTCTCGACCCGGACGTGCTCTATGTGGACGACGGCGACGTCCTCACCTCGGCCGGCGCGGCGGCGGGACTCGACCTGTGCCTGCATCTGGTGCGACGCGATCACGGCAGTGCCGTTGCGAACGCGGTCGCGCGCCGCTGCGTCGTACCGCCGTGGCGCGATGGCGGTCAAGCGCAGTACATCGAGCAACCCGTGCCGCCGCAGACCTCGGCCGGGACCGCCGCGGCCAGGCAGTGGGCACTGGAGAACCTCAGTCATCCGCTGACCGTCGACGAACTGGCCGTGCGCGCCCGGATGAGCAAGCGCACCTTCGCCCGGCGTTTCCGCGACGAGGTCGGCATGAGCCCGGGACGCTGGCTGATCCAGCAGCGCGTCTTCCGCGCCAGACATCTGCTGGAGACCACCGACTTGACCGTCGATCGCATCGCGGGCGAGGTCGGGTTCGCCACCGGGACCTCGTTGCGTCAACACCTGGCCGACGCGATCGGCGTGTCACCGCAGGTCTATCGGCGCACGTTCCGCACGCGAGCCGACCTGGCGGCGAACTGAACGCCGGTGCGCTCGCGGGCCGGCGTTCAGTCGGCGGCCGGCGCGGGCAGGCCCACGCGACCGGCCGGCCATGGCAGGGAACACGCGAATCCCTCGTCGGCCACGTACCACTCGGCCGCCGGCGCCGCCGCGACGCCGACCGCGACGCAGAGCGGCAGCTGGATCAGCCACCATCGTCTCCCGCGCCGGGCGACGGCGACCAGCATGATCGGCGCGGCCAAGAGCGCGACGGTCACCGGCAGCCAGCCGTGCAGCAGGGAGATCCCGTGATGAAAGGTGTGCTGCTGGTTCGGCCCCCGGGCCTGCCGGGGAAACCTGCGGTGGCGCCGGAGACGTCGGCGCGGGGTCATCGGCGTCGTCGTGGCGTGCGAGGCAGAATGCGACCATGGTCGAACTCATGCTGGTGCGCGGTGACATCACCGAACAGGAGGTCGACGCGGTGGTCAACGCGGCCAACTCGTCGCTGCTCGGCGGCGGGGGAGTCGACGGAGCGATCCACCGGCGCGGCGGCCCGGAGATCCTGGCGGAATGCCGGCGATTGCGGGCGTCGCACTACGGCAGGGGACTGCCCACCGGAGCGGCGGTGGCGACCACGGCGGGTCGGCTTCCCGCGCGGTGGGTGATCCACACCGTCGGGCCGGTGTGGTCGGACACCGAGGACCGCTCCGCGCTGCTGGCCTCCTGTTATCGCGAATCCCTTCGTGTCGCGGACGAATTGGGGGCGCGCACGGTCGCGTTCCCGGCGATCTCGACCGGAATCTTCGGCTGGCCGATGGACGACGGGGCGCGGATCGCCGTGGAAACCGTTCGCGCGACCGAGACGGAGGTCTCGCAGGTGCGGTTCGTCCTTTTCGACGAGCGGGCGCACGGTGCGTTCGCGCGGCAGGTCTCCGGGCTCTGACACCTCGGCTCCGGCGGCCGCGTCGCCGGCGGGCGAAACTTGTCGGTGCCCGCCGGCATAGTCGGCGCGTGTCGTTCAGTACCCGCATCGAAGTCCGGGTGTCCGATCTGGATTCCCAGTTGCACGTCACCGGCGCGGCCTATCACCAATACGCCGATCACGCGCGTTTCGCCTGTGTGCAGGCGGCGGGTGTGTCGGTCGAGGACCTGATCGCGTCCGGCCTCGGCCCGGTCAACCTCGAGACCGTGCTGCGTTTCCAGCGCGAGCTACGCGGTGGCGACGTCGTGGACGTGTCGTGCGCCTGGCAGTGGGGGGAGGGCAAGACCTACCGGGTCGAGCACGTGCTGACCCGCGCCGACGGCGTGGTCGCCGCGACGGTGACCACCGTCAGCGGCTTGCTGGATCTGACGGCGCGGCGCATGGTGGCCGATCCCGCGCGGCACTGGGCGGCGCGCGCGAGCCGTCCGGAGTTGCTGGGATTGCCCGGCGCCGCGCGGGAGGCGACGGTCGTCGGCGCATAGCCCGGGCTGTGTCGCTGGAGGGTGAAAGGCGAAGCCTCCGCTAGACTCTCGAACAATTGTTCGTGTCTGCGAGAGGGGTTGTCGTGCGGGTGATGGGCGTCGACCCCGGACTCACCCGATGCGGCCTCAGCATCGTCGACGGCGGATCGGGGCGGAAGGTCACCGCCGTGGACGTCGGCGTGGTCCGCACGCCCGGCGATATGGAGCTGGCGCAGCGCCTGCTCGCGGTCGCCGACGCCGCCGAACGCTGGATGGACACCCACGAACCGGGGGCCGTCGCCATCGAACGCGTCTTCGCCCAGCACAATGTCCGTACCGCCATGGGCACCGCGCAGGCGGGCGGCGTGATCGCCCTGGCCGCGGCTCGGCGGGGGATCCCGGTCGCGTTCCACACACCCAGCGAGGTGAAGGCCGCGGTCACCGGCAACGGCGCCGCGGACAAGAAGCAGGTGACCGCCATGGTCACGCGCATCCTCGGCCTGGCGTCGGCGCCGAAACCTGCCGACGCGGCGGATGCGCTGGCGCTGGCGATCTGCCATTGTTGGCGGGCGCCGCTGCTGGAGCGGATGGCGGCGGCGGAGGCCAAGGCGGCCGCGGCGCAGCGCCGATACAAGGAGCGGCTGGCCGAACAACGGAAGGCGGTGCACGGGTGATCGCGTCGGTACGCGGTGAAGTGCTGGAAATCGCCCTCGACCACGCGGTGATCGAGGCGGCAGGCGTCGGCTACCGGCTCAACGCGACCCCGTCCACCCTGGCCGGGCTCACCCGGGGCGAGGAAACCCGGCTCTACACCGCGATGATCGTCCGCGAGGACTCGATGACCCTCTACGGTTTCGCCGACACCGAGGCCCGCGACCTGTTCGGCCTGTTGCAGACCGTGTCGGGCGTGGGACCCCGCCTGGCCATGGCGGTGCTGGCCGTGCTCGAGCCGGAGGCGCTGCGCAAAGCGCTGGCCGAGAGCAACGTGGCGGCGCTGACCCGGGTCCCCGGCATCGGCAAGCGCGGCGCCGAGCGCATGGTGGTGGAACTGCGCGACAAGGTGAATCTGGTTGCGGTACCGTCCGGTCCGCCCGGATCCGCACCTGCCACTGCCGTCACGCCCGTGCGCGAGCAGGTCACCGACGCGCTCGTCGGCCTCGGCTTCGCGGCCAGACAAGCCGAACAGGCGATCGACGCGGTGCTGGCCGAACAGCCCGCCGCCGACACCTCCGCCGCCCTCAGGGCCGCGCTCGGCCTGCTCGGCAAGAACCGGTAAGGCGTCATGGATCATTCAGAGGACCCCGGCGAGTCGCAGGTCAGCGCCAACTATCTGAAGTCCGACGGCGAGATCGAGGCGAGTCTGCGCCCGAAGTCGCTGGACGATTTCATCGGTCAGCCCCGCGTGCGCGAACAGCTCGCGCTGGTGTTGCGCGGCGCCAAACAGCGCGGCGGCACACCGGATCACGTCCTGCTGTCCGGCCCGCCGGGCTTGGGCAAGACCAGCATGGCGATGATCATCGCGGCCGAACTCGGCACTGCGCTGCGGATCACCTCAGGTCCGGCGCTGGAGCGAGCCGGCGACCTGGCCGCCATGCTCAGCAATCTGGTCGAGGGCGATGTGCTGTTCATCGACGAGATCCACCGGATGGCGCGGCCCGCCGAGGAAATGCTCTACCTGGCGATGGAGGACTTCCGGGTGGACGTGGTCGTCGGCAAGGGGCCGGGGGCCACCTCCATCCCCCTGGACATCGCACCGTTCACGCTGGTCGGAGCCACTACCAGGTCGGGAGCGCTGACCGGCCCGCTGCGCGACCGTTTCGGTTTCACCGGCCACATGGACTTCTACGAGCCCGGCGAGCTGCTGCGCATCCTGCAGCGCTCGGCGCACATCCTCGGCGTCGTCATCGAGGAGGAGGCGGCGGCCGAGATCGCGGGCCGCTCGCGCGGCACGCCCCGGATCGCCAACCGCCTGCTGCGCCGCGTCCGCGACTACGCGGAGGTGCGTGCCGACGGCCGGATCACTCGCCCCATCGCCCAGGCCGCGCTCGAGGTCTACGACGTGGACGTGCTCGGCCTCGACCGGCTCGACCGCGCGGTGCTCGGCGCGCTGGTCCGTGGTTTCGGCGGTGGTCCGGTCGGCGTGTCCACCTTGGCCGTGGCGGTCGGGGAGGAGGCCGCGACCGTGGAAGAGGTCTGCGAACCGTTCCTGGTGCGCGCCGGGATGGTCGCGCGCACACCGCGCGGCCGGGTCGCCACCGCCGCCGCGTGGGAGCACCTCGGTCTCGTCCCGCCGCCCGACCTGGTGTTCGGCTCCATCGAAGTGCGCGGCCGCGAGCCGCACCCCACGCTCGACCTCTTCGAATGATTCGCGCGGGGGTGGATCGCGGTCGCGGTCAGCGGCGATGGCGCAGAGCGGCGGCGACCAAATCGCGGAAGGCGTCGACTTCGTCGCGCTGATATCCGCGAGTGCCGCGCCGGGCCTCGGTGAATCGAACGGCCTCGACATCGGCGAGGGTGAGGCTGCCCGGCCCGCCGTGCGCGAGGGTCGCGGCGACCAGATCGAGGAACGCGCCGACCTCTTCCTCGTTGTATCCGCGCCTGCCCACCGGGGCCTGGCTGAATCGCATGCGCCGCACGTCGTCGAACGTGAGCATGGCCTGGCCGTCGCCGTTCGCGGCGGGCACCGGCCGGACACCGCGTTGCCGGAACTCCAGCTCGGCGCGCAGCTGGTCGAGATACTCGTCCACCTGATCGGCGCGGTAGCCGCGCTGGCCGAGCCGGGGCGCTTCGAAACGGACCTGGCGCAGATCGTCGGCGGCGAGATCGCCGTGTCCGGCCAGCGTCGCGGCGATGAGTTCGAGGAAGGCGTCCACCTCGTCCGCGTGGTAGCCGCGATGCCCGAGCGTCGGGGTCGCGAAGCGGGTGCTGCGCACGTCCTCCGGAGTCACGAGCGACATTCTGTCAGGCTCGCCGCCCCGGGCCGCTCGGAAGGAATACTTCGCGATTGCATGGCCTTTTGCGAACAAGGGCCGTCCCCCTGGCGAGAGCGTCGGATCAATGCGCCTCACCCTAGCGCCGGTGGCGATGTCAGGGGGATTGCCGAGTTGCTCAGTCCTTGCGCACGCCGTCCACGAGCAGGCGGCGGATGGCCTGGTTCAGCCCGGCGATGGCGGCCTCGTCGGGTTCGCGCAGCGAGTAGACGATGCCCCCGATCAGCATGCCGGTCACCGCGCGCGCGGTGTTCAGCGTGTCCAGGTCGGCGCGCAGGTAGCCCTGCTCGACGCCGTGGTCGAGATAGCCCGCGGTGAGCCCGTCGGCGGTGTCGAGCAGTCCGTACAGCCGCTGGGTGAGCTCGTCGTCGATGCCGGTGGCGTGGAAAAGCAGCAGCTGGGCCACCCGGCGATCGGCGAGCAGGATCTCGGTGAGGGCCACACCGATGCGGTCGATCTGGGCGCGGTATTCGTCGAGGGAGGCGGCGGCGTCCGGGGCGTTCTCGGTGCCGAGCGCGGCGATGATGCGCGCGGCCAGATCATCGATGACGTGGTCGATGATGTCGCGCTTGTTGCTGAAGTAGCGGTAGAAGGTGCCGTGGCCGATGCCGAGCTGTGCCGCGATGTCGGCGATGCCGGTGGCGTGATAGCCCTTCTCCGCGAAACAGACGAACGCGGTGTCGATGATCTCCTGGCGCAGTTCGGCTTTGCGTCGCTCGGCACGCGTGGATGGCTTCGTCACCTCCCCGATGATACAGTCATCACAAACGGAATGATGTGTCATTCCGTGATATGTGGTTCAGATAGCAGGAGGTTCGGTGTGGCGCCTCAATACGACGCGGTCGTAGTCGGTGCGGGGTTCGGGGGCATGGGAGCTGGCATTCAGCTCGATCGGCTCGGCCTGAGCAATTACGTCATCCTGGAACGGGAGGACGATCTCGGCGGCACCTGGCACGTCAATCACTATCCCGGTCTGGCGGTCGACATCGCCTCGGTGACCTACTCCTACTCGTTCGAACCGAATCCGCACTGGTCACGGCTGTTCGCGCCGGGCGAGGAGCTGAAGAAGTACGCCGCGCACGTCGCCGACAAATACGGCCTGCGCCGCCGCATGCGCTTCGGCACCGTCGTCGACGGCGCGCGCTGGGACGAAGAGCAGCAGCACTGGGCGGTCTCGATCGCGGGCGGCGAAACCGTCACCGGCCGGTACCTGCTCACGGCGACCGGCTTCCTGTCCCAGCCCTACACCCCGCCGTTCCCCGGCATCGACTCGTTCGCGGGCAAGATCATCCACACCACCGCGTGGGAGGACGACTTCGACCTCACCGGCCGCAAGGCCGCGATCATCGGCACCGGCGCCACCGCCGTGCAACTGGTTCCCGAGGTGGCCAAGAAGGCGCGGGCGCTCACGGTCTTCCAGCGCACCCCGATCTGGGTGGTCCCGAAGATCGACACCGCGATTCCCGCGCCGGTGCGCGAGCTGTTCGAGCGGGTTCCCGCCACGCAGAAGGCCGCGCGACTGGTCAACACCAGCCTGCTGGAGGCGCTGATGGTGGTGGGGGTGCTGCACTTCAAGCAGGCCCGGCTGCTGAACAAGGGGGCGGGCGCGCTGGCCAAGGCGCACCTGCGGGCGTCGGTGCGCGACAAGCAGACGCGCAGGCAGCTGACACCGCACTACGACTTCGGGTGCAAGCGGCCGACCTTCTCCAACCACTACTTCACCACGTTCAACCAGCCGCACGTGCGCCTGGAGACGAACTCGATCGATCACATCGAGCCGGACGGCATCGTCACCGCCGACGGGCACAAGACCGAGATCGACACCCTGATCCTGGCCACCGGCTTCAATCTGTGGGACGTGAACTTCCCGGCCATCGAGATCATCGGCCGGGACGGGGTGGATCTCGGAAAGTTCTGGCGCGACAACCGGTTCCAAGCCTATGAGGGCATCACGGTGCCGAAGTTCCCCAACTTCCTCAGTCTCAACAGCCCGTACTCCTACAGCGGCCTGTCCTACTTCACCACCATCGAAGCCCAGATGAAGCACATGGGCAGGTTGTTCGGCGAGTTGCGCCGTAGGGGCGAGACCACCTTCGAGGTCACCGAGCAGGCCAACGCGGCGTTCCTGGACCGGGTCACCGACAAGCTGGGCTCGTCGGTGTTCTACGGCGGCGACTGCGCCACCGCGCGCAGCTACTACTTCAACCAGCACGGCGAGGCCGCCCTGCTGCGGCCGACCAGCACGCTGAACGCGCATCGCGAAGCGGTGAGCTTCCCGCTGGAGGACTACGTCTACGGCAAGACCGCCTGAGGCCGTCGCGCGGCTCGCCCGAGGAGCGTGTCCGGCGGGCGAGCCGTTGTGCAATGAGGGAGTTGTGGCTGCCCAGCGGCGTGCGGGTGTGGCGCCCGCGCGGCGAACTGGCAGACTGTGGGGGTACTTGCCCATCCCACCCACGAAACTAGGGACTGACTTCGACGATGGAACTGCTGTTTCCGCTGCTACTGGTAGCCCTGCTCGTGCCGATGTTCCTCGGTGTCCGCCGTCAGAAGCGGGAAGCCGAGAAGGTCGCCCAGATGCAGGACAGCCTGAAGATCGGCGATCAGGTCGTCACCACGTCGGGTCTGTACGGCACCGTGGTCGAACTCGACGACACCACGGTCGACCTCGAGATCGCCGAGGACGTGGTCACCACGTGGCTGCGCCAGGCCATCCGTGAGGTGCGCATCGACGATCAGGTGAGCACCGAGGAGACCGGCTCGGAGACCACCGGCTCGGACACCACCGACGCCGTCGAGGAATCCGCCGAGCAGACCGAGACCCGCCTGACCAAGGACTGATCGCCGCGGTTGTGCCCCGGCTCGCCGGATGTCGCCGCGGCCGTCCGTCCGCGCACCCGGCGTCGCTGGTGCACGTCCGCATGTTCCATCCTCGACTTCCCGCCTAGGAGATGACGTACTGTGCCACCTTCCCAGGGATCGGCGCACCCGCTGCGGCTGCTCGGTGTCTATGCCGCGCTGCTGGCCGTGATCTATGCGCTGGTGTTCTTCACCGGTGACAAGTCCCCGACGCCCAAGCTCGGTATCGACCTGCAGGGCGGTACGCGCGTCACGCTGTCCGCGCGCACGCCCGACGGCAGCAAGCCGAGCCAGGACAGCCTGAAGAAGGCGCAGGACATCATCGAGAACCGGGTCAACGGCCTCGGTGTCGGTGGCTCCGAGGTCGTCATCGACGGCGACAACATCGTGATCACCGTGCCCGGCGACGACGGGCAGCAGGCGCGCGCGCTGGCGACCACCGCCAAGCTCTACATCCGACCGGTGCTGCAGGCCGTGCCCGCGGCGGGACGCGGCGCGACCCCGCAGACGGCGCCTGGCACCGAGCCCGCGCCCGCCGCGCAGCCGTCGGCGCCGGAGACGACGCAGCCCGCCGCGCCGGAGACGACCCAGCCCGCTCCGCAGCAGCGCGTGTTCCCCGCGCAGCAGCCGACGCAGCCGCCCGCCGCTCCCGGCCTGGAGCCGACCGAAGAGGCGAGCAAGGAGATCCAGGCGGCCAAAGCGGTGCGACAGAGCACCGACCCGTCCGTGCAGCAGGCCGCGCTGGCCGCCTTGGACTGCACCAAGGCCGATCCGCTCGCCGGCAACGACGACCCGGCCCTGCCGCTGGTGACCTGCTCGACCGACGGCAACGAGGTGTTCCTGTTGGACAAGAGCCGCATCGACGGCCAGGAGATCAAGGACGCCAGCTCGGGCCTGAACCAGCAGCAGGCCAGGCACGAGGTCTACTTGGACTTCAAGTCCGGCGGCAGCGACGCATGGGCGTCGCTGACCGGCGAGTACGTCTACAAGCGCGTCGCGTTCGTGCTCGACTCGAAGGTGGTCAGCGCCCCCGTCGTGCAGCAGGGCCCGCAGCAGGGCGGCCGCACCCAGATCTCCGGCAACTTCACCGCTACCTCGGCGAAGGAACTGGCGAACACGCTGAAGTACGGCTCGCTGCCGCTGTCGTTCCAGACCTCGGAAGCCGAGACCGTGTCCGCGACGCTCGGCCTGTCCTCGCTGAAGGCGGGCCTGCTCGCCGGAGCGGTCGGCTTGCTGGTGGTGCTGCTGTACTGCCTCACCTACTACCGGATGCTCGGTTTCGTCACCGGCTTGTCGCTGGTGGCCTCGGGATTCGCGGTGTACGGCATCATGGTGCTGCTCGGACGCTGGATCGGATTCACTCTCGACCTCGCCGGTATCGCGGGTCTGATCATCGGTATCGGCATGACCGCCGACTCCTTCGTGGTGTTCTTCGAACGCATCAAGGACGAGATGCGCGAGGGGCGCAGCTTCCGCTCCGCCGCTCCGCGCGGCTGGCAGCGCGCCCGCAGGACCATCCTGTCCGGCAACGCCGTCAGCTTCATCGCCGCGGCCGTGCTCTACATCCTGGCGGTCGGCCAGGTGAAGGGCTTCGCGTTCACCCTCGGCCTCACCACCATCCTCGACGTGGTCGTGGTGTTCCTGGTCACCTCGCCGCTGGTGCTGCTGGCCTCGCGGACGGCGTTCTGGTCCAAGCCCTCGGTGAACGGCCTCGGCGCGATCCAGCAGATCGCCCGCGAGCGGAAGGCGGCCGAGGCCGCACTCGGGAAGGCGTGAGGACGATGACCAACAGCCACACCACCCCCTCGCTGGACAAGACGAGCGCCACCGAGATCACCGACGTGTTCGCCGCGGTCGGCGAGCCGCAGACGCCCAAGCACGGCTTCTTCAACCGCCTCTACACCGGCACCGGCGCGATCGACGTGATCGGCAAGCGCCGGATGTGGTACCTGATCACCGCCGTGATCGTGCTGGTCTCGCTGGGCAGCATCCTCTTCCGCGGCTTCAACTTCGGCATCGATTTCGAGGGCGGTTCGCGCATCCAGTTCCCGGCGGGGAACGCGACCACCAGCGCGGTGGAGGACGTCTACCGCGGTGCGATCGGCACCGATCCGGTCTCGGTGCAGACCGTCGGCACCGGCGGTTCGGCCACCATGCTCATCCGTTCCGAGGCGCTGGACCAGAGGCAGGTCGAGGCGCTCAACAGCGCGCTGTTCACCACGTTCCAGCCCAAGGACAAGTCCGGCAATCCCAGCCGGGCCGCGATCAGCACCTCGGACGTCAGCGAGACCTGGGGCAGCCAGATCACGCGCAAGGCGGTCATCGCGCTGGCCGTGTTCCTCGTGCTCGTCGCGGTCTACATCGCGGTCCGCTTCGAGACGCACATGGCGATCGCGGCGCTGGCGGCGCTGTTCTTCGACGTCACCGTCACCGCGGGTGTGTATTCGCTGGTCGGGTTCGAGGTCACTCCGGCGACCGTGATCGGCATCCTGACCATTCTCGGCTTCTCGCTCTACGACTCGGTCGTCGTGTTCGACAAGGTCGAGGAGAACACCCACGGTATTCTGCACCTGACTCGGCGCACCTACGGCGAACAGGCCAACCTCGCGGTGAACCAGACGCTCATGCGCTCGATCAACACCGCTTTGATCGGCATCCTGCCGATCGTCGGGCTGATGGTGGTCGCGGTGTGGATGCTGGGCGTCGGCACCCTGAAGGACCTGGCGCTGGTGCAGTTGGTCGGTCTGCTGGTCGGCACGTACTCCTCGATCTTCTTCGCGACTCCGCTACTGGTGTCGATCAAGGAGCGCTGGGGGCCCGTGGCGGCGCACACGAAGAAGGTCATGGCCAAGCGGGCGGGCGCGGCCAGCGCCCGTGCGGGCGTCGCGGCCGAGCGCCGGGCGAGCATGGCAACGGGTCGAGAGCACGAACCGGCGCAGCGCAAGCAGCGCGCGGCCGGGCAGACGCCGCGTCCCGGCGCGCGCCCGAGCGGGAAACGGCACAAGAGGCGGAACTGACACCAGGCAAGGGGTTTCATGCGACAGCCACGCAGTGCGGTACGACTGATCGGAGCGCTCGCTGCGGGGACGGTGGCCGCCGGGCTGATGGTCGGCTGCTCCAGCAAGAATCAGGTGCCCTCCATCGGTTACGCGACCGATGCCACCATCGCCACCTATAACGGGGCCAGCACGCTGGGGGCGAGTTCCGGGTCCTCCGCGGTGTTCGCCCGGGTGCTGACCGGCTTCTTCTACACCGGTCCGGACGGCCAGCAGGTCGCCGACACCGACTTCGGGACCGCCAAGGAGGTGCCGGGCGAGTCGCAGACCATCCAGTACCGCCTCAATCCCGACGGCGTGTACTCCGATGGTGTGCCGACCTCCTGCGACGACTTGGTGCTGGCGTGGGCCGCCCGCAGCGGCCGGTACACCAAGCCGGGTGACCGGGGGCCCGTTCCGCTCTTCGACGCCGCGAGCACCAGCGGCTACGACGCCATCGAACGGGTCGACTGCCAGCCCGGCTCGCGGGACGCCACGGTCGTGTTCCGGCCCGGCAGGCGGTATCTGCCCTGGCGCAACCTGTTCGCCGCCGGTGAGTTGATGCCCGCGCATGTCGCGGCTCGCGTGGCGAACGTGCCCAACGTGGTGTCGGCCTTGCAGACCGGCGATCCGAACGCGCTGGGCCGGATCGCGGAGTTCTGGAACACCGGCTGGACCATCCCGGCCGACGGACGGCTGGACCTGTCGCGGTTCCCTTCGTCGGGGCCCTACCGCATCGAATCCTTCGGCAGCGAGGACGGTTTGGTGCTGGTGGCCAACGAGCGCTGGTGGGGCAACAAACCGGCGACCGGGCGAATCGTGGTGTGGCCGAGGAACGTGGACGTGAAGAAGAAGGTCGGCGAGAACGCCGTCGGTGTGCTCGACATCGGCGCGCACTCGGTGAAAGACCTGGATCTGAACGGCTTCTCGGTGCAGACCCTGCCCGGCCGCGGCGCCGAGCAACTGACGCTGTCCACCGGGGGAGTGTTCGCCTCCGTCGAGGCGCGCCGGGCGTTCGCGCTGTGCCTGCCGCGCCAGACGCTGTTCGACAAGCTCGGCAAGGTGCCGGACGCACCGAAGACCGGGCTGGGCTCCGGGCCGCTGAATGCGCACGTGGTGCAACAGGACGCCCTGCTCTACCCGGCGGTCATCGGCGCGTCGAACAACTACTCCGGCGGCGACGTGGCCAACGCGACCAGAGCCGTCGCCGCCTCCGGTGCGCCGAACCCCACCGTCCGGATCGGCTACCTGGGTCCGGACGACCGGCGCGCGCAGACCGTCGCCATGATCGCCGAAGCGTGCAAACCGGCGGGCATCATCGTGGTGGACGCCGCAGCGCCCGATTTCACGCCCACCCGGCTCACCGAGGGCAAGGTCGACGCCGTCCTCGGCAGCACCGCGTCGGCGCCCGGGCCGGCGGGCTCCCTGGCGGGAGTGGCCGCGGCCAGCGCGTTGCGCACCGGAAACGGTCTCAATTTCGGACGGTACGGCAACGGCCGTTACGATGCGATCACCGATCAGCTCGGGGCCGACGACAGCGCGGCCGCACAGCTGAATCTGCTCACCGAGGCCGAGAACCTGCTGTGGGCGGAGCTGCCGAGCATTCCGTTGTTCGCCACCCCGCGCACGATCGCCTTCGGCAAGGGGCTGCGCAACGGGATCGCCGCCCCCAACCAGGCCGGAACGGGCTGGAACATGGACCGGTGGGTGCTCGAGCGGTGACAGACGGTGTGGGTGATGTGACCATGGAGAGGTGTCGATGAGCAAGCACGCGGCGATCGAGTCCGAGGATGTAGCCGCCGAACGGACCACAAGAGCCGCCGAGATGGTCGACCGCTTGACCCGTTGGCACGACGACTTCCCCACGCCCGGTGTGCGTTTCGCGGATCTCACCCCGGTGTTCGCCGACGCCGAGGGCTTCCGCGCCGTGGTCGACTGCCTGGCCGCGTGCGCACCCGACGCCGATCTGGTGGCCGGCGTCGATGCTCGCGGCTTCCTGCTCGGGGCCGGTGTCGCCGCCTCCCTCGGCACCGGCGTGCTCGCCGTCCGCAAGGCGGGCAAGCTGCCGCCGCCGGTGATCAGCCGGGAATACAGCCTCGAATACGGCACCGCCGCGCTGGAGATTCCCGCGGACGGCATCGATCTGGCCGGCCGTCGCGTGCTTCTGCTGGACGACGTCCTCGCCACCGGCGGCACGCTCGCCGCGGCGGCGGAGCTGTTCAAGCAGTCCGGCGCCGAGGTGGCCGCCGCCGCGGTGGTGCTGGAACTCGGCTTCCTCGGCGGACGCGCCCGGCAGGGCGACTACCCGCTGACCTCGATCGTTCAGCTCTGAGCCGCTACCGGCGGCGCGCGAGAGCCCGCCGCCGGAACTCGCGCAACGAATGACGTGGACCAAGCCCTCGTTCTCGTGGATGAGGTGTCGCTGCGGCTGGACGAGTGAGCCCGGCCGGGAATTGGGCCTGGCGGTGGCGATCGGCGCGTCGTTCTGACGAAGTGTGATCCGAATTGCACTGGCGCATCGGTCGGAGTTGTCGTTAACCTGTACAGGTCTTGTTCCCGTTGATCGGAGTTCTGCCGTTGCTCATGTGAGGTAGCCACAGTGCGGCCCGCATTCGCGCGCCGTGTCTCGTCGCAACCTCTGGGAGCTGGCATGACCAATCTGTCTTTTTCCGATCTCACTTTCGGCTGGCCGGACGGCACCCCCGTTTTCGAGGGGATCGACGCCGTTCTCGGCCCCGGCCACATCGGCCTGGTCGGCGGCAACGGTGCGGGCAAATCCACCTTGCTGCGGTTGATCGCGGGGGAGCTGAAGCCTGCTCGCGGGTCGGTCACCGTCGCCGGGCAGCTCGGGTATCTGCGCCAGGATCTCGGTCTGGGCGCGGGGCAGCGCGTCGACGCGGTGCTCGGCATCGCCGAGGTGCGAAAAGCGTTGCACCGCATCGAGTCCGGTTCGGGAAGCGGTGCCGACTTCGACCTGGTCGGCAACCAGTGGGATGTCGAGGAGCGGGCGCTGGCGTTGCTGGCGCGGCTCGGCCTGCACTACGTCGCCGACTCGGTGGCGCATCTCGATCGCACGCTCGACACGCTTTCCGGCGGCGAGACGGTGCTGCTCGGACTGGTCGCCGAGCTGCTCGCCGAGCCGGACGTGCTGCTGCTGGACGAACCGACGAACAACCTGGATCGGGTGGCTCGGGCACGGCTCTACGAGGTGATCGGCCAGTTCTCCGGCACGGTGCTCACGGTCAGCCACGACCGCGAGCTCCTGGAGCGGATGGCGGCCATCGCGGAGCTGCGCCACGGCGAACTCCGTTTGTTCGGTGGCAATTTCAGCGAGTACGAGCGGATCGTCGCCGCCGAGCAGGAGGCTGCCCGCGCCGCGATCCGGGACGCGCGCAGCGATGTCCGCAAGCAGGCCCGCGAACTCGTCGAAGCGCGCATCAAACTCGACCGCAGGCAGCGGTACGGGCAGAAGATGTGGGACCAGAAGCGGGAGCCGAAAATCGTGATGGCCGAACGCAAACGGCAGGCGCAGGTGTCCGCGGGCAAGCTGCGCAACAACCACATCGAGAAGCTGGATTCCGCCAAGGAACAGCTCGAGCAGGCGAAGGAGCTGTTGCGCGACGATCGGGAGATCCGGGTCGAGCTGCCCGATACACGGCTGTACCCCGGTCAGGACGTCATCGAGCTGGACGGAGTCGAGCTGGCGTGCGGGCCGACGGTGACCTTGCGGGTGTCCGGCCCGGAGCGGATCGCGTTGACCGGCCGCAACGGCGTCGGCAAGACGACGCTGCTGCGGCGTATCGCCGAGGAGGGGCCGAAAGTGCCGTGGCGGATGCTGCCGCAGCGGCTGGACGTGTTCGACGAGGGGCGGTCGGTGTTCGAGAACGTCGCCGCCACCGCGCCGCACGCGTCGGCGGAGCGGATCCGGGCGCAGCTGGCCCGCTTCCTGTTCCGTGGCGCGGACGCCGATGTCGCGGCGGCGGCGTTGTCCGGCGGTGAACGGTTGCGCGCGGCGCTGGCGATGCTGCTGCTGGCCGACCCTGCGCCGCGCCTGCTGTTGCTGGACGAGCCGACCAACAACCTCGACCTGCCCAGCCTGGAGCATCTGACCCAGGCGCTGGCCGGTTTCGAAGGGGCGCTGATCGTGGTCAGTCACGATGCGCGGTTCCTCGACGACATCGGGGTGACCCGGCGCCTCGAGCTCACCGCGGAGGGATTGGCGGAGACCCTGCTGACCTGACCCGCCGTCAGTCCAGCAGTGCCGAGAGCCGCTTCGGGGCGACGAGCCGGTAACCGTCCCGGACGATCTCGGCGACCTCGGCCCAGTCCGGTTCCACATCCAGGCGCACGCCGATCCAGGCCCGGTGCCCGACGCAGGGCGGCACGAAGAACCGGGCGGGCTCGGCGGCGACCAGTTCGGCTTGCACGCCGAAGGCGGCCGGGCACCAGATCGTGGTGCCCGGCTCCCGGTGCCGGTCCTCCGGGCTCGCGACTCTTGACCGGCTAAGTTTTGGTCGAATAGACTAAAACAAAGAGAGGACGTGATCGTAATGGGATACGGACACTGGGACGACTCCGCCTACCGCGCGGCCAAGACCTTCCGCGCCGCTCGTGGCATCGATGACTTCGGCTACACCGCCGAGATGCGGGCCGAGCCGCACGCGAACTGGCGGGTGCACCCGATGCTGGACCCGCTCGGGATCGGCGTGCGCGAATGCCGGGATTCCGCCGACCACGCCAACTCGCTGCCGATCGCGGTGCTGTTCGACGTCACCGGATCGATGGGCCGGGTGCCGCGGATCATGCAGGACAAGCTGGGCACCCTGCACGGTCTGCTGCGGCGCAAGGGCTACGCGGACGATCCGCAAATCCTGTTCGGCGCGATCGGTGACGCGGACACCGATCGCGTGCCACTGCAGGTGGGGCAGTTCGAATCCGACAACCGGATGGACGAGCAGTTGCGGGCCGTCTTCCTGGAGGGCGGTGGCGGTGGGCAGAAGTCCGAAAGCTACGAACTGGCCGCCTATTTCCTCGCGACGCACATCGCGACCGACGCATGGGAGAAGCGGCGCAAGAAGGGTTACCTCTTCCTGATCGGCGACGAACTGAACAAGCCGCGGCTGGCCTCCCGGCACATTCGCGCGATCATCGGCGACGGTGTGCGCCAGGACATCTCGGTCGAATCCGTCTACCGTGAGCTCGCCGAACGCTGGCACGTGCACTACATCCTGCCCAACCAGTCGAGCTACTTCCACGACCCGGAGATCGCCGAGCACTGGCGCGGGCTGCTCGGCCAGAACTTCCTGCGTTTGGACGATCCCGCCGCGGTATGCGAACTCATCGCGCTGACCATCGGATTGGCGGAGGGGCGCGTCGACCTGGCCGGTGGACTGGCGGATCTGCGCGATGTCGGTTCCGCGGCCGAAGCAGCGTCGGTCGGCAAAGCGCTGGACGCCGACGACCGGCGGCCACGAGCCTTGCCGCGTGGGCGCGGCTGAAGGTGTGTGATGTTCGGTGCGCACATCATCGTCGTGGATCTCGGTTTCGGGGACGCGGGCAAAGGAGCGACGGTCGACTGGCTGTGCGCACCGGAGTCGGGATTCGAGGTCTCCGCCGTGGTCCGGTTCAACGGCGGGGCGCAGGCGGCCCACAACGTGATCGCCGAAGGACGCCATCACACGTTCGCGCAGTTCGGCTCGGGGACGTTCGCGGGCGTGCCGACGCTGCTGTCGCGGCACATGCTCGTCGAGCCGATCGCGCTGGCCGCCGAGGCGCGCGGGCTGGCCGCGCTGGGCGTCCGCGACCCGCTGTCTTTGCTGCGGATCGACGGGCGAGCCCTGCTCACCACGCCGATCCACATCGCCGCCAACCGTGCTCGCGAGGACGCGCGGGGTTCCGCGCGGCACGGTTCGTGCGGGCGGGGGATCGGCGAGACCGCGGGCTACGCCCTCGCGCACGCGGCTCCCATCGTGGCGGATTGCCTGCGTCCGATGGTGCTGCGGCGCAAACTGCGCACGCTGGCGGCACATTACGGGCCGCTCGTCGCCCCGAGCGAACATCGCTTCGAACCGATCGACGACCTGGTCGAGATGTACCAGGAGTTCGCCGCGGCGGTGCGGATCGTCGGCGCCGACCAGCTGGCGCGGTTCGCGCGCCGGGGCACGGTGGTGTTCGAAGGCGCGCAAGGCGTCCTGCTGGACGAATGGCGCGGGTTCCATCCGCACACCACCTGGTCCACCGTCGAGCCACGCAACGCGCGCGCGATGCTCGCCGAGATCGGCGCGTCCGGCTACGTGCTCGGCGTGACCCGCACCTACCAGACCCGCCACGGCGCAGGCCCGTTCCCCACGGAGGATCCCGGCCTCGACCTGCCCGAGCCGCACAATACGTCCGGGCGTTACCAAGGCGAATTCCGTCTCGGGCATCTGGACACGGTGTTGCTGCGTTACGCGATCGAGGTCTCCGGCGGTATCGACGGACTCGCCGTCAATCACCTCGACGTGCCCGGGCGACGCTACGCCGCAACCGGTTACGCCGTGGACGGCGGCAGGTTGGATACGCTGCCCATCGGCCGGTGGCAGGACCTGGAGCACCAGCGCGAACTGACCCGGATGGTGACGCGCGCCGAGCCCGTGCTCGCCGAACTGCCCGACGACCCGGTGCCGTGGCTGGCCCGGACGCTCGGCGTGCCGGTCGTCCTCACCGCCGACGGCCCCGGTCGCCGTCACCGCACGCAGACGGCGTATCGCGCGGCGGCGTGAATCGTCCACGGCGGCACACCGCGAGAGGGGTCCACATGCCGGGAGGCTGGTCGGGCAGGATGGGGCGGCGTGGAGCAGTCCGTTGTGTCGGTGGATGTCGTGGCGTTGCGGTTCTGGGACGAGGACGGCGGCGTCCGGTTCGGGATCGCCCCCCGGGCGATGGAGCCGTTCGCGGGGCAGCAGGCCCTGCCGGGTGTGCTGCTCGGGCGAGGCGAGCGGCTGGCCGTCGCGGCGCGGCGAGCCGTGCACACCAAATTGGGCGTCCCGGAGGAAGCCATCGGGGCGGTGGGGCAGTTGGTGACCTTCGACGAGCCGAACCGCGACCCGCGCGGGCCGACGCTGTCGATCGCGATGTGGGCGGTGGTGGGACCGCACGAGGGCCCGGCGCGGTGGATCGAATTCGACGAGGTGCCCGAGCTGGCGTTCGACCACAATCGCATCGTCGGCGTCGCCCGCGGCGTTCTGACGCGGCTGCTGTGGAAGGACCTGACGTTCACCCGCGCGCTCCTCGGCGCGGAGTTCCCCGCGACCAGGGCGGTGGAGGCCGTCACGGCGCTGTCCGGGACCCGTCCCGATGCCGCGAATCTGAACCGGACGCTGGCGGCCATCCCGGGTCTGGCGCGCACCACCGAACGGCGCCGGGTCAAAGCAACCGGCCGGCCTGCCGCGGTGTGGGCATTCGGCGCGCCGGAGTGAATGGCGCGCACGCACCGTGGGGCGCTCGGGCGATGCCGCGTGGGGGTTCCCGAGGTGTCGTGCCGGCGTCGACCGAGGGCACCGGTCAGCGGCGGGGCGCGTACATGATGACCGCCACGCCGGCGAGGCAGATCGCCGCACCGAGGTAGTCCCAGCGATCGGGGCGGAACTTGTCCACCAGCACGCCCCAGGCCAGCGAGCCCGCGACGAAGACACCGCCGTAGGCGGCCAGGATGCGGCCGAAGTTCGGGTCCGGCTGGAAGGTGGCCACGAACCCGTAGGCGCCCAGCGCGAGCACGCCCGCGGCGATCCAGACGACGCCGCGCTGTTCCCGCCAGCCTTGCCACACCAGCCAGGCGCCGCCGATCTCGGCGAGCGCGGCGAGGGCGAACAGCAGCATCGAACGGGCGACGATCATGGCGCGGACGATACTGGCGCGTGGGCGGGCGGCGACATGAACCCGGCCCGACCTCGGGAACGGCGTAGCCGCGCCCGAGCACCGGATGGGAGACGTCGCGCACCGGCACGCCACCCTCGGTGCGGCCGAATATTCTCCACGCGTAGGCATGTCCGTGGACGGCGAGCACCGCCCCGCCCGCCTCCGCCGCCTCGTGGCAGCCTCGTCCGAGGTGAATCTTCGGCCGCAGTGCGAAACTTCGCGTTCACCTGGAAGCGACCACCCGTGAAATCGGTATATAGCTGTCGGCTATTCCGTGTTCGAGGCCTGTTCAGCGAGGCTACGGGCAATGTGGTGCGCGATGAAACGTCCATGAACACTGTCGCGGCAGGCTATCGCACGTGCCGGTCGGTCCCGCATGGTCGCGGTATGAGCCGAGCGCAACTGCTGGCGAAAGTCGTTGCCGTCACGGCGGCCGCGTTCCTGCCGCTGTCCGCCGCGGCCGGAGTCGCCCACGGGGATGCTCCCGCGGACAAAGTGGTCGTGATCGGACTGGACGGCCTGATGTACGACAAGATCGAGCAGGCACCGGCGCCTAATCTGCTGCGGCTCAGCGCTGCCGGCTTGCTGAGCCGTTCCTCCATCGCCCCGCACATCACGATCTCCGGCCCCTCCTGGGCCACCGTGCTGACCGGGGTGTGGGATCGCAAGCACGGCATCACGAACAACGAGTTCACCGCCGAGCCGTTCGCGCGGTACCCGACGGTGTTCACCCGGCTGGAACGGGCCCGGCCCACCGCGAAGACCCAGTCCATCGCCACCTGGGACCGGATCGCCACGATGACCGGCAGCGGCAACCCGCGCGCCGACGTCGTCGTCTCCACCGCGCCCGTACCGGACGATCCGGACGAGTCGCGCACCGACGCCGCCACCGCCGCGGCCGTGGTGACCGCGATCGGCAGATTCGCGCCCGACCTGTTGTTCACCCATCTGGACCAGGTCGACCACGCGGGTCACCACGCGGGCGGCGCCTCGCGCGCCTACCTCGACGCCGTGACGCGCGTCGACGTCCTGGTCGGGCGCATCGTCGCCGCCGTGGACGCTCGCGCCGCCGCCCACCCCGCCGAGCGGTGGACCGTCCTGGTCACCGCCGACCACGGCCACACTCCCCGAGGTGGACACGGCGGCCAGTCCACGGACGAGACGACCAACTTCGTCATCGCTCGCGGCCCGGACTTCCGGCCCGGCGCCACCAGCACCCGAGCGACCCTGGTCGACATCACCCCGACCGTGCTCGACCTGCTCGACGTCGCCCCCGCCGCCGATCTCGACGGTCGGTCGCTGCGCTCCGAGCCCGGCTCCGGCCGGACGCCGTTCGCCGGCGCACAACCCGCCGCGATTCGCTGACCGCCCCTGGTCCCGCATCGACTCGCATTCCTGGCCGGATCGTGCGTCGCCGGGTCGCCGCACGGGTATAAGAGCTGGTAGGAGCAAGTTGGGCGACCCGCCGACAGCGTCGAAGCCGCGAGGGAGGCTTTCGAGTCCCACGCACGGACGGGTCCCGGACGCGGCACTCGAAAAGGATGACGGGAACCGCTTCGCAGCCGCGCCGGTCGCTGCTACCGGCACCCCGGCGGGCATCCTTCGTCCGCGGAACGGACGTCGGTGCTCCGCCCGGACTAAAGTTGGTGGTCCGGGAGGTTGCACCGGTCGGATAGGGTGGTCCGATCGAGGCGCGGAGAGGTGGTGGCATGACTCAGCATCTGGGCGAGGCGAAGGTCGAGCAATCGACGTCGGGCCCGCGGCCGAACGGTGCGGGCGCCACCGACGCCGCGCAGTCCCCGAAGCCGCAGGCGCAGGCGAATCCGGCGCCGCCGCGGCAACCCGGCACCTCCTCCGCCGTTCCGACCTCCGCGTCGCGCCGGGTGCGGGCCCGCCTGGCCCGCCGCATGACCGGGCAGCGCGGCATCGCGGCGGTCAAGCCGGTGCTCGAGCCGCTGGCCACCGTGCATCGCGAGCTGTACCCGAAGGCGAACCTGACGCTGCTGCAGCGCGCGTTCGATGTGGCCGACGAGCGGCACAAGCATCAGTTCCGCAAATCGGGCGACCCGTACATCACCCATCCGCTCGCGGTGGCGAACATCCTCGCCGAACTCGGCATGGACACCACCACGCTGGTCGCGGCGCTGCTGCACGACACGGTCGAGGACACCGGCTACAGCCTCGAACAGCTCACCCAGGACTTCGGCTCCGAAGTCGCCCACCTCGTCGACGGCGTCACCAAGCTGGACAAGGTCAACCTGGGCGCGGCCGCGGAGGCGGAGACCATCCGCAAGATGATCATCGCGATGGCCCGCGACCCGCGCGTGCTGGTGATCAAGGTGGCCGACCGGCTGCACAACATGCGCACGATGCGTTTCCTGCCGCCGGAGAAGCAGGCCAAGAAGGCCAAGGAGACGCTGGAGGTCATCGCGCCGCTGGCCCATCGCCTCGGTATGGCGACGGTGAAGTGGGAGCTGGAGGACCTGGCATTCGCGATCCTGCATCCGAAGAAGTACGACGAGATCGTCCGGCTGGTCGCCGATCGCGCGCCCTCGCGCGACACCTATCTGGCGAAGGTGCGGGCCGAGATCGTCAACACACTGGCCGCCTCCCGGATCAACGCGATCGTCGAGGGCCGCCCGAAGCACTACTGGTCGATCTACCAGAAGATGATCGTCAAGGGTAAGGACTTCGACGACATCCACGACCTGGTCGGCATCCGCATCCTGTGCGACGAGGTGCGCGACTGCTACGCGGCCGTCGGCGTGGTGCACTCGCTGTGGCAACCCATGGCGGGCCGGTTCAAGGACTACATCGCCCAGCCGCGCTACGGCGTCTACCAGTCGCTGCACACCACCGTGGTCGGGCCGGACGGCAAGCCGCTGGAGGTGCAGATCCGCACCCAGGACATGCACCGCACCGCGGAGTTCGGCATCGCCGCGCACTGGCGCTACAAGGAGACCAGGGGCAAGCACTCCACCGACACCGCCGAGGTCGACGACATGGCCTGGATGCGCCAGTTGCTGGACTGGCAGCGGGAGGCCGCAGATCCGGCGGAGTTCCTGGAGTCGCTGCGCTTCGACCTGAAATCGCCGGAGATCTTCGTGTTCACGCCGAAGGGCGACGTGATCACGCTGCCGCAGAAGTCGACGCCGGTGGACTTCGCCTACGCCGTGCACACCGAGGTGGGGCACCGGTGCATCGGCGCCAGGGTGAACGGTCGCCTGGTCGCCCTGGAGCGTCAGCTGGAGAACGGCGAGGTCGTCGAGGTGTTCACCTCGAAGGCGCAGAACGCGGGACCCAGCCGCGACTGGCAGAACTTCGTGGTGTCCCCGCGCGCCAAGGCCAAGATTCGCCAGTGGTTCGCCAAGGAGCGCCGCGAGGAGGCGCTGGAGAGCGGCAAGGAGCAGATCTCCAAGGAGGTCCGCCGCGTCGGGCTGCCGCTGCAGCGGCTGATGAGCGTGGACGCGATGACCGCGGTCGCCCACGAACTGCACTACACCGACATCTCCACGCTCTACACCGCCGTCGGCGAGCACCAGGTCTCCGCGCACCATGTGGTGCAGCGGCTGATGGCGCAGCTCGGCGGCATCGGCGACGTGGAGAACGAGCTGGCCGAGCGCTCCACCCCGTCGACGACGCCGAGCAGGCAGCGGGTCACCGGTGACGCGGGCGTGCTGATCCCCGGCGCTCCCGGCACGGTCGCCAAGCTGGCGAAGTGCTGCACTCCGGTGCCCGGCGACGAGATCATGGGCTTCGTGACCCGCGGCGGCGCGGTGAGCGTGCACCGCACCGACTGCACCAACGCAGGCTCCCTGCGTGAGCAGTCCGAACGGATCATCGATGTGTCCTGGGCCCCGTCGCCGTCCTCGGTGTTCCTGGTCGCCATCCAGATCGAGGCGCTCGATCGCACGCGGCTGCTGTCCGACGTGACCAAGGTGCTGGCCGACGAGAAGGTCAACATCCTGTCCGCTTCGGTGGCCACGCACGGCGACCGGGTGGCGATCAGCAAGTTCACCTTCGAGATGGGCGATCCGAAACATTTGGGGCACTTGCTGAATGTGGTGCGCAACGTGGAAGGCGTCTACGACGTCTACCGCGTCACCTCCGCGGCCTGACGCGCACGCCCCTTGCGAATAGCTGTCAATTAACTGGAAGCGCAAGGGGTTTCGTTCGCTCCCAACTCGGCTCCAGGGGTTGCCATTCGGGGCGCGGTGCCGGAAACTTGTCGGACCCTTCCCCGGAACGCGCCACCGCGTGTCGCGTTCAACTCGGTGTGTCCTGGAAGTTTTCCGTCGATGCGGCAGTAATAGCCGGAATCTGTTACGGTCTATTGCGTTTCATGGCGTTGAGGTAGCTGCGGCAGACGACTTGATTGCGGATCGCTATGACTGGATACTCGGCAAGACTCTCGGGGATGCTGGTAGCACTCGCCGTGGCTGTGGCGACCGCCGGTGTCGCCGCGGCGGAGCCGCCGGATCCCGCCGGTCCGTCCACGCAGATTCGCCTCACCACCTGCCCGGCCTTGTACGCCTTGGGAATTCAGGGCACCGGTGAGTCGTCGCCGGACGCGGCGCCCACCACCGACACCGGCATGCTCTCCACCGTGTTCCGTCCGATGATGGCGAAAGCCCCGGACACCGGGCTCGTCGATCGGGCCTATGTACCCTACGAATCCGGCTTCGGCGGCGCGACAGCCGGTGGCGCGGCACCCTATTCGGAATCCGTGGCCGACGGCCTCGCACGTCTGCGCGGCATGGCCGCTACCGTCGCCGATGCCTGCCCGAACAGCCGCTTCGCGGTGGTCGGCTATTCCCAAGGCGCGCACGTCGCCTCGATGTTCGCCCAAGAGATCGGACAGGGGCGCGGTGTGCTGCCCGCCGAAAAGATCGCCGCGGTCGCGCTGTTCGGCGACCCGACCCGCAATCCCGGTGCGCCGCTGTTTCCCGGTGCGCCCGGCAAGGCGACGCCCGACCCGGCGCCGGGGACCTCGGGCGACCGGCTGGTGTCCATCGCCGCACTGCCGCAAACGCCTGCCACCGGCGGCGGCATCGGCCCGGAACGAGACAAGGCCGCGAACTTCGGAGCGCTCACCGGCCGGGTGGCGAGTTTCTGCGCGGCGGGCGATCTCGCCTGTGACGCCCCCGACGGCGCGCCCATCCTGAAGGCGGTCGCCAACGTGGCGGGCCAGTCCAAGCTCAGCGGCGGCGACCCGATCGCCTCGCTGGTGTCGATCGCGCAGGCGTTGGCGTTCACCTCCATCAAGACCGCGACCGAAGTGGTGAAGGGGGACATCCAAGGCAATTCGCTGGCCACCCTGTCGATCTCGCCGCGGAAGTCGATCTCGCAGCGCCTGGCCGACGCCTCCGACCCGCGCACGCCGCTGGATCTGCCCGCCGCGCTGCAGGCGCTGCTGAAAGTCGGCATGATCGGCTTGAACTCCGTGATCGCGGTGGTCCGCACGGTCCTCGCCCCGGCGAACATCACCGAGCTGGCCACCGCTGGACTGGCGAACCCGCCCGCCGCCCTGCTGTCGCTGGGCGCCAAGCTGCTCGGCGCCGTTCCCCAGCTGATCCCGCCGACCACCGGCGTCCGTCTGATCACCCAGGCGTTCGACGCGGTGGTGCAGAACATCACCGACAACAGCGAGCTGCTCAACACGACCACCTGGGTGCGCTACTGGGACACCGTGCAGCGCCACACCGCCTACAACAGCGCCACCGTCTCGGCGAACGGTGCCGTTCCCACCCGGTTCGTCGCGGACTGGTTCGCCGCGATCGCGCGCGACCTCGCCGACGCCTTCGGCGGCGAGGCCGAGCCGAGGGCGGTGCCGCAGCGGCAGCCGACCGGATTCTTCGGGGACGGCTCCGGCGCGTCTCCCACGCCGAGTTCGTCCGGTACGGGACAATTTCCGTTCGGGACAGGAGCCGATGGCGCCTCATCCAGCGGCGTGACATCGATTCCGCCCACCGACCGAACCGGCACACCCAGCACCTACCCGTTCTCCACGAACTGATCGCCGAGAGGGTCCGACGATGCGACACTGCGTGCCCTGCTCTGCGGGAATGGGGGAATGTTGAAGTCGTACAAACAGCTTTCCCGCTGGTACGGCGCTCTGGAGCCGGAGGAAGGCGCGCCGGAGGCGGGCGAGCGGGACGAGGCGAACACCATCGCTCCCGCGGACGACGACGCGCCCTCGCGCTACCCGGACCACATCCGCGACGACGCCGAGCCGTGGCAGCGCAGGCCCGATGAGATCCCGTCGGACCTGCCCGCGCAGCGCAGCGAATTCACCGGCGGGTGGTCGGATTGGGTGGTGACCGGCCGGGCGCCCGGCCCCGACGACGACTACGTCCCGCCGCGCCGGACCGGTCCGGCGCCGTTCCCGTGGGCAGGCGACGACGAACACGAGCCGGTCGAGCGGCCGCGCCCCACGGTGTCGCGCGCGCTGCGGCAAGCCGCCCGTGACCATCCGGCCGTCCGCAGGGCCCGGCTGGTGCTCATCGGGATCGCGGCGGTGGTGATCATCGCCGTCGCCGCGGTGGGCGTGCTGCTCCTGCTGCGCTCCGCCGCCGATCGCGCCGCGCTGCCGAGAGACACGCATATGTCCGAGTCGGTGCAGCTCACCGTCGGGGGCGCGCACGCGGCAGGCGATCCGCGCGCAGTGAGCGCGGGCGCCTGCCCGACCGAGCGCAGTGACGCGATCGTGCGCAGCGCGGAGGCGGGCGGCGCGGGCTCCGGCCCCGATGCGGTGCTGTCGTTCCAGTACGCCTACTACGTCGAGCGCTCGGGGGAACGCGCCCGCGCGGCCGTGGCCCCGGACGCCGACGTCCAGCCCGCCTGGGTCATCCAGCGGGGGATCGACTCCGTCCCGATCGGCACGACGCACTGCGTACGGATCGTGACGGTCGCGGACAACCGGTATTCGGTGGAGGTCACCGAATACCGGCCCGGCGGCGCGCCCGCCACCTACAGCAGGCAGACGGTCACCACCGCGGTGATCGACGGCCGCACCCTGATCACGGGTATCACGGCCGGATAAAGGAGAGCAGAAGCGATGGGAGAGGACTGGAGCCGCTGGCTCGACGAGGCGCCCGGGGAGGGCGCCACGTCGAGCCGGCCGGTGCGTTCCAAGGCTCCGGTGGTGCGGTTACGGCGCGGCAAGGGCGACGGTTCGGAAGCGGATCGTCCGGCGCCGCGGCCGATCCTGGTGGTCGGCGGGTGCGGTGGTGCGGGTACCACCACGACGGCACTGGGTCTGGCGGGTGAGCTGGGCACGGGGGGAACGCCGACAGTCGCGGTGGACGCCACGTCGGCGGGCAGCGATCTGGCGCTGCGCGGCGCGGACGAGCACCTGCACCCGATCAGTTTGCAGTCCTGGTTGTACGGACGCGGCGACGACGAGCCCGCGCCGTTGAAGGAGTGCCTGTCACGGGCGACCTCCGGCATCGGCCTGCTGTGGCGCGACGCGGCGCCGCTGCGCAGGCGTGCGACCTATCTCACGGTCGCCCGTGCCGTGCGCGACGCCGGATACACCGCCGTCTACGACGGGGGACATCCGATTGCCGCCCGGCAACTGCTGCCCTTGCTCGATGACGCGGATGTCGCTCTGGTACTTGCCATTCCGGCTCGCACCGACGCGGCCAACCGGCTGCGCGTGGCTCTGGAATGGCTCGACGACCAGTTCGGTGAGGCCGAGGAAGGACATGGCGGCGGCATCGTCGGCGACACCACCATCGTCGTCTCGCACCAGTATCCCGGTGACGACTCCCGGGTAGCGGATCATTTGCGCGAGCACCTGTCCGGGTGGGTCCGCGATATCAGGGAGATTCCCTACGATCCGCATCTGGCCCGCGGTGAACTCGTGCGGCACGCCTCGCTGGCCGCCGAGACGCGCCGGGCGTATGGGCGCCTGCTGGCCGGGGTGGCATCATGACCGCCGCCATGATTTTTCCGCGTCAGCCCGACCCAGCGCCCGCCGGTGTGATCGCTCCGCCGGAGTCCCGCCGTGCCGCCATCTGGGACCGCCCCGTGCCGGGCGTCGGCCGTGCGCCGCTGGTCTGGCTGCTGGGTGTGCACGGCGGGGCCGGAGCCAGTACCCTCGCGCATGTGCTTGCGCCCGCGGCGGATTCGGGCCGCCGCTGGCCCGGCGTCTTCGACCGCGAAAGTCCGTTCGTCGTCCTGGTCGCCAGGGAGACCATCGCCGGTCTGTCCCGCGCGCACGACCTTCTGCGCCAACATCTTTCGGGTTTCGCCGGTCCCTGCGACGTGCTCGGCCTGATCACCGTCGCCGCCAGGCCGGGACGGATGGCGCCCGAGATCCGGCGCTACCGCGACGTGGTCGGCTCCCTGGCCGGACAGGTATGGCAGGTGCCGTGGTACGAGGAGTGGACGCTGGTCGAACCGGAGCAGCTGCCGGTGTGGTCGCCCGGCGACCCGGTGCCGCCGAGGAAACGCAAGCTCGATCTGCTGGAGGAAGTCCCGCTCGATGTCCGGGAGCTCGGCGCCGACATCGTGGCGGCCGCTCGGACGGCACTGGAGGAGGCCAGCTACGACCGCGGGTCACCGGATCTGCGCAAGCCGCCCGATGAGTGAACGTCCGCATCGCATCGGCGACCACCACCCACTATTCGAGAAAGGCACCCGATGAGCACGCTCCTCCTCGCCGTGCAGGACACGTACGGCACCGTACTCGCGCAAGTCGGTAATCCGACGCCCGAGGCGCCGCCCGGCTCGGAGAAGATCCTGCAGTTGGTGCGGTATCTCACGTGGTTCGTCCTGCTGTCGGGGATCTGCGGCATCGTCTACGCGGGCGGCAAGTTCGCCTGGGAGAAGTGGACCGGCGGTGGTCTGGAGTCGCCGAAGATGGTGGCGGGCGCGATGATCGGCGGCGTGGTCGCCACCAGCGCGGGCACCATCATGAACGCGGTCATCGGGACCTGATGCCGACCATGGGTACCGTACACATGCTCGCGGCCGGGACGCTGGCCTACAAGCAGATGCCCGCCGACGTGCTCGCACCGCTGATGCAGCTGCTGAACTGGCTGCTGTGGTTCGTCCTGCTGGTGTGCCTGGCCTGGATGATCGTCTCCGCGGGGAAACTGTGGCTGGTCTTTCGCAGCGACCTGGCCATGAACGATGCCTCGCACGGCGTTCTGATGAGCCTGCTTGGTGCTGTGGTGGCGAGCACGGCGTCGGGGATCGCCCTGGCGTTCCTGCCCGCGTGAGCCGCCGGAGCGGGACGGGGACGACGCGGGAATGACTTCGACAGTTTTGCGGCCGGCGGACTCCGCGGCGTGGCGGCGTGACATCCGCCGCCCCGCGGCCGGAGTCGTCGGCGCCGCGCTGCTGTTCGCGGCGGTCGGCTGCGGCGGCGACGCGGACTCGGTGGGGCCGGATCTCTCGGCCGCTCCCACCGATGTGCGATGGCAGCCGTTCCAAGGGGTGCCGCTGCCGCACACCGGCCAAGGGCCGAGGTCGACGGCCGACGGCGCGGCGACCGGTTTCGAGCACTCGCCGCGCGGCGCGGCCATCGCCGCGCTGACCCATTCGGTGCGCTTGGCGGTGGCCGCGGATACGCAGTGGGCGAAAGTCGCCGCGGCGGAGGTGGTTCCGGGTCCGGCCAAGGACGAGTGGGCGATCAACCGGGTGCAGCTCTCGATCACCGGCCCGGCCGGAGCGGAGTTCGCGCCTCGTCTGCTCGGCTACAAGATCACCGGCTACACCGAGTCGCGCTCCACCGTCGACGTGTACACCGAGTACTCCGACAGATCGAAGGCGGTGCATCACACCGCCGTGGAGTGGTTCGGCGAGGACTGGAGGTTACGGCTGCCGGACCCGGATTCGACCGACCGGCCGATCGACTCGATCGACGCATTACCTACCGACATCGTGAAAGTGGAGGCACCGACGTGAGCGACAGGGAGTCGTACACGCGCGACCGTGTCTCCTTCGGGATCGTCGCCTCCGCCGCCGTGCTCGCGCTCATCGTGGTGGTCGGCATCTTCGTCTTCGTCAGCCGCGACGACGAGCCGGTCGACGGCACACCCGCCGTCACCGAAGGCTCCGGCGGCACCGGCTTCGCGAGCCCCGAGCTGGACATCCTCGGCAGGCGCGTGGACATCCCGAACAATCCTGCGGGACAACCCCTTCCGCAGGACCCGTCCCGGCAGCGCAAGCCCTCCGATCCGGACTGGCTGACCGCCGCGCCGGAGGGCACCGCCGAACCGCACGGCTGGCAGCGGGTGTACGGCGCGTCCGTCCCGTTCTCCACCTCCGACGGGCCGACGCGGATCGAGGACGACTTGGCCGTCGGATACTCGCACACCCCGCAGGGTGCGGTGCTGGCCGCGGCGCAGATCACCTACCGGCTCAACGCCCGTCCCGCCGACCGCGACCTGTATGTGCGCCAGGTCCGTGTCTCCGCCCAGCAGATCGCCGCCTACGACAAGGCGCTGGCCGATGACCGGCTGCCGCGGCAGCAGCCGGAAAAGGTGACCCGCTACTTCGTCGCCTCGGACGCGTTCAAAGTCGACGACTACGCCGACGATCTGGCCATCGTCCGGCTGGCCACCAGGGGGCCGGTGATCGACGGAAAACAGTTGTGGGCCGCGACGCGCCTGGCCATGGTGTGGGACGCGGGCGACTGGCGCCTGAAGCCGACGACCACGAACAACGCCCAGACCGAGTACATCGAGTCGTTGCAGGGGTGGACGAGATGGTGAGCCGGAGGAGGTCTTCTGATCGCATGCCGCCCGCTGTGCTGGGCGCGGGTGCGGTACTGGCCGTTGCGGTCGCCTCGGTCGTCACCGTGTTCGCCGTCCGGGACCACGACGCGGCACCCGATCAGGTGGCGCAGACGACGACGGCGGCGACCGATCTCGCCGGGGGCCCGGCTTCGGGACCCTCGTTCGCCGGATCGGGAAAGGACTCGTTCGGCCATCGGTTCGACATCCCGAAAGATCCTGCCGGACAAGCCCTTACCCAGTCGGGCGCGCCGCGGACGCCGACCGATCCGGAGTGGCTGACCGGCGCGCCGGGCGGCACGAACCAGCCGGGCGGATGGCAACAGGTGTACGGCGGCCCGGTCGTTCCGTTCTCCACGACCGACGGGCCGGCGCGCATCGACAACGGCGTTCCCTTCGGATTCGCCAAGACCCCGCAGGGCGCCGCCTTGGCCGCCGAGCAGATCTACTGGCGGACCGTGGCCCGGCCCACCGACCACACGCTGTGGCAGCAGGTGGTGATCCTCACGCCCGAGGAACTCGCCGACCGGGAGCGCAAGATCGCCGAGGGCAAAGTGCCCGACGTCCTGCCGGAGAGCGTCAAACCGCTGCTGTACGCGTCCGACGCGTTCCGAATCGAAAGCTATGGTGACGATTTCGCTGTTGTTCGTGTCGCCCGCAAGACCCGTGAGTTCCTGCACGGCGGGCGAAGTTGGGTGGCCATGAGACTCAACGTGGTATGGCGTGACGGTGGCTGGAGACTGAAGTCGTCCGCGGGCGACGCACAGCCGCTCGAAACGATCGGCTCGATCGATGGGTGGACACAATGGTGAGGCGGCTAGTCACAATCCTCGCGGTCATCTTCACGGTGATGATCGCGACTCCGACCGTGGCCTACGGCCAGACGTACGGCTTCGACGACACGTGTAACGAGATCCACGACAGCCTCGACGGCCTCGGACTGCCCGGCTTCACCCTCGGTGATGCCGCGTCGGCCGCGTGCAAGGCGGGTAACGCCGCCTCGCATCCCGGCCAGGCGGCGACGGCGGTGAAGGACAAGGCCTGGGATTCGACCTTCGGCAAGGTGGTCGATTCGCTGATGAACGGTCTCGGCGAGGCCATCATCCTGGCGCTGACCTTCTGGATGAAGGTGCCCAACGAGGCGGCCAGCGATTCCGGGTCGCTGTTCACCAAGATCAACGACTACACCTATCAAGCGCAGATCCTGTTGTTGATCGCGTCGGTGATCCTGTCCGGGGCGCGACTGGCCGAAGCCAGACGCGGGGCCGCGATGAACGAGGCGGCCGAATCGTTCCGGATGTTCACCCGCGTCGTGTTCAGCTCCTGGATGCTCGGCGCGGTGATCGTCGCGGGCACGCAGGCGTCGGACCGCTTCGCGGAGTGGATCATCGACGACTCGACCAACGGCAATGCCAAGGACCTGGCCGAGCTGATGGTGAAAACCAGTAAGCTGCAGGCTTTCTCGCCCGGCCTGGTGCTGATCATCGCGATCGTCGGCCTGCTCGGCGCGCTCGCGCAGATCGTGCTCGCCATCGTCCGGCAAGGATTGCTGGTGATCGCGGCCGGTGTGCTGCCGCTGGCGGCCGCGGCCTCCGGCATGAACATCGGCAAGCAGTCCTATCAGAAGCTCATCGGCTGGATCATCGCCTTCATGCTGTGGAAGCCGGTGGCGGCGATCGTCTACATGATCGCGTTCACCACGGCGGGCCACGTCGACTCGCTCACCCCGACCAGCGGTTTGCCCGACGGTGAACAGGCCCAGCGCATGCTGGTCGCGATCGTGCTGCTGTGCAGCGTGGCGTTCGTGCTGCCCGCGCTGATGCGACTGGCCACTCCGGCCGTCGCGATCGTCGGCAGCGGCGGTTCGGGTTTCACCGCGGCGGGCGGCACCTTGGTCGGTGTGGCTGCGCTCGGCGCCATGGGCACCAAGGCCGTCGGCGTCAGGGACGCGGCGGCGCCGGGCCGGGCCGGCTATGTGAGCGGCAGCGGCACCGGCCCGCGTCCGGGCGGCGCGGGCGGACCGCGTGGTGGCGGCGGCGCGCCACGGCCGACGCCGCCGCGTGGTGGCGGCGGTCCGCAGGGCGGCGCGGCCCCGCGCGCCTCCGGACCTGCGGGCGCGGCCGGGGTAGCGTCCGGAGCGGCCAGGACGGCAGGCCGGATCGGCGCGGCGCGCGCCGCGAGCGGCGGGCTCAGCCGGGCCGACCAAGCCATGGGTGACGTCGCGGGCGATCGCTGGACGAACCGTTCACCCGACCTCGGGAGGAGCACCATTCCGCGATGACAATCAGCGACACCTACGAGCGGCGCTCGTACGGACTCTGGCAGAAGCCGCGCAGCGCGGGCCTTTTCGGCTTGCGCTGGGAGGAAACCGTGCTCGGCTTCGCGGTCGTGATCACGGCGCTGATCACCGCGATGGTCGGCGGCTTCCAGTGGGGTGTGATCGTCGGCGGCGCGGGTGTCGTCGTGATGGTCCCGCTGGTGTGGCGGACCGGAGGTCGTTCGGGCTACGAGACGGGATTGATGATGTTCAACTGGATGCGCTCGCGCAGTCGTGGCGAGCACGTGTACCGCGGTGGCCGCTTCTCCCGGATCCCGGGCGGCGTCACCCGCTTGCCGGGCCTGCTCGCACCCTCCAAGTTGTACGAGGGCATCGACGCGGGCGGCTACAGCTTCGGCATGATCCACCTGCCCCAGTTCGCCCAGTACACCGTGGTGCTGCGCGCGTGGCCGCAGGGTCACGAGGCGGTGGATCAGCCCGTGATCGACCGGTGGGTGTCGGCGTGGGGAACCTTCCTCGCCTCGGTCGGCCAGACCAGCGACATCGTCGCCGTGGTTCCGGTGATCGACACCGTGCCGGAGACCGGAAACCGTTTGCTCACCGAGGTTTCCACGATCACCAGGCCGGAGGCGCCGGAGCTGGCCCAGCAGGTGATGTACGAGCTGGCCACCGAGTTGCCGCAGGAGCGGGTGCAATTGCTGCCGCGGGTGGCGATCACGTTCAAGGCCACCACCGCCGAGCGGCGCAAGAACCCGGCCGAAGAGGCCGTGGAGATCGGCCGTCGCCTGCCCGGCATCTGCGCCGCGCTGGCGGAAGCCGGTGTGCGCGCCCAGCCGATGTCGGCGGACGAGGTGATCTCGTTCATCCGCCGCAGTTACGATCCCGCCTCCCAGGCCGACCTCGAGGTGGCCGCGGGCGAACCGGAGGGGCACGGCCTGGACTGGGCGGACGCGGGCCCGGTGTCCCACGACGAGAAGTGGGATCACCTGGTGCACGACGGTGGCCGGTCGGTCACCTGGGAGATGGACGCCGCGCCCGAGGGCGCGGTCGACGAGCGGGTGCTGCAGCGGCTGCTCGCACCGAATCCCGAAGTGCCGCGCAAACGTATCGCGATCGTGTACCGTCCGCATTCAGCCGCCGACGCCGCCGAGATCGTCGACGACGATTTCAAGAACGCGTTGGTGGCCCAACAGAGCGAACGCGGAGTCGTGTCCGCGGCGGCGACGCTGCGGGTCGGCGCGACTCAGCAGGCCCGCGAAGAGCAGGCCAGGGGTCACGGTGTGACCCGCTTCGGGGCGCTGGTGACCATCACCGAGCCCTTGCGCGGTGACCTGCCGCGTATCGAAGCCATCACGCGCGACCTGTCGACCCAGGCGCGCCTGAAGATTCGGCGGTGCTACCGCTACCAGGCGGCGGCCTTCGCGGCCTCGCTCGGTTGCGGGGTGATCCTGCCGGAACACGCGACAATTCCGAAGGCACTGGCGGGGTGAGCGATTCATGGCACGGGACTACGAGCCACCCGTACGAGAACGGGACGAGGACGCACGCCGCAGGCGACTCGAGCAATCCGGACGGGACGAGTGGGGACAGCGGCCGGAGCGGCGGCGCCCCGCACGGGACTCGGCGCGGGTGAACGGCGAGGACCGGTTCGGCGTCGACACGGCCGACCGGCGCGCGGGCGAACGGCGCGCGCGACCGGGCGCGGGCCGCAGCGACGGCGCGCGCGCCGAACGCGGCCACGCCGAACGTTCTCGCGCCGAGCGGACCTCGCGCACGTCCCGTGACGCGGCCGCCGAGCGCGGCGCCGCGCGTCCAGATCGCAACGGCGCGAGGAACGGCCGCATGGCACGGCCTGCGAAGGTCGACTACACCGCCGACCGCGCCATGGGCAGCCCGTACACGGACAAGGCGGCCCGCCGCGCGAAGGCGAAAGCCGATCGGCGCAAGCAGTCCGGGCCGCCGCTGCTCGACGACGCCACCCGTGCCAAGCTGGAGATGATCGCCCGCGAGGGCAACGGCCTGCGGGCGGCGTGGGCGCAGTTCCGGGTCCGCACCGACGACATCCGCCGCCGCAATTACGCGGCCCGCGCGGAGCAGACGATCGAGGACGGATTCGACCGCAGCACGGCGCAACTCACCGACCGCGGCTACGCGGGCCCTGGCGGCGGCCGGATGAACGTGGTCGGCCGCCCGGTCGAGTACCGCGCCACCACGGCCCAGGTCGCCGGTCTGTGGCCGTGGTCGGTCGGCGCGGGCGCGCCGCTGATCGGCACGCCGCTCGGGTCGCATCTGCACACCGGCGCTCCGGTCTGCTTCGACCCGATGAACTGGTTCATGCGCGGCAGTTTCATCACCGCGCCCAGCCTGTTCGTGCTCGGCCTCAACGGTTTCGGCAAATCCTCGCTGGTCCGCCGGATCGTGCTCGGCGGCATCGCGCAGGGGATCACGCCGTTGATCCTCGCCGACGTCAAGCCGGACTACCGGAAGATGGTCGAGCTCGTCGGCGGCCAGGTGATCGATCTGGGTTACGGGCACGGCAAGCTCAACCCGCTCGCTGCCGGCGTGCTCGGCGCGGTCGTCCCGCGGCTGGAGGAGTTCCCCGCGCTGCAACTGCAGGTGTTGCAGGACCTGCGGGCCAGGCAGGTGACGTTGATCGCCGGCCTCGTCGAGCTTGTTCGCGGCGACCGGGTCCGCGACTACGAGGAGACGCTGATCTCCACCGCGCTGCGCATCCTGTACCGGCCGGGCAGCGGGTACACGCCGGACCAGCCGCCGATCATGGAGAACCTGCTCGAGGTGATCGTCGGCGGCGGCGAGGAATTGATGCTGGACGCGGGCGCCGACGACGTCGCGGAGTATCAGGAGGCGATCAAGGGTCTGCGCCGCTCGCTGCGCGCGCTCACCCAGGGACCGTTCGGCGCGGTCTTCAACGGGCAGACCACCGTGCCGATCGACACCAGCGCGGTCGCGGTGTGCATGGACGTCTCGCACATCCCGACCGGCGACAAGAAGCTCAAGGCCGCGGTCATGCTCGCCTGCTGGGCCGACGGGTTCGCCTCGGTGGAGGCCGCGCACGTGCTCGCCGACGCGAAACTCGGTCCGCAGCGCTATTTCCAGGTGGTGATGGACGAGCTGTGGCAGGTGCTCGGCCTCGGTGACTTCATGGTCGACCGCGTCGACGAGCTCACCCGATTGCAGCGCGGCATCGCCACCGCGCTGATCATGATCAGCCACACCATCAAGGACCTGCAGGCGCTCGGATCGGAAGCCGCCATCGCGAAGGCGCTCGGTTTCCTCGAGCGGGCGCGCGCCAAGATCTTCGGCGCGCTCCCGGCCGAGGAGATCAAACGGCTCGACAGCACGGTTCCGTTCACATCGGCCGAGGAGGAGATGGTGACCGGATGGTCCGCGCCGCAAGCGCTGACCGGTGAGGCGCTCAAACCGGGACAGCAGCGGCCGTCCCCGCCGGGTACCGGCAAGTTCCTGCTGAAGATCGGCGAGGATCGCCGTCCGGGCATCCCGTTCCACATGGAATTCACGCTGTCGGAGAAGGAAAGCGGGATCCACGACACCAACCAGCGGTTCAGCGAGTTCACCGAATCGATCTCGCGGGGGACGGACTCACCGGGGAGCGCAGCATGATGCCCCACCGGTCCTACCGACGCGTGTCGCCGGAGGTGCGCCAAGCGGCGGTCGAGCAGGTCATCGCGCTGACCGGCAAACTGCGCAGCGAGTCGGAGGCCTGCCGGGTGGTCGCCGAACAGATCGGTGTGCACACGAACTCGGTGCGCAATTGGGTGCGCGCGGCCGAAGGCCCCAGCCTGGAGCGGATGGACGCGACCGCGCTGCGGCGCAAAGTCGCACTGCTGCAACAGCAACTTGCGGCCGCCGCCGAGATGAACCGCACGCTGGCCGACACGCTCAACGAGACTCGGCGCCGCACGTGAACCCCGCACGCGCGCGGCAGGATGCCGGAGTGCGGCGGTGAGCGGCAAAACGGCGTTGTGGACGGCGCTCGGCGCGGTGCTCGGCCTGATGACCATCGTGCTGGTCATCGTCATGCCCGCCGTGGACGACGCCTGCGAGGGCGGCTCCGTGCTCGGCTCGCAGTCGGCGCTTGCGCCCCTGGGCGGTTACCCGCCGGGCGATCGGCGCGCCGCCGCGACCACCGGTCCCGGCGCGAGCCGGACCAATCCGGCCGCTACCGCCACGCCATCGCTCGCCGCGGGAGCGGGCCCGCTGCGCCGCACGCTGCCGATGGCCACCGGAACCTTCACCGTGTCGGACACCTTCGGCTCGCGGGGTGGCGCGCACAAGGGCGTCGACCTGGCCGCGCCGGACGGCACGCCCATCTTCTCGGTCTCCGACGGCCGTGTCGTGGCCGCCGGTCCGGCGTCCGGATTCGGCAACTGGATCGTGGTCGACTCGGTGGACACCAACGGCAGGTCGTACTCGGCGGTGTACGGCCACATGTGGGACTCCGGCGTCCTGGTCCGGGCGGGCGACACGGTGACCGCTGGGCAGCACATCGGCGCGGTCGGGTCGGCGGGTGAGTCCAGCGGCCCGCACCTGCATTTCGAGATCGTCCCCGGCGGCCGGTTCACCGGCGGACGGCAGATCGACCCGCTGCCATGGCTGGACGGTGCGCCGACCCCGGATGTCGGCGGTGCGCGCGCCTTTTCCAGCGATCCCCGCTGCAGCCTCGGCTTCGGCACCGCCGGTGGCGCGCTCGCCCCGGGCAAGGTGCCGCAGGAGCTGGAGATCTGGTATCGCCGCGCTGGTTCCCTCTGCCCGCAGATCACGCCCTCGCTGCTGGCCGCGCAGGGCAGGCAGGAGTCCGGTTTCCGCCGCGGCGCGACGTCGCCGGCCGGTGCGCAGGGCTTGGCCCAGTTCCTGCCCACCACCGCCGTGAGCATCAACCCCGACGACGGTCAGCCCTATGTGATCGACGCCGACGGCAACGGCGTCGCCAGCGTGTGGGACGACGGGGACGCGATCATCGGTCAAGGGCGCTACATGTGCGCGATCGCGCACCAGATCCAGCGGTGGCAGGCCGAGGGCAGGGTGCAGGGCGATGTCGTCGCGCTGACGCTGGCGGCGTACAACGCGGGCGAGGGCGCGGTGCTGGCCTCCGGCGGTATGCCGAACCAGCTCGCCGCTCACTACGCCGAGACGCAGCCGTACGTGCGCAACATCCTGACGATGGAAGCGCAGTACCGGGCGCCGGGTTCACTCGGCCGGTTCACCCCCGGGCAGGGTTCGCCCGGCGACCAGATCGTCCAAGCGGCGCACGAGTGGCTCGGCACGCCCTACGTCTGGGGCGGCGGCGGGCCGCAAGGACCGAGCGGCGGGGGACTGGACGGGCCGGGTCTGACCGCGGCGGCCGTGTTCGCGGCGTCTTCCGGCACGGTGACGTTGCCGCGCACGGCCGAACAGCAGTGGGAGGCGGGCGCGGAAGTGCCGATCAGCAAGGCGCAGCCGGGGGATCTGGTGTTCAGCTCCTTCGGTCCGCGCGGACCCGCACAGGTCGGCGTCTACGCGGGCAACGGGCGGATGATCCAGTCGGTGCCCGGCGCGGACGTCCGCTCTGGCGGTGGCGTTTCGGAAGTCGCGGTGCCGGGAGACGGACGGGCGAGGAGGGTGCTGTGAGCGTTGACGGGCGCGAACACACGGTGGCGGTACTGCCGCGACGCCCCGGTGTGCGGCTAGCCTGGATGGATAGAGCGAATGCACGCGCGAAACTGGTGGTGATGCTGGTGGTGAGCGTCGCGGTGCTGGGCGCGGCCTGTGGCCGGACCGACCGCGCGGACTCGGGATCCGATGCGGCGCACCCCGCTACGTCCACACCCCGATTGCTGGAGGGCGTGCCCGCACCCGACCCGGTCACGCCGGACGGTGTCGCGGTGGCGGCATTGCGGGAGATCTACAGCTGGCAGCCCGCCACCGAGGCCCAGGGCGAGTCCCTGGGCCGAGCGCGGAAGTTTCTCGGCCCCAGCCTGATTCGTATGCTTGATGCCACGCCCACCGCTGCCGAGACGCCGAAGTCGACGCTGCAATGGGCGGATTGGGCGAGGGAAGGGGCGCACGTGGAGGCGTTCACGTTCGCGTCCGGGGAGAAGGCGCCGGCCCTGAGCGATCCGAACATCCAGCAGTTCAAGATCGGGATCGAGCAGACCGTCGTCTACCCGAACGGACGCAAGGAGCCGCTGCCGCCCGCGACGGTGATCGCCACCGTTGTGCGCACACCCGACGGCTGGCGGCTCGACGCATTCCGCTGACCACCCGCTTTCCGTACCGGACGGCCTACCCAGGAGGGACACATGGCGAAGAAGAAAAAGGTGACGGATCCGGCCATCCCCGGACCCGACGTCAGCCTGCTACTGACCTACGCCGGCTTCGCGATCTTCGGAACCCTCTGGCTGGCACTGCATCTGGGCAACATGCTGGAGGGCAGCCCGCAGAAGGTCCCCTTCAACCCGATCGCCATCCTGGCGGATCTGGCCCGGGGCAGGCTGCGCTGGCCCGCCGCGGCCACGGCGATCGTGCTGCTGGTGATCCTGAGCGTCGTCGCGTATCTGGTGATCCGCAAGGAATTGGAGAAGCGCAGGTCCAAGGGCAGGCTGCCGGTCGACGACAAGGCCGACGTGATGGGCAACGGCGGCGCGATCTCGATGCTCACCGAGGCGGGCGTCCGGGAGAAGGCCCAGCAGCTCGGGGTGAAGCTCGGCTACAACGACGCTCCGGGCGTGCCGATCGGCGTCGGTGTGGCCGACGGGGTGATGCTCTACGGCTCGTACGAGGATCTGCACCTGGACATCTGGGGTCCGCGCCAGGGCAAGTCGACGTCGCGGGTGATCCCGGCGATCCTCACCGCGATCGGTCCGGTGCTGGCGACCTCGAACAAGCGCGACGTGGTGGACGCGACCCGGGATGTGCGCGAGGGGAAGGGAAGTCCCACTTTCGTCTTCGATCCGCAGGGCGTCGCCGGTGAGGAGCCGACCTGGTTCTGGGATCCGCTGTCCTGGGTGGACGCCAAGCGCGAGGGCTGTGAGATGCGCGCGGCGCGGCTGGCGGGGCACTTCGCCGACGGTGACGACGGCCGCGACACCAAGACCGACGCGTTCTTCGATCCCGAGGCCGAGGACCTGCTGGCCGGGTTGTTCCTCGCCGCCGCCGTCGGCGACCGCAACGGCAGCAGGCCGATCGTGCAGGTGTGGGAGTGGGTGACCAACCCGCAGGACACCGAACCGATCGAGCTGCTGCGCGCCGCCCGCCATCACTACACGGCCTCGGGCCTGTCCTCGCAGTACAACACCGATCCGCGCACGCGCAGCGGCATCTTCGGCACGGCGAAGAAGATGATCCGGTGCCTGAAACTGTCGAACGTGCATCCGTGGATCTCCCGGGGCGGCGACCGCCAGGAATTCGACGAGCTGGAGTTCCTGGAGAAGAACGGAACGCTCTACAGTTTGTCGCTCGAGGGCCGCGGTTCGGCCGCGCCGCTGGTGAGCGCGCTCACCGAGGCGGTGGTGGACGTGGCGATGCGCAAGGCGTCGCAGTCGGCCGGTGGCCGCCTGGCGATCCCGCTGCTGGCGGTGCTGGACGAGGCGGCCAACGTGGTGCGCTGGAAGGATCTGCCCAAGCAGTACAGCCACTTCGGCTCGCGGGGCATCGTCGTGATGACCGTGCTGCAGTCCTGGGCGCAGGGCGTCCGCTGCTGGGGCGAGAGCGGCATGAACGCGTTGTGGTCGGCGGCGAACATCAAAGTGCTCGGCAGCGGCGTGGACGACACGAAGTTCCTGCAGGAACGTTCGGACGTGCTCGGCGAGTACGACGCGATCTCGCAGTCGGTCTCCGAATCCAAGGGCGGCAAGAGCTACTCGCGCTCGCTGAGCTCGTCCAAGACCTTCTCGGTCAACGGACTGGCGACGCTGCCGCGCGGACGGGCCATCCTGTTCCCCTCCGGTGCGCCACCGGTGCTCATCCGCACCGTGCCGTGGTGGGAGGGTGAGTACGCTGCGGACGTGAAACAGTCCATCTCGCACCATGATCCGCAGCACAAGACGCGAATCGCGGACGTCATCGGTTCGCCGTCGCTGAGCAAGTCGACGCCACCGCCGGAGTACGGCCAAGTCGAGGAGGTCCGGCCGCTGTGAACGAACAGCAGCAGAACATGCACTACGCGAACGTGGTGGATTTCGTCGAGAACTATCTCAGCGTGATCTACCGTCGGCAGGTCACCGATCTCAGTGACACCGTGTGGTGCCCGGAGTGGTGGCAACACGCGGAGGCCATCGCCCGGCTGGACGCGCTGTGGCGCGCCTGGGAGCACTACCGCCAGGACGGAGCGACCGGACTGAGCGTCTGGTTCCTGGATCACGCCGATCCGCATATGGCGAAGTTGTTCGATCCCAAGGGGCCGTTCAAGTACTGCAGTGTGCGCAACGGACACAAGGACATGCTCAGTCCGCTGCCGACGAAAGCGCCGCAGAACGGCATGTTCAGCGACCCCACGATAGGTAACTTTCCTGCGTGACGACGAGGCGTCAGGGCGCTTCCCGTCGAAAGGGTTCGCCGACAGCCGAGTGCCCGCTGGATGATCCAGCGGGCACTCGTTCGTCTTCCGGCTATCGACTTCGTTCCAGGCCGCGGGACTCCTGTTCCCGTCCCGCCCTGGTGACCGTAGGGGCCTCACCGGGCCGGGTGCGCACGGCTTCGCCGGGCGGCTGTGCCTGTCCTACTTCGATCAGCATCCGTACCGCGGCAAGCTCCGGCGCGACACCCATTTTGGCCAGATGGGCCGCGATCGCCATGCGACGTTCCTGGGAGTCGTACCGCATAGCCGGGTTGCCCGCGGCGGTGGCCGCCATTCGGGAAGCCTCCGCCTGCGCGGAGAACCGGTCCTTTTCCAGCGACACACCCTTTTGCGGGATGGGCTTCTCGATGAGCCGGGCCAGCTCGGTGTTGCGCGGATCCTTGGCCTTCGCGTCGCGGGCCTCCCGCAGCTGCAGTTCCTTGGCCTCTTTGAGCCGGGCTTCGGTGAGCTTGACGCGCGCTTCGGCTTCCTTCTGACCACGCTCGCGGGTCCGCAAGGCGACCAGCGTCGCAAGCTGCAACATTGTCCTCATCATGGCCGCGGTTTCCCGGCCGATGTCGTCCAGTTCCTCGGACATGGCTGCTCCCCGATGCTGCAGTGATCACTATGGATGATTGTGGTGCTTCGTTACGGACGCCGCCACGCGAACTGTAGTCCCGTGCAGCGGGTCCCGCCTGCAAACGTGGACACCCGAAGAACTTGTGGCGTGGCGCTTCCTGCCCGGGGATAGCCCGGCCGAGGCCGCACTACGCTGCAAGAACTTCTTGTTTCGAGGTTACCTGACAAAGGTCGGCACAAACGAACGAGTGCGCTGCTTCATCGGCATATATCGCACATTTCCGGCGTGTCTTCGGGCGAGCCGGACGATCTTCGAGCTGAGGGCATCCTGACCGAAGAATGGCTCGACTTTCTCACGTCGACCTGGGGCTGGACACGACTCGGGCCCGCTGCCGGAGAACGGCGGCGGGCCCGAGGGCGCACACTCAGCGGTCGATACGCACCGACTGGATCGTGACCGGCTGCTTGGGCTTGCCGTCGCCGGGGCCGTTGGAGTCGTCCTGGCCCAGCGCGGCGATCTTGTCGAGCGTGCCGAGGCTGTTGTCGTCCACGGTGCCGAAGATGGTGTACTGCGGCGGAAGCTGGGAGTCGGCGTACACGATGAAGAACTGGCTGCCGTTGGTGCCCGGTCCCGCGTTGGCCATGGCCAGCACGCCGCGTTTGTAGGCGATCGGCTCCGAGGTCGCCGCAGGATCGTTCGGAGCGTATTGATCGGTCGGGTATTCGTTGTCGAACTCGTAACCGGGTCCGCCCATTCCGGTACCCGTCGGATCGCCGCACTGCAAGACCTTCAGGCCCTCGCCCGCGGTCATACGGTGACAGCTGGTGCCGTCGAAGTAGTTCTGCGACGCCAGGCTGACGAAGCTGTTCACCGTGCACGGCGAATCGGCGTTGTCCAGGGTCAGCCCGATCGGCCCCTGGCTGGTCTCCACGCTGACGCTGATCTTGGCATCGACGCCGGTGGTGGGGATGCCGTCGGCCTTCGGCTTGCCGACCGGCTTGTCGGCGGGCTTGGCGCTGTCGCGATAGGTGCAGTCGACCGTCGCGGGCTTGGCCTTCGCGGACGGCGGCGCGGCCGCGGCGGGAGTGCTGGACAGCGAGGCGTCGGCGGCGTCGGAGCTGCTGCTGTCGTCGCCGCGGGTCAAGAAGTACACCCCGGTCACGGCGGCGACCACCACGACGACACCGAGTACCGATCCGGCGATGGTGAGTTGCTTGCGCTTGCGCGCCCGCTCGGCCCGGTTGGCGAGCTGACGTTCCAGCTTGCGTTTCGCCGCTGCTCGTCGCTGTTCGTTGGTCGGCACTACCACGTTCCTCCCGTATCCGGTTACATCGGGATAAGAGTGTGCCATTTCTCCCTGAGACTGTTCCGCAACCTCCTCGAGAGGCGGTTCGGACAACCGGTTGGACTTGCGGGGCCGTAGTGGTGGAAACTGGAGCATCGTGACCAAGACCAGCAGCTTCTCCGCCCCGAAGGGGGTACCGGACTACGTGCCACCCGGCTCGGCCGAGTTCGTGGCGGTACGCGACGGCCTGCTCCGCGCCGCACGACTGGCCGGGTACGGGCATATCGAGCTGCCGGTCTTCGAGGACACCGGCCTGTTCGCCCGCGGTGTCGGCGAGTCCACCGACGTGGTCACCAAGGAGATGTACACCTTCCCCGACCGCGGCGACCGTAGCGTCACGCTGCGGCCCGAAGGCACCGCCGGCGTGATGCGCGCGGTGATCGAACACGGTCTCGATCGCGGCCAGCTCCCGGTGAAATTGTGTTACTCCGGTCCGTTCTTCCGCTACGAGCGGCCGCAAGCGGGCCGGTACCGGCAGTTGCAGCAGGTGGGCATCGAGGCGATCGGCGTCGACGATCCGGCGCTGGACGCGGAGGTCATCGCCATCGCCGATGCCGGGTTCCGTGGGCTCGGCCTGGACGGCTTCCGGCTCGAGGTCACCTCGCTCGGTGACGAGACCTGCCGCCCGCAGTACCGCGAACTGCTGCAGGATTTCCTGTTCGGGCTGCCGCTGGACGAGGAGACGAAGCGGCGCGCCCAGCTCAACCCGCTGCGCGTGCTGGACGACAAGCGGCCGCAGGTGCGGGAGATGACCGCGAACGCGCCGCTGATGATCGATCACCTGTCGGAGTCGGCCAAGGCGCACTTCGAGCAGGTGCTCGGCCACCTGGAAGCGCTCGGTGTGCCGTACGTGGTGAACCCCCGCATGGTGCGCGGCCTCGACTACTACACCAAGACCACCTTCGAGTTCGTGCACGACGGTCTCGGCGCGCAGTCCGGCATCGGCGGCGGTGGCCGCTACGACGGTCTCATGGCCGAACTCGGCGGGCAGCCGCTGTCGGGTATCGGGTTCGGCCTCGGCGTGGACCGGACCATGCTGGCGCTGACGGCCGAGGGCAAGTCGGCGGGCAACCCGGCGCGCTGCGAGGTGTTCGGCGTGCCGCTGGGCGACGCCGCCAAGCAGCGGCTGGTGGTGGTGGCCGCCCAGTTGCGCGCGGCGGGCGTCCGGGTCGATCTGGCCTACGGCGGACGCGGTGTGAAGGGCGCGATGAAGGCGGCCGACCGCTCCGGGGCGAAGTTCACCCTCGTGCTCGGCGATCGCGATCTCGCGGAGAACACCATCGGGCTCAAGGACATGGCGACCGGTGACCAGCGGCAGATTCCGCTGCCGGAGGTGGTCGGCGTGATCCGGGAGTCGCTGGCCGGGTAGCGCGGTGGCGGGTACGCGCCGGGTTTCGCGGCGCGACCGCCGACCGCACGGTACTGTGCGTCGAACCCGTGGCCGGCCGGGCGACGGGAGCGGTAGCGTGACCGGCGCGCGCACCACCGCCGCCGGAGTCGCGAGAGGGCGGAGCAGTGTCCACGAATTCTGATGACCAGCAGGCGATCGCGCCGGTGGGCCTCGATCTGGTCGCGCCCGAGTTGTACGCGCCGATGCTGCGCCGCCTCGCGCTGGCCGCGTCGGGCATCGGGCTCGGCGCGGCATTGCTGGCCGCGACCGTGGTGAGCTGGCCGATCGCGGCCGCCGTCGGCGTCGTCGTCGGCGCGCCGACCGTCCTGTACGCCGTCGCGCTGCGCCGGCGGCGAATGTGGTTGAAGGGCACGGTGATTCACGCGCGCAGGCTGTTCGGCGAGCGGCGGGTGGAGATGTCGGCGGCCACCGGGGTCGAAGTCCTGGTGTTCCCGGCCCGGTTGAGCCGGATCGCCCTGCGGGTCACCGCGGGGGAGGTGTCGCAGGTCGTTCCGCTGGCCATGTACACCGACGCGGGCAGCGGCCGCGAAATGCATCTGCTCGGTTTGCGCAGGCTCGCGGACGCGCTCGCCGCCAGTCAATTGGCCGCGGCGGTAGCGGTTTCGGAGATGCTGGTGCAGCAATTGCGGGCCGAGGCACGAGATGCCGGGCTGGAGGAGCGGCCGCTGTATCGCGCCGTGCGGCTGGCGCGCGCCAAGGACGCGGTGTCGCCGATCGTGCTCACCGACAGCGAGGTCGCCACGCTCGGCTGACCTTGCCGCGGTTGTCCTCGGGGACCGCGCGCGCGGCACTGTCGCGTAGCTCACCGTGGGCGTTCGGTCGCGGTGAGAGTGGTTAGGGTGGGCAGCAGAAGTCCGCCGATCGCAAGGAGTTCGTTCGTGAGCACCGCCGCTGGGACCGTGACCGTCACCGTGACCGGAGCCGCGGGCCAGATCGCCTACGGCATGCTGTTCCGGATCGCCTCCGGCGCGATGCTCGGCCCCGACACGCGCGTGCGTCTACGGCTGCTGGAAGTTCCCGCCGCGGTGGCGTCGCTGGAGGGCGTGGCGATGGAACTGGAAGACGGCGCGTTCGGGCTGCTGGATTCCGTCGACATCAGCGACGATCCGTGGATCGGTTTCGCGGGCGCCGACATCGCCCTGCTGGTCGGCGCACGGCCGCGCACCGCCGGGATGGAACGTGCGGACCTGCTCGCCGCCAACGGCGCGATCTTCACCGAGCAGGGCGCCGCGATCAACGCCAGCGCCGCCGACGACGTGAAGGTGCTCGTGATCGGCAATCCGGCCAACACCAACGCCTTCATCGCCATGAGCAACGCGCCGGACGTGCCCGCCGAGCGTTTCACCGCCATGACCCGTCTGGATCACAATCGCGCCATCGCGCAACTGGCCAAGCGGACCGGTGCGCCCGCCGCCGCCATCGCGCGGGTCGCGATCTGGGGCAATCACTCGGCGACGCAGTACCCCGACATCGCGCACGCCACCATCGCGGGACGTCCCGCCCTCGACCTCGTCGGCGATCCGGCGTGGCTGACCGAGGAGTTCGTGCCCACCGTGCAGCAGCGCGGCACCGCCATCATCCAGGCCCGCGGCGCGTCCTCGGCGGCGAGTGCGGCCAGCGCCGCGATCGATCACATCCACGACTGGGTGCGCGGCACCCGCGACGGCGACTGGGTGTCCATGGCCGTGCCATCGGACGGCTCCTACGGTGTGCCCGAAGGGCTGATCAGCTCGTTCCCGGTCACCTGCGCGAACGGCGAGTACACCATCGTGCCCGGGCTGACGATCGATGAGCAGGCCCGCGCCCGGATCGACGCCTCGGTCGCCGAGCTGGAGCAGGAGCGCGACGCCGTCATCGACCTCGGTTTCGCCAAGCGAGCTTGACCGGCCCCGCGGAGCAGGCGCGGGGCCCGCTATTCGACCGTCCAGGTCTCGGAGCCGGTGAGCAGCGACTGCAGCGATTCCGGACCGACCGGTTTCCGTTCCCGCGCCGTCTCGGTCTGGTAGCGCACCGCGTCGTCGTAGGTCGGCCGGCTGACGCTGCGGAAGATGCCCGTGACGACATGCTCGAGCCCTTGATCGGACAACCGCGACAGCGCGTAGGCGTACTCCGGGTCGTCGGCGTAGGCGTCGTGCACCACGATGTCGGACTCCGCGACGCTGTCGGCGCGTGCGACCGCGAGCCCGAAACCACGGCGCACAACCGCGAATTCCCCCTCGGCCCCGAAGCGGATCGGCTCGCCGTGCCGCAGCGGGATGAGATGGTCCGCGGCGTTGTCGCGGCGCAGCACGTCGAACGAGCCATCGTTGAAGATCGGGCAGTCCTGCAGGATCTCCACGAACGACGTGCCGCGGTGCTCGGCGGCGGCGCGCAGCACTTCGGTCAGTCCCGCACGATCGGAGTCCAGGGCGCGGGCGGCGAAGGTGGCTTCCGCTCCCAGCGCCACCGACAGGGTGTTGAACGGGTGGTCCACCGAGCCCATCGGGGTGGACTTGGTGATCTTGCCCTGCTCCGAGGTGGGCGAGTACTGGCCCTTGGTCAAGCCGTAGATGCGGTTGTTGAACAGCAGGATGGTCATGTTCACGTTGCGGCGCAGCGCGTGGATGAGGTGGTTGCCGCCGATGGACAGCGCGTCGCCGTCACCGGTCACCACCCACACCGACAGGTCCGGCCTGCTGACCGCCAAGCCGGTCGCGATCGCGGGCGCGCGACCGTGGATGGAGTGGATCCCGTAGGCCTCCAAGTAGTACGGGAAGCGACTCGAGCAGCCGATCCCGGACACGAACATCAGGTTCTCGCGGCGCAATCCGAGTTCGGCGAGGAAGCCGCGCACCGTCGCCAGGATCACGTAGTCGCCACAGCCGGGGCACCAGCGTACTTCCTGGTCGGAGGTGAAGTCCTTCACCTTCTGCGGTCCGTCCGCCGACGGCACCCCGGAGACTCCGGTCAGTCCCAGGTCGGTGCCGACCAGTGCGGTTTCCACGATGGTCATGCGTTACCCCCAGCCATCCGGTACGTGGCTGCCTCGCCTGCGCTCGGCCCGGCACAGGGCTGTGGACGGACTTCGTCCGGCAGCGTTCGATACGTGGCTGCCTCGCCTGCGCTCGGCCCGGCACAGGGCTGTGGACGGACTTCGTCCGGCAGCGTTCGATATGTGGCTGCCTCGCCTGCGCTCGGCCCGGCACAGGGCTGTGGACGGACTTCGTCCGGCAGCGTTCGATATGTGGCCCTCGCCTTCGCGGCGAACACCTTGTTCTGTTCCAGCTCCTCGATCGACCCGTCCAGCGCCGCGTCGATGACCCCGACCAGTTCCTGGGCGGAGAACGCCGTGCCCGCGATCTTCGTCCACGGCCGCACGTCGACCAGGTACTTCGCTCGCAGCAGCATGGCCAGCTGGCCGCCGTTCATCTCCGGCGCGACCACGACGCGATAGCGGCGCAGCACGTCACCGAGATTGGCGGGCAGAGGATTCAGATGCCGCAGATGCGTTTGGGCGACCGGCACACCGCGCCGCCGCGCGCGCCGGCACGCCTCGCCGATCGGACCGTAGGAACTGCCCCAGCCGATCAGCAGCAGCTCGGCCGTGCCATCCGGATCGTCCACCACGAGATCGGGCACCTCGATGCCGTCGATTTTGGCTCGGCGCAGGCGGACCATGAGTTCGTGGTTGGCCGGGTCGTAGGAGATGTTGCCGCTGCCGTCCGCCTTCTCCAGACCGCCGATGCGGTGGGCGCGGCCCTTCGTGCCGGGGACGGCGAGCGGGCGGGCGAGCGTGTCGGGGTCGCGTGCGTACGGCTGGAACGGATCGCTGTCGTCGCCTTCCGGTTCGAACGCCGGGTCGATGGGTTCCAGCTCCGCCACGCGCGGGATGGACCACGGTTCGGACCCGTTCGCGATCGCACCGTCGGACAGCAGCAGCACCGGAGTGCGGTAGGTGAGGGCGATGCGCGCGGCTTCGACCGCGGTGGCGAAGCAGTCGGCGGGGGAGCGGGGCGCGAGCACCACCACCGGTGACTCGCCGTTGCGACCGTAGAGCGCCTGCAACAGGTCGGCCTGCTCGGTCTTGGTCGGCAGTCCGGTCGACGGACCGCCGCGCTGCACATCGATCACCACCAACGGCAGCTCCGTCATCACCGCGAGGCCGATGGTCTCGCTCTTGAGCGCGAGCCCGGGGCCGGATGTGCTGGTGACGCCGAGCGAACCGCCGAGCGCCGCGCCCAGCGCCGCGCCGATGCCCGCGATCTCGTCCTCGGCCTGGAAGGTCGTGACGCCGAAATTCTTGTGCTTGCTCAGCTCGTGCAGGATGTCGGAGGCCGGCGTGATGGGGTAGGTGCCGAGGAAGACCGGCAGCCCGGCGAGCTGACCGGCGGTGATCAGGCCGTACGCGAGCGCGGTGTTGCCGGTGATCTGCCGATAGGTGCCCGGCGGAAGCTTGGCGGGAGCGATCTCGTAGGTGGTGGCGAAGCTCTCGGTGGTCTCGCCGTAGTTCCAGCCCGCGCGGAAGGCCAGGATGTTGGCTTCGGCGATGTCGGGCTTGGTCGCGAACTTCTCCCGCATGAACTGCTCGGTGCCGCCGATCGGGCGCCCGTACATCCAGGACAGCAGACCGAGGGCGAACATGTTCTTCGCGCGCTGGGCGTCCTTCTTGCCGACTCCGGTGGACTCGGTCGCGCCCAGGGTGAGCGAGGTCATCGGGACCCGGTGGACCACGAAGTCCGACAGCGTCTCGTCGGCCAGCGGATCGGCGGCGTAACCCACCTTGGCGAGCGCCCGCTTGGTGAACTCGTCGGTGTTGACGATGACGGTGGCGCCGCGCGGGAGGTCCTCCAGGTTCGCCCTGAGCGCGGCGGGGTTCATCGCGACCAGCACGTCGGGCTGGTCACCCGCGGTGAGGATGTCGTAGTCGGCGATCTGGATCTGGAACGACGAGACGCCGGGCAGCGTGCCCTGGGGCGCGCGGATCTCGGCGGGGAAGTTGGGCTGGGTGGCCAGGTCGTTGCCGAAGGCGGCGGCCTCGTGGGTGAAGCGATCGCCGGTCAGCTGCATTCCGTCGCCGGAGTCCCCGGCGAACCGAATGACAACCTTTTCCAATTTAGCTGTGCCGACATCGTTTTGGTGTGAAACCATATGCCTGCTTCACTTCCTCGTCGCTGAGAGGTGCCATCGCCAAACTACTCCGTCGAACGCGGTGCGCGCCCGTGAAGCGCGCGGACCGGCGAGATTCGGCGGTTGCCCGCGTCAGGCGAACAATGCCAGCTGCGCGTCGCTCGTGGGTGCGGTTTCGGTTCGTGTCTCCGGTTCGGGTCGCCCGCGCGCCGTCAAACCGTGTTCCGCCAGCAGCGGAGTGACCCGGGAGCGCAGCCAGGCGGAGTACTCCGGGGTGACGTAGGCGCCGTGCCGGTACAGCTGGCGGTAGCGGCGCAGCAGCGCCGGATGGTGCTCGGCCAGCCAGGACAGGAACCAGCCCCTGGTGCTGCCGCGCAGGTGCATGGGGAACGCGACCGCCGATTCCGCCCCCGCCTCGGCGATCGCGCCGAAGATCGCGTCCAAGTGGGCGCGGCCGTCGGTGAGGCAGGGAATGACCGGTGCGACCAGGACGTTCACCGCGAACCCCGCGTCGGTGAGCGCGCGCACCAACTCCAGCCGGGCCCGGGGCGACGGCGTGCCCGGCTCCAGGCTCCGGTGCAGATCCTCGTCTAGGATCGCGATCGACACCGCCAGGCTCACCCGCACCTGCCCCGCCGCGGCGGTGAGCAAAGGCAGATCCCGGCGCAGCAAGGTGCCTTTGGTGAGGATGGAGAAGGGGGTGCCGGATTCGGTCAGCGCGCGAATGATGCCCGGCATCAACCGATATCGCCCCTCGGCGCGCTGATAGGGATCGGTGTTGGTGCCCAGCGCCACCGGCTCGCGGCGCCATGACCGCCTGCCGAGCTCCTTGCGCAGCACCGCGGCGACATTGGTCTTCACCACGATCTGCGAGTCGAAGTCCCGGCCCGCGTCCAGGTCCAGGTATTCGTGCGTGCCGCGCGCGAAACAGTAGCGGCAGGCGTGCGAACAGCCCCGCATCGGATTGACGGTCCACTGGAACGGCACGTTCGCGCCTTCGGGCACCCGGTTCAGCGCGCTCTTGCACAGCACCTCGTGGAACGTGATGCCCTCGAACTCCGGTGTCCGCACGGTGCGCACCAGACCGGCCCGGGACAACCCGGGCAAGGCGCCGTCCTCGGCGTCCAGGGTCTGGCTTTGCCACCGCACCCCCTCAGTCGAACATGTGTTCTAGCGACTGTCAAGCGATCTGCTTGGCGCCGGGAGGAGTGAGCGCCGCCGGGTCGGCGAAGAAGGCGACCAGGTCGCGCACCGTGTCGTCGAGCGGGCGCGGCCGGTAGCCGAGCTCGCGCTCGGCCTTGCCGTGGTCGACGACCGGGGCGGCGATCAGCGCGCCGAGCGCCGCCTTGGAGACGATGTCGGAGTTGAACAGCTTGCCGATCGGCGCGAGCACCGGGATGACGCCGGACACGAGCTTGGGGGAGATGGCGAACCTCGGGCCGCGCTTGCCGCCGTGGGTCGCGGCGACGCGGCACAGCTCGAGCATCGAGATCATCGAGCCGCCGAGCAGGTAGTTCTCGCCCGTGCGGCCGTGCTCGCAGGCCAGTGCCAGGCCCTCGGCGACATCGCGCACGTCCACCAGGTCGAATCCGCCGCCGATCATGGCGGGCACGCGTCCGAGCGCCGCGTCCCTGAGCGTCCGGTTGATGCGGGACAGCGGCTTGCCGTAGTCCAGCGGGCCGAAGACGCCGGTGGGATTGCACAGCACGGCGTCGAGTCCCTGGTCGATCACCTTGCGCAGCGCCACCTCGCCCGCCCATTTCGAGCGGTCGTAGACGGGAAGCGCCGGGTCGGTCGAGCGCGGCGCGTTCTCGTCGATCCGGCCGCCGCAGCTGTACTGGTCGAACGCGTGGATCGAGCTGGCGTGCACCATCCTGCGCGCGCCGACCGCCAGCGCCGCTTCGGCGACAACGCGCACCCCCTCGGTGTTCACCCGCCAGGCGAGATCGTTCTTCTCGGCCAGGGTGATCACCGCGACCAGGTGGTAGACCACCTCGGCGCCGTCCAGCGCGGCGCGCATCGACGCCGGGTCGAGCACGTCGCCGCGCACCCAGGTGACGCCGGGCGCCGCCGGCTCGGCGGGAACGGCCCGATCGACGGCCGTGACCTGGTGACCGCGCTCGGTGAGGAGGCGGAGCAGATTCGTGCCAAGGTAGCCGGCTGCGCCGGTCACTGCGACCTTCATGGGACAGAGAATATAGAACTTGTTCTAATTTGCAACACGTTCCAGTTCGGTCCGGTTCGCCCGGTCCTGCGGCGCGTTCGGGCTCGAAACATGCCGGTCTGGTCCGCTATATTGAGCGCATCCGTAGCGGCCCTTGCCGATTCGGCAGGGTAGGCGGATTCGAAAACTGCATGACGCGGATCTGTACGACGATTTGGGGGGCAACTCGATGAGTGATCTCTCGGTAGAGACCGAAGCGGTCCGGGCGTTTGCCGCCACGAACGCCGGTATCGCCGGTGATCTCGCGGGGGCGGGCAATTTCGACGCGGTGAAGAACGTTTCGGCGCTCGTGCCGGTCTTCGGTTTGATCGGGGCGGACTACCTGGCGATGTTCGCCGCGGCGCAAGTGCTGCAGGCCAAGGACATCAACGATCTGTCCGCCAAGTACGCCAAGCTGTCCGACTCGGCGTTCAGCGCCGCCGCCGCGTACGACGCCGTGGACTGGTCCAACGCCGGTGCGCTCGGGTCCATCGCGGGCCAGATCGGGGGCGCGGTATGAGACCACTGGACAGCGGCCTCATCGCGCCGCAGGACGAGGCGGTCGCGCACGCGGCCGAGCAGAACGTCGCCATCGGCCAGCAGGCCGTGCTCGACGCGCTGCAGCAGACACCGGCCCAGGCGGTGCTCGACCTGCCGCTGCCGCAGTTGCCCGAAGACCTTCCCCCCATCGAGCCGCCCGCGTTCGTGCTGTCGCGCAAGATCTCCGAGGATCAGCAGTCGGCCACCGTGCCCGCCGGTCTGCCCGGACTGAACGGCGCGCCGAGCGCCGAGGACGCGCACGGCGTCGCGCATCAGGCCTCGGCGCTGCTCGGGGACACGAACACCGCGTTCGACCAGGTCGCGGCACCCGCGATCGAGACGGCGCTCGATCAGGCGAACGGCGTGCTGAACGGCGCGCTCGCCGCCGCGCCGAGCGCGATCGCCAGCACGGTGAATCAGGCGGCGGCCGCGGCCGGCTCGCTGCCCGCTTTGCCCGCCGATCCGGTGGCCGCCCTGCTGCAGGGCGTCGCGGTGCCCGCGCTGCCCGGCGTCGACGTGTTGATGAAGCCGATCCTGGACCTGCTGAGCAGTTTCGGCACCGGCGTCATCGGCGCGTTCGACCCGACCGCGATCCTCAGCCAGTCCTCCAAGGTCATCGAGATGGCCATGCAGGTGGGCAAGGGCAGCATGAGCACGGTCGAGCAGTTGTGGCAGAGCCAGGCCGCGCGCAACGCCCAGGCGGCGAGTCAGCAGGCGAATGTGCAGGGGCAGGAGACCAGCCAGCGGGGCATCGACATCTCCGAACTCACACAGCGGGCCGCCGCGGTGGTGCAGCAGGGCAACGCGCAATTGCTCGGCATCGCGTCGTCGTTCGCCACCCAGGCCACCGCGCTCGCGCCGGTGATCCTCACCCCGCCCGCCCAGGCGACGCTGATGGCGTCGGCCACCGAACACCTCGGTCAGGCCGTCGGCGTGGTCAACGCCACCCGCGGTGACCTGGCGGGTAAGACCGCCGAGCTCAGCGGGATGGTGCAGCAGCTGGTCGCGCCGGGAGGCGGGCCCGCGCCGCAGGAGGTCGCCCAGGCTCTGGCCGAGAACGTCGGCCAACCGATCCTGGAGCAGGCGCAGTCCACCGCTTCGGACACCGCGACCAAGGCGGCGGGCCTGGACTCCGCCACGCCGGGAACCACGTCGCCCACGACCACGCCGTCGTCGGTGCACAGCACCCCGCACAGTCCGAGCACCAGCCACGGCACGCCCAGCAGTCTGCTGGGCAGCAGCCCCGGCCGTCCCGGCAGCCCGAGCACGCCGTCGGTTCCCAAAGCCAGCGGCCTGCCCGGCACCACTGTCCCGCCGATCCGGCCGGTCTCCGGTGTACCGGGCACGTCGCTCGGTACCGGCACACCGGCCGGTACGACCCCCGCCGGATCGAGCAGCTTCATGGGCGGCCCGGCCGGCGCGGCGGGGCAGCGCGCCAACGACGAGGAACACTCGCGCACGGTGCAGCCCTACTCGAGCCCCACCGGCAACGACGACCTCACCGGCCCCCTGGGCGAGTCGACGCCGGATGTCATCGGTGCCACGCACTCGGACGAGATCATCAGCTCCGACTACGAGCAGGACCAGTTCTGACGCGACGCCGAGCGGGCCGGGCGCCGTACCCGGCCCGAACGGATCACCGCCGCCGGGCCGGGTGACGACGAGAGTCTCAGTTGTCCTGCACGAACGAGTCGATCAATTTCCGGTAGAGGTCGGCGAAGCGTTTGCGTGCGGCCTGCTGCTCCGCGCCGAGCCCCTCGGTGGTGTCCGGCGAGTACACCACCAGGTGCACGTCGTCCGACGGCGACTGCGGCATGAGGTCGATGATCCGGCTGCTCTGGTCCGTGGCCTTCGGCACGCCCAGGTCCGCCGTGGCCAGCGCCTTGGTCTCGGCCAGCGCCGCGCTGAGCACGTCGGAGGGGATATGCCCGTCGATCCGCTTCGGCGGAGTCTCGGGACGACGCTCGGCGGCCACCGCGTCGGGGCTGCTCACCGCCCTGCCGTCGGCGAAGATCTCCAGCTGCGGGCGCAGATCCGTCCGCGTCTGCCAACCGTCGGGAATGGTGGTCAGCGTGAACAGCGCCAGCGGCGCGGCGATCGGCGGTAGCGCGCTGGGGCGATCCAGTGCCGGGTCGGCCGTCGCGGCGCCCGAGCCCACCGCGACGATCAGCGTCACAACCAGCAGAACGGCTTTCGTTACTCGCATCGATCCCATCTTCCGGTGCTGTCCGTGTCCACCTGCGGCACAGGCGAACTGCCGTAGATCATGACAGCGCGCCGACCCTCGGCGGGAGTCGGCGCGCTGTATCGCTCGGATCCGCTGCTATCGCAGGCCGGACGGGTTGTTCAGGTCCGGCGCCGAATACGTGTCACAGGCGCGGACCTGACCGGTCTTGTAGCCGGTGAGGAACCACTTCTGCCGCTGATCGGACGAACCGTGGGTCCACGCTTCGGGATTCACCCGGCCCTGCGCGGCGCGCTGGATGCGGTCGTCGCCGACCGCGGCGGCCGCCGACAGCGCGTCGTTGACGTCCTTGTCCGACAGCGGTTTCAGGAACGGCTGGTCGCTGCCCGGCGCGGGTTGCTTGTCCGCGAAGTGCGCCCAGATGCCCGCGTAGCAGTCGGCCTGCAATTCGGTGCGCACCGCGTCGGAGTTCGCGCCCCTGGGATCGCGCTGCGCGCGGCCGATGTCACCGAGCAGGTTCTGGATGTGATGGCCGATCTCGTGCGCCACGACGTATTCCTGCGCCAGCGGGCCGCCACTGGAACCGAAGCGATCCACCAGTTCCTGGAAGAAGCTGGTGTCGAAGTAGGCGGTCCGGTCGGCCGGGCAGTAGAACGGTCCCACCTCGCTGGTGGCGTTGCCGCATCCGGTCGAGGTGGCTCCGGAGAAGAGCACGACCTTCGGCTGCGAATAGCGTTTGCCCGCTTGCTTCGGCAGCTCGGCCGACCACACGGCGTCCAGGCTCTGCGCGGTGAGTGCCACCCGGCAGTCGACGTATCTGTTGGCGTCCGCGCCGGTCTTGCAGTGGCTCGGCGTGCCTGCCGTGCCCGGCTGCGTCTGGCTCTGGTCCTGCGCGCCGGTGAAGCTGCCGAGGATGGATCCGGGGTCGCCACCCAGCAGCAGCGCCAGCACCAGCACGATGAGCCCGCCCGCGCCGCCGCCCAGCGCGAGCTTGCCGCCCATGCCGGGACCGCCGGACGAAACCCGGTCGGGGTCGATCTGCATGCCCTCGTTGAAGGTCATCGTCGTCGCTTTCTCGCTCGTCCCCCGGGGTCACCCAACCCGCGGCGGTCCGGGCCCCCGGTTCACACTCCCTCGGATACAGCTTGGCACGGGCGCGTCGATATCGGTTTCCACTCACCGAATGTGTCTCACTACGATGGACTCGCACCTGGTCACACCGCGCCGGTGCCAGAGTCGTCGAAAGGAACCCCGTGCTGCGCACCCACTTGGCTGGTTCGCTGCGAAGCGAGCATGCCGGTCAGACCGTCACTCTCACCGGCTGGGTGGCCCGGCGGCGTGACCACGGTGGGGTGATCTTCATCGATCTGCGTGACGCGTCCGGCGTGGCCCAGGCGGTGTTCCGCGAGGGCGAACCCGCCGCGCAGGCCCACCGGCTGCGCGCGGAGTACTGCGTGCGCGTCACCGGCACCGTCGAACCGCGGCCCAGCGGCAACGAGAACCCGGAACTGCCCACCGGCGCCATCGAAGTGAACGTCGCCGAACTCGAGGTGCTGAACGAGAGCGCCCCGCTGCCCTTCCAGCTGGACGAGCAGCCCGGCGAGGAAGCGCGCCTGAAGCACCGCTACCTGGATCTGCGCCGCGAAGGCCCCGCGCATGCCATCCGGCTGCGGTCCAAGGTCAACGCGGCCGCCCGCGAGGTGCTCGCCCGCCACGAATTCGTCGAGGTGGAGACCCCGACGCTGACCAGGTCCACCCCCGAGGGCGCGCGCGACTTCGTGGTGCCGGCGCGCCTGCAGCCGGGTAGCTTCTACGCCCTTCCGCAGAGCCCGCAGCTGTTCAAGCAGCTGCTCATGGTCGGCGGCATCGAGCGCTACTTCCAGATCGCGCGCTGCTACCGCGACGAGGACTTCCGTGCCGACCGGCAGCCCGAGTTCACCCAGCTCGACATCGAGATGAGCTTCGTGCGCCAGGAGGACGTGATCCTGCTGGCCGAGGAGATCCTGGTCGCGTTGTGGAAGCTGATCGGCTACGAGATCCCGACCCCGATCCCGCACATGACCTACGCCGAGGCCATGCGCCGTTTCGGCAGCGACAAGCCCGACTTGCGCTTCGGTGTGGAGATCACCGAGTGCACCGATTACTTCAAGGACACCCCGTTCCGGGTGTTCCAGGCGCCCTACGTGGGCGCGGTGGTGATGCCGGGCGGCGCGGGCCAGCCACGGCGGCAGCTCGACGCGTGGCAGGAATGGGCCAAGCAGCGCGGCGCCAAGGGCTTGGCGTACGTGCTGGTGAACGAGGACGGCACTCTGGGCGGCCCGGTCGCCAAGAACCTCAGCGAGGCCGAGCGCGACGGCTTGGCCAAGCACGTCGGCGCGGTGCCGGGTGACTGCGTGTTCTTCGCGGCGGGCGCCGCGAAGGCGCAGCGCGCGCTGCTCGGCGCGGCGCGGGTCGAGATCGCCCGCAAGGTCGGTCTCATCGACGAGGACGCCTGGTCGTTCGTGTGGATCGTGGACGCGCCGCTGTTCGAGCCGACCGTCGAGGCGACCGCGAGCGGTGACGTGGCGGTCGGCCACTCCGCCTGGACCGCCGTGCATCACGCGTTCACCTCGCCGAAGCCGGAGTCGCTGGACACATTCGACACCGATCCGGGCTCGGCGCTGGCCTACGCCTACGACATCGTCTGCAACGGCAACGAGATCGGCGGCGGCTCGATTCGTATCCACCGTCGTGACGTGCAGGAACGTGTCTTCGACGTGATGGGCATCACGCCGGAGGAAGCCCAGGAGCAGTTCGGCTTCCTGCTCGACGCCTTCGCCTTCGGCGCGCCGCCGCACGGCGGCATCGCCTTCGGCTGGGACCGGGTCACCGCACTGCTGGCGGGCGAGGACTCGATCCGTGAGGTCATCGCGTTCCCGAAGACCGGCGGCGGCGTCGATCCGCTGACCGACGCGCCCGCGCCGATCAGCGAGCTGCAGCGCAAAGAGGCGGGTCTGGACGTCAAGCCGGAGCAGAAGAAGGGCGAGCACGCCGAGGCCGCGTCGTAGCGGAGCGCTCACCCGGACGGTACCTTCTGGTCAGCTCCGTCTGCCCGACCGCGAGGAACCCGTTGCTGCACTTGCGCCTGATCAGCCCGCCCGAACTCACCGACGAGGTGCTCGCGGTGCTCGCCGCCGATCCGGGGGTCACGCATGTGACCCTGGCCCGCGGCATCGCGCTGGAGCCGAAGGGCGATCTGGTGCAAGCGGACGTGGCTCGTGAGGCTGCCAACGACGTGCTCGAGGACCTGACCGCTCTCGGCGTCTGCCGATCCGGCGGGATGACGCTCACGCCGGTCGAGACGGTCCTGTCGGAGGCGGGCGAGCGCGCGGTGCACGAGGCGCCCGGTGATCCGAGCGACGCGGTGGTGTGGGAGGAACTGGTCGCACAGACGCACGAGGAGTCGAGGCTCAACGCGACGTTTCTGGCGTTCTTGACCATCGCGTGCCTGCTCGCGGCCGTAGGTGTCGCGACCGATTCGCCGGTGACGATCGTCGGCGCGATGGTGGTGGGGCCGGAGTTCGGCCCGCTGGCGGCGTTCGCGGTGGCGCTGGCGCGCAAAGACTTCGGGCTCGCCCGTCGCTCGGCCATCGCGCTCGCCGTCGGGTTTCCGGTGGCGATGATGGTGACCTTGCTCGCGACGCTGGTGTGGGAGCAGGTCGGCTGGATCACCATGGACGGGGTGAGCAGCGTCGAGCAGGTCGACTTCATCTATCAGGTGGGGCCGTTCTCCCTGGTCGTCGCGCTGCTCGCGGGCGCGGCGGGCATGCTGTCGCTGGTGACCGCGAAATCGGCCGCGCTGGTCGGGGTGTTCATCTCGGTGACCACCGTGCCCGCGGCCGGCTTCGCCGTGGTCGCGGCGACCCTGGGGGAGTGGCGGGTGGCGTTCCTGTCCGCGGGGCAGTTGGCGGTGAACATGGCAGGCATCATCGTGGCCGGGATCATCGTGCTCCAGCTCCGGCCGCGCGCGGGCAGCGAGGCCGGTCCGGTGGAACGGTTCAAGCGCTGGATCGGCATGCGCTCACTGATCGAGAAGTGACCCTGCGTCACGCCGCGGCGACGATGCCTCCGGTGAGCACTCGGTAGGCGTAGGTCACCGCGATCACGGCGACCGGGCCCGCGACCAACAGCCCCAACCCGCACAGCAGCAGCCCCAGGAACGTGATCACCAGCACCGCCAGCGCGAGCAGGAGCACCTGCCACGCGTTGGCGACCACCAGCGTGAAGCTGGACTTCAGCGCCTCGAAGGGACCCTGGTCCTGATCGACGACGAAGTGCAGCGAGAACACGCACAGCAATCCCGCGATCAACCCGGGAAGCAGGCACAGCGCCGACCCGAGGAAGGTCAGCGTGAACGCCAGCAGTGCGGTGAGCAGCACGTTGCCCGCGTTGACGAATCGGAAGTAGGCGCCGAAAGGCGGTGGCGTGCCGTCGGTCTCATACAGTGCGCCACGCACCATCGCCGCCTGCAGCAGCCATATCGCGGCCATGACCGCCAGGAAGACGAGCAGCAGCGGCAGCATCGTCGTAGGGTCGGCGACCTGCACGACGAGCACGAATGCCAGGTAGATCACCAGGCCCGCCGCGGTCACCCCCACCCACGGCCCCGGATTGGACCGGAATCGCGCCCAGCCGTAACTGAGCGCCCGGCCCACGTCCAGGGTGGCCGGACCGGTGGGCACCTGCTGGTAGCCGTAGACCGGCTCCTGGGCGGGCGCCGGACCGGAGGGCGCCCAGCCCGGCCCGGTGCCTTGCGGGCCGTAACCGGGGTGGCCTATGCCGGCAGGTGGGGCCTGCTGCGGTGGTTCGTTGCCGTAATGCGTCGCGCCGGGCCCCTCGTACTGCGGGTATCCGCCCGGGCCTGCCATCTCGTGGGGGGCGTGCCCTGTCCTGGGGCCGGCAGCCTGCGGATCAGGGTTCACGTGCTGCCCCGGCCGCGCGGCGGAGCGTGCGTCGTCGTTCTGGGAGGGAGCGCCGCCAGCTGATTGTTTGGGTGCGGGAGGCGGGGTTTCGGTCATGCGTAGACCTTTCCACTCAACTGGTTTGCGGTGTGGCGCAGGGCAGTTGACGATGACAAAACCCGACGGGTGCGGAGGTGTCAAGCGACCGGCGGGCGCCGTCCGGCCGTGCCGCGGACACGCCGAGCGACGCGGAAAGGTTGTGTAACCGCTCGCTAGAAGTGACCCCGAGCGAGTACTTTGAGAGGCGATGACCGCACTATTGGCCGAACGCGCCGCCGAAGTCGTGTCCGCAGCGCAACAGTTGCTCACAAAGCGAATGGGTGCTCCGGTAAAGCTGAGCGATCCGATCGAACTCAGCGGTAGTGGTAGGACGACGGTCCTACGTGTGCGTGTAGCGGAAAATGCCTTCTCGCTGCCGCGAACCCTGATCATCAAGCAGGTTCGCGGCGCCGCCCAGGAACGCCGGACCAGCGGCTTGGCGCCCGGGGTCGCCAGCATCGACTCCGCGTTCCTGCGCGAAACGGTGTCGTATCAGTTCACCACCGCGTTGAGCCGGGAGCACCGGCCGGGCGCGTACCTGATCGCCCACAGCCTTCCCGACCGTCTGCTGATCCTCAGCGACCTCGGTGAGAACTCCCTGTTGACCGCCGTGCTCCGCTCCGGCGCCGAGCCCGCCACCCGCAACGCCCTGATGGCGTTCGCCCAGGCGCTGGGCCGGATGCATGCCGCCACGGTCGGGCGCGAAGCCGACTTCGTCGCGTTGCTGCGCCGGGTCGATGTGGTGCACCGGGTCGACGGCATCGCCCAGCAGGCCGAGTCGGCGATCGCCGAGGTGCCCGGTCTGCTCGAGCGCGAGCTCGGCATCGAGGTGCCCGGCGAGATCGCCGAGCGCATCGTGCGCGGCAACCGCCTGTACTCCGCGGGCCGCTTCCGCGCGTTCAGCCCGTCGGACCTCTGCCCGGACAATGTGATCCTGAACGAGGAGGGCGCTCGCTTCCTCGACTACGAGTGGGGCGGATTCCGCGACGCCACCCTGGACATCGCCTACGCGCTGGTGTCCTTCCCCGGCTGCCTGTGCGATCTCGAGCTCTCGCGGGAGCGGGCGCGCCAGATGGTGGAGGCATGGCGTGCGGAGGTCGTCGGCGTGTGGCCCGCGCTGGCCGACGACGACCAGCTGGCCGAACGCATCCTGGAAGCCCGGTTGATCTGGGTCTGGCTGTCCACCTACTGGTTCCTGCCCGCCGACCACGCCCGCATCGCCGCCGCCAGGGAGCACGGCCTTTCGGTGCCGCGTTCGGCGGCGCTGATCAACCGCTGGGCCGCGCTCGCCGAGGACGCGCGGTGCACGGGAGACGACATCGTGGGGGATTTCGCCGAGGACGTGTCGGCGCGGCTGGAAGAACGCTGGGGCGAGTAAGCCCGCTGCGTCGAGTTCGCGTGCATCAGGCCGCTCTCGGCGACACCCGCCCTGCGTGCGAGTAAGGCGGCCTCCAGGTGGTCGACGCCCGCAGGCACAGCACCGGGACGCGCATCGTCGTGCGGTCCCGGCACCGAAATGCCGGTAGCGTGCCGGGGAGGACGCCAGTGGTCGACGGCAGCGCTCAGCCGAGCGGGATCTGCCTCGGCTCGATCCGGCCCCCGGAGCGGACGGCGAACGATGCGCCATGGCGAACACCGGAGTTCTGGTCCGCCACGTTCAGCAGGTAGTACCAGTCCATCTGCGCCTGGTCCGCGGTGATCTCCAGGACGCCGTAGCCGTGGGCATCCAACTCGACGTACCGCAAATGGCGGTTGACCGTCTTGATCGATTCGGCGATCGGAGCGGAGTTCGCCCGGAGCATGTCGCCGATGCTGGTCGAGGTCACCGACGGCACCACGAACTCGGCGCCCGCCGTCGCGCCGCCCGGGTAGCCCGCCGCGTCCAGAGGCAGGTCGGCGGCCCATGAGGAATGGATGTCCCCGGTCAGGAACAGCACGTCGGAGATCTGCTGGTCGACGATGGCGCGGAACAGCCGGGTGCGGTCGGCGGTGTAGCCGTCCCACTGGTCGCCGTTCAACGAGGGGCCGGCCTGCGGGAGGCCCATGGTGCTGGTGATCGCCGCCGTGGTGGCGGGCTCGAGCGGCGGGAACACCAGCGGGGCGATCATGACCGAGTTACCCACCAGCTTCCACCGCACCGGAGCGGAGGCCAAGCCGGCGGTGAGCCATTCCATCTGCGCCTTACCGGTGATGGTGCGCGCCGGGTTGTCGGCCTCGCGCCAGTTCGCCCCCGGCTTCGCCTCCTGGTCGCGGTAGCTGCGCAGATCCAGCATGGCGAGTTCGGCCAGGGTGCCGAAGCGCAGCCTGCGGTAGATCCGCACATCCGCGCCGGAGCCGGACGCGCGGACCGGCATCCACTCCAGGTAGGCCCGCGCGGAAACGGCGCGCCGGTCCGCCCAGCTGCCCTCGGTGGCGGGATCGTGGTTGTTCGCGCCGCCGGACCAGGAGTTGTCCGCGGATTCGTGGTCGTCCCAGGTGCAGATGAACGGCAGCGCGGCGTGCAGGGCGAGCAGATCGGGGTCGGTCTTGTACTGGGCGTGGCGGATGCGGTAGTCCGCCAGGCTGACGATCTCGTTGGCCGGATCGTGCGCGCGCACGGCGCCGTCGCGGCCGCCGTACTTGCCGCGGCCGTACTCGTAGATGTAGTCGCCCAGGTGCACGATCGCGTCCAGGTCGGTGCGAGCGGCCAGATGGCGGTAGGCGCCGAAGTAGCCTGCCTCCCAGTTCGCGCACGACACCACGCCGAACCGAAGGCGGTCCGGTGTGTCGGCCGCGGCGGGAGCGGTCCTGGTGCGGCCCACCGGCGAAGTCTGGCCGAGTGCGCTGAACCGATAGAAGTACTCGACGCCGGGAGCCAGGCCGGAAACGTCGACCTTGACCGTGTGGTCGGAGTCCGCCGAGGTCGTCACGGTGCCGGACGCGGCGGTCGAGGCGAACCGCTCGTCCGCGGCGATCTCCCACCGGACGGTCGCCGGGTCACCCAGGCCCGAGCCAGGCGCCGCGTCGTCGGAGACGGTGACGCGGGTCCAGATGATCACGCCGTCGGGCAGCGGGTCCCCCGAGGCGACGCCGTGGCGGAACACCGTTGTCGCGGCGTCGGCGCGCCCGGCGGCCAGCACCACGGTCGCGGTGGCGGCGCTGCCCTGGAAAAGCACGCGCCGAGCGAAGCGCAAAGTGGACGAGGGATCTGAAACGGATGCGTTTTCAGTCACGGGTACCGATCCCATCCGAAGTACCGGCGACGCGCAACTCCGTGTGCCGCTCCCGGTGCGGACCGCGCAGGCGCGCCACAGCATGTCGCGCTGTCGGTGCGCCTGGGTAACGTTCCTGCCGTGAGCGATGGTTTGTTCGACGTGCCCGGAGCCGCGGTGCCCCCGGAGCATTCGATCGACACTGTGGTGCGCCGGGACGCGGGCGCGCCGCTGGCCGTGCGCATGCGCCCGGCCACGCTGGAGGAAGTGGTCGGCCAGCAGCATCTGCTCGGGCCCGGCTCGCCGCTGCGCAGGTTGATCGAGGGTTCGGGCGCCGCGTCGGTGCTGCTGTACGGGCCGCCCGGCACCGGGAAGACCACCCTCGCCTCGCTCATCTCCCAGGCCACCGGCCGTAGATTCGAAGCGCTCTCGGCGCTCTCGGCCGGGGTCAAAGAGGTGCGCGCGGTCATCGACATGGCGCGGCGGCGGCTGTCGGCGGGCGAGCAGACCGTGTTGTTCATCGACGAGGTGCACCGCTTCTCCAAGACCCAGCAGGACGCCCTGCTCGCCGCGGTGGAGAACCGCATCGTGCTGCTCGTCGGCGCGACCACCGAGAACCCGTCGTTCTCGGTGGTGTCGCCGCTGCTGTCGCGCTCGCTGGTGCTGCAGCTGCGGTCGCTGACCGAAGCCGACATCCGCGAGGTGCTCGGCCGCGCGATCGGCGATCCACGCGGCCTCGGCGGCGAGTACACCGTGACCGACGCCGCGCTCGACCACATCGTCCGGATCGCGGGCGGCGACGCCCGCCGCGCGCTGACCGCCCTGGAAGCATCCGCGGAATCCTCGCTCGACGGCACCGTCGACGTGGACCTGGTCGAGGCCAGCGTCGACAAGGCCGCGGTCCGCTACGACCGTGCCGGCGACCAGCACTACGACGTGATCAGCGCGTTCATCAAGTCCATCCGCGGGTCGGACGTCGATGCCGCGCTGCACTACCTGGCCCGCATGCTGAGCGCGGGGGAGGACCCGCGCTTCATCGCGCGACGGCTGATGATCCACGCGAGCGAGGACATCGGCATGGCCGACCCGATGGCGTTGCAGACCGCGACCGCCGCCGCGCAGGTGGTGCAGCTGGTCGGCCTGCCAGAAGGCCGCCTCGCGCTCGCGCAGGCAACGATCCACCTGGCCACGGCTCCGAAGTCCGGCGCCGTTGTGGCCGCGATCGGCGCCGCCATGGCCGACGTCGCGGCGGGCAAGGCGGGCCCCGTCCCGCCCCACCTGCGCGACGGCCACTACCCCGGCGCGGCGGCGCTGGGCAACGCGCAGGGCTACAGATACCCCCACGACGACAAAGACGGCGTGCTCGCCCAGCAATACCCGCCCGACGAACTGGTCGGCGTCGACTACTACCACCCCACCGACCACGGCCACGAACGCGAGATCGGCCCCAGGGTCGACAAGCTGCGCCGCATCGTCCGCGGCTGATCCGCCCAGTACCAGGCGTACTGTGTCGGTATCGGTGAAGGTCATCCGTTGGTTGACCCGCCATTTCGTTCCGCAACGGCCGGAGATGTGGCTGTATCCGGAGCGCGGTTTGCAGGTCGAGTCGTACCGGAAGGGGCGGGTGCGTCCGGATGGGGTGTTCGCCCCCGACGGGAGTTTCGCAGGTGAGGCGAATGGGCCGACCCGGCGAAAGTCCTCATGATTGTGGAAGTGACCTCGTACGACACCGACACCGATCGTCGGGACCGGGTCGAGACGCCGCGCGCGTACGCCGAGACCGGTATCCCGGTCTACCTGCTGGTGGACCGGGACAGCTGCGAGGTGGTCGTGTTCAGCGAGCCGGAAGACGGTGCGTACAGCAAGACCGTGCGGCGGGCGTTCGGGAAGACTGTCGAACTGCCTGCTCCCGTGGGCATGACGCTGGACAGCGAGCCGCTGCGCGCCTGGGTTCGCTGACCGGTCGCGGGGACGCGCGCGGAGCCCGGTCGATGAAAATTCGCGTGCGCGGCACCGGTAGGCTGGGTATTCGTGCAGACCCACGAGATTCGACGGCGTTTCCTGGACCATTTCCTCCGTGCCGGCCATACCGAGGTGCCGAGTGCCTCGCTGATCCTGGCCGACCCGAACCTGCTGTTCGTCAACGCGGGCATGGTCCAGTTCAAGCCGTACTTCCTGGGTCAGGAGGCGCCGCCGTACCCGCGGGCGACCAGCGTGCAGAAATGCGTGCGGACCGGCGACATCGAAGAGGTCGGCGTCACCACGAGGCACAACACGTTCTTCCAGATGGCGGGCAACTTCTCCTTCGGTGACTACTTCAAGGAGGGGGCGATCACCCTCGCCTGGGAGCTGATCTCCAAGCCGCAGGACGACGGCGGTTACGGGTTCGATCCCGAGCGGATCTGGGTCACCGTGTACCAGGACGACCCGGAGGCCGCCGAGATCTGGAAGCGGGTCGCCGGCATCCCCGAGGAGCGCATCCAGTTCCGCGACGGCAAGGACAACTACTGGGACATGGGCGTGCCCGGCCCGGGCGGCCCCTGCTCGGAGATCTACTACGACCGCGGCCCCGAGTACGGCCGCGACGGCGGACCGGTCGCCGACGAGGACCGCTACCTCGAGATCTGGAACCTGGTGTTCATGCAGGACGTCCGCGGTGAGCTGAGCCCGAAGCTCGGGCACCCGCCGGTCGGGTCGCTGCCGAAGAAGAACATCGACACCGGTATGGGCGTCGAGCGCATCGCGCTGCTGCTGCAGGGCGTGGACAACGTCTACGAGACCGACCTGCTGCGCCCGATCATCGACAAGGCCGGAGAACTGACCGGACGCTCCTACGGTGTCCAGCACGAGGACGACGTGCGCTTCCGCGTGATCGCCGACCATGCCCGCACCGCCGCCATGCTGATCGCCGACGGCGTGAACCCGGGCAACGACGGCCGCGGGTACGTGCTGCGCCGCCTGCTGCGCCGCATCGTGCGCTCGGCCCGCCTGCTCGGCGCCGAGAAGCCGGTGATGAGCGAGTTCATGAAGGTGGTCAGCGACCTGATGGCCCCGTCCTACCCGGAGCTGGCCACCGACTTCCGCCGCATCGAGACCGTCGCGGTCGGCGAGGAGACGGCGTTCCTCAAGACGTTGAACACCGGCTCCACCCTCTTCGACAACACCGCCGCCGCGGTGAAGGCGCGGGGCGGCAGCACGATCGCGGGATCGGACGCGTTCACCCTGCACGACACCTACGGCTTCCCGATCGATCTGACGCTGGAGATGGCCGCCGAGGCCGGCCTGTCGGTCGACGAGGACGGCTTCCGCTCGCTCATGGCCGAGCAGCGCCAGCGCGCCAAGGAGGACGCCCAGGCGCGCAAGCACGCCCACGCCGATCTGACGATCTACAAGGAACTGGTCGACCGGGGCGCCACCGAGTTCACCGGCTTCGACGAGCTGACCTCCGAGGCCACCGTGCTCGCCCTGATCGCCGACGGCGTCCGGGTGCCTGCCGCGACCGCCGGCCAGGACGTCGAGGTCATCCTCGACCGCAGCCCGCTCTACGCCGAGTCCGGCGGCCAGATCGCCGACCGCGGCTCCATCACCGCCTCCTCGGGTCTGAAGCTGCGCGTCAACGACGTGCAGAAGATCGCCAAGAAGCTGTGGGTGCACAAGACCACGGTGGAGCACGGCCAGGTCACCGAGGGCGACGTCGTGCTCGCGCAGGCCGACCCGGCCTGGCGGCGCGGCGCCACGCAGGGCCATTCCGGCACGCACATGGTGCATGCCGCCCTCCGGCAGGTGCTCGGTCCGAACGCCGTACAGGCCGGTTCGCTGAACAAGCCGGGCTACCTGCGCTTCGACTTCAACTGGCAGGGCCAGCTGTCCGAGCAGCAGAAGGCCGACATCGAGGCCGTCTCCAACGACGCGGTGGGCGCCGATTTCCCGGTGAACACCTTCGTCACCGATCTGCCCAAGGCCAAGCAGATGGGCGCGCTGGCCCTGTTCGGCGAGAACTACGGCAACGAGGTGCGCGTGGTGGAGATCGGCGGCCCGTTCTCGATGGAGCTGTGCGGTGGCACGCACGTGCAACATTCCTCCCAGATCGGCCCGATCACGGTGCTCGGCGAGTCGTCGGTCGGCTCCGGCGTGCGTCGCGTGGAAGCGTTCGTCGGCTTGGACTCCTACAAGTACCTGGCCAAGGAGCGCGCGCTGCTGGCCGGTGTCGCCTCCGCGCTGAAGGTGCCCTCCGAAGAGGTGCCCGCGCGCGTCGAGCAGCTGGTGGAGCGGCTCAAGGTGGCCGAGAAAGAGCTCGAGCGCACGAAGATGGCCGCCGTGCTGTCCTCGGCGGGCAGATTCGTCGACGAGGCCGAGCGGATCGGCAGGCTGCTGCTGGTCGCCGTGGCCGCGCCGGAGGGCGTCTCCGCGGGGGATCTGCGCACCCTGGCCACCGACATCCGTGGCCGCTTCGGCAGCGAGCCCGCCGTGGTGGTGCTGCTCGGCAACGCCGAGGGCAAGGTGCCGTTCGTGGTCGCGGTGAACAAGCCCGCTCAGGAGCTCGGCATCAAGGCGGGCGATCTGGTCGGCAGCTTCGGCCCGAGCATCGCGGGACGCGGCGGCGGCAAGCCGGAGATGGCGCAGGGCGCCGGCTCGGACCCCTCCGGCATCCCGGCCGGCCTGGCCGCGGTCCGGGCACGGGTGGCCGAACTCGCCGGGTGATGGGCGATCCAACGGAACCGGAGCGGTCGGCGCAGCGCGGCGCCGACCGGCCGCATCCGGCCACCGACCCCGGTCGGGGCAGGCGGATCGGCGTCGACGTCGGCAGTGTCCGGATCGGGGTCGCCGCGAGCGATCCCGACGGGATTCTCGCCACCCCGGTGGAGACCGTGCCGCGCGCGAAACAGTCTCGGCGATCGGCTCCCGCACCCGATATCGAAAGAATTGCCGAAATTGTGCGGGAGTACGAGGCAGTCGAGGTAATCGTCGGATTGCCGCGGACATTACGCGGGGAGAAGGGCACTGCGGCTACGCTGGCCAGCGCATTCGCTGAGCGATTGCGGGCTGCTGTCGGGTCGGTGCCGGTCCGGCTTTCCGACGAACGTTTGACTACGGTGTCAGCTGCACGTGCATTGCGGGACAGTGGAGTTCGCGCGCGTGGCCAGCGGCAGGTGATCGATCAGGCGGCGGCCGTGTCGATCCTGCAAGGATGGTTGGACGAACGGAGTGCGGTGTTGAGGTCGGTGGAAGCGGGACGTCCTGCGTCGCCCGAGGACGATGCATGACGGATCGGTGGGCGCGGGCCGAGGAACTGTTCCGACAGCGCGAAGCTGATCGGCGTTACCGGAGAGACGACCGGGCCTGGGGCGAGTACGACGGTGACCGGTACGACGACTACGACGACGACACCACCGTCATCCCCCGTTACGTCGACGACGAGGAGGAGCCGGAGCCCGCACCGCCACCACCGCCCCCGCGGCGTGGCGGACAGCGCCCGAGGGCCGCGCGTGCGGAAGCGCCGCGCCGCTCGAAGCGCGCTGACTCCGAACGCGCGGAGTCGAAACGCGCCAAGCCCGAACGCTCCGGCCGCTCGCAGCGCGGTAAGCGCTCCCGGGTCGCCTCGCGTAAAGCCGCCGAGCGCAAGAAGCGCCGCCGCACCCTCTGGGTCGTGGCGGGCGTCTTCGTGCTGCTCTTCGCAGGCGCCGTCGTCTTCGCCGGGATGAAGTTCATCGGCAGTCTGGCTCCGCCGAAAGACTTCGCCGGGCCGGGGGGACCGCTGGTGGTGGTGCAGGTGCATCCCGGCGACACCTCGCAGCAGATCGCCGCGACCATGGTCGAGCGCGGTGTCGTGGCCAGCACGGGCGCGTTCTTCCAAGCGGCCGTGCGTAATTCGAACATGAACTCGGTGCAGCCCGGCTTCTACGCGATCCCCAGCCAGAGCCCCGCCGCGGAGGCGGTGGCGACGCTGGTCAGCAAACAGTCCAGGGTCGGCAATCTGGTCGTCTCCGAGGGGCGGCTGCTGCACGACCAGCACGACATGAACACCGGCGGGCGCTACGACGGCATCTACCGCAAGATCGCGGAAGCCAGCTGCATCGGCACCGGCGCCAACCAGAAGTGCGTGACCTACGAACAGCTCGATGCCGCGGGCGCGAGCCTGGACCTGGCCGCGCTAGGGGTGCCCGCGTGGGCGATGCAGGGTGTCAAGGACTGCCCGGACCGGACGAGGCAGCTGGAAGGCCTCATCGCCGCGGGTACCTGGGATTTCGATCCCAGCGCCACACCGCAGGAGATCCTGCGGCAGTTGGTGACCGCGAGCGCGAAGAGCTACGAATCCACCGGACTGCTGCAATCCGGCGCCGACACGAAACTGACGCCGTATCAGACGCTGGTGGCCGCCTCGCTGGTGGAACGTGAGGCGCAACCCCAGGACATGGGCAAAGTGGCGCGGGTGATCGTGAACCGGCTGCGGGCCGATCAGATGCTGCAGTTCGACTCGACGGTGAACTACGCCTTGGATCGCACCGAGGTGGCGACCACCGACGCCGACCGCGCTCAGGAAACCGCCTGGAACACCTACGCGATGCGCGGCCTGCCCAAGACTCCGATCGCCGCGCCGTCGTTGAACGCGTTGCGTGCCATGGAGAATCCGGAGGCGGGGCCGTGGCTGTACTTCGTCACCGTCGACAAGCAGGGCACCACCCTGTTCACCGACGATTATCAGGAGCATCTGCGCCTGATCGCGCGGGCACAGCGCAGCGGCATCCTCGACAGTTCCAAGGACAGCGGTGGGCGCTGATCGCAAGGCGGCGGTGCTCGGCAAGCCGATCGCGCACTCGCGATCGCCACAGCTGCATCTGGCCGCGTATCGCGCGCTCGGACTGAACTGGAGTTACGAGCGCATCGAATGCTCGGCAGAACAGCTGCCCGGACTGGTCGACGGACTCGGGCCGGAATGGGTCGGGCTGTCGGTGACCATGCCCGGCAAGGAAGCGGCGCTGGCCTACGCGGACGAGCGCACCGACCGGGCCGTGCTGGTCGGATCGGCCAACACCCTGGTCCGCGGCGACGCGGGCTGGCTGGCCGACTGCACCGACGTGGACGGCGTGCTCGGCGCGCTGCGCGGCGGCGGTGTCACCGACCTGACCGATGCCGTGGTGCTGGGAGCGGGCGGCACCGCGCGGCCCGCTCTGCTGGCGTTGTCGGAGCTGGGCGCGAAGTCGGTGACCGTGGTCGCCCGCGACGCCGGACGGGCGCGCGGCGCGCTGGAACTCGCCGAGCGACTGGGCATGATCGCGTCGCTCGCCGGATTCGACACCGGGCCGCTGCACGCGATCTGCGCGGCGGCGGGCGCTGTGGTGAGCACCATTCCGGCCACGGCGGCCGCGGTCGTCGCCCCGGCGGTGGCCGAGGCGCCGGTGGTGCTCGACGCGATCTACAACCCGTGGCCGACCCCGCTGGCCGAGGCGGTGGCCCGGGCCGGGCACACGGTGGTCAGCGGTCTGCAGATGCTGCTGAATCAGGCCTACGGCCAGGTCGAGCTGTTCACCGGGCAGCAGGCGCCGCGCACGGAGATGGCGGCGGCGCTCGACGAATCGGGATCGCGGCCGCGCCTGCCATAGCCGCGTGCGTGTTCCCCGGCGGCGAAAGCCGATGGCCGCGCATCGGCGGACCCGATCGGGGGCCTATGCGAGGGCGCGGCCTCGAACGTCTCGCTGGTGAACCGCCCGAAACAAGCGCCGCCGTGGACGCAGAGGGCAGGGCGAGGGCATCGCTGCGCTTAGCATCGTCTCATGACCGACGTGACCGAGTTTCCCGTCCAATCCGCGCGCACCCAGCGCTTCACGCTGGGCGTGCCGCGTAACTGCGCGGTCGCTCCGGACGGGCGCCATGTGGTCTTCCTGCGTTCGCGGTCGGGCACCGATTCCGTGACGTCGCTGTGGGTACGCGACGTCGAGACCGGCGTGGAGCGGATGATCGCGGATTCGGCCGAACTGCTGGGCGCGCGGACGCAGACCAGTTCGGCGCGCGAACGCGCGCTGCGCGAGCGGGCGCGCGAGGCCGCTACCGGAATCGTCCGGTACGCCACCGATGCCGCGGTCTCGAAAGTGGTCTTCGTCTTGGCGGAGACGCTCTACGTGGCCGACGTCGATACCGGTGCGGTCGATGAGCACAAGCTCGACGGACCGATTTTCGATCCACGGCTTTCGCCGGACGGACGCTTGGTCGCCTACGTGTCGGGGCCGACGGTGCGGGTGTTCGAAATCGATAGCGCCACAGACCACGTCGTGATCGGCGGTGTCGACGACACCAGGCAGTACGGTCTGGCGGAGTTCATCGCGGCCGAGGAGATGGGCCGGGATCGCGGCTTCTGGTGGTCGCCCGATTCGCAGCATCTGCTGATCGCCGGTATCGATGAGGCGCCGGTGAACCGGTGGTGGATCGCCGACAGCCGCAATCCGCAGCAGCCACCCACCGAACTCGCCTATCCGGCAGCCGGGACCGCGAATGCCGATGTCACCGCGCACGTGGTGGATCTGGACGGCAATCGGGTCGACATCGAGTGGGATCGCGACGCCTATCCGTATCTGGCGCGGGTGGACTGGACGGCCGGTGGGCCGCCGCTGTTGCTGGTCCAGAGCCGTGATCAACGGACGCAGCATCATCTGGCGGTCGATGTCGAAACCGGCCGGACCGATCTCGTGGCCGCCGAAGCCGATGAGGTCTGGCTCGAACTGGTCGCCGGTGTGCCGGCCCGCACACCGGCGGGGCGGCTCGTGCGCGTGCGCGACGACGCGACGACGCGCGCGCTGTTCGTCGACGACGAGCGGGCGACCGCGCCGGAGCTGCACGTGCGGGCGGTGCTGGACGTGCGCGACGACGACATCTTGTTCACCGCCTGCGAAACCGCGTCCCCCCGGCACCGCGAGATCGGGGAGATCCACGTGTACCGCTGGGGCCGTGACGGAACGGTTCGGCTGACGAGCGAACCAGGGGTGCACTCGGCCACCCGCGGTGGCGATGTCATCGTCGTGCGATCCAATACGCTCGCGAGCACCGACACTCGGACGCGGATTCTGCGCGGCGGCAACGTCCTCGGTGAAATCCCGGCTTTCTCCGCAGCGCCGGTGCTGACCGCCCGGCCTCATCTGCAGTTGGCCGGAGCGCAGCACAATCCGGCCGCGGTGCTGCTGCCGACCGGGTATTCCGGCGACGATCCGCTTCCGGTGCTGCTCGACCCGTACGGTGGCCCGCACGGCCAGCGGGTGCTGTGCGACCAGCGCGCCTACCTGGAAGCGCAATGGCTGGCCGACAAGGGATTCGCGGTGATCGTGGTCGACGGTCGCGGTATGGCCTGCCAGAATCCGGCACGGCAGCGGCTCGTGGCCGCGGACCTGGCCGGAACTCTCGACGATCAGGTCGACGCGCTCGGCGCGCTCGCCGCGCGGTACCCGCTGGACCTGAGCAGAGTCGCGATCCGCGGATGGTCCTTCGGCGGCTATCTCGCCGCGCTGGCGGTGCTGCGGCGACCCGATGTGTTCCACGCGGCGATCGCGGGTGCGCCGGTCACCGACTGGAGCCTGTACGACACGCACTACACCGAACGATATCTGGGCCACCCGGATCGGCGACCGGAGGTGTACGCCGCCAACTCCCTGGTCACGGCGTCCGGCCTCGCGCCGTCCGCCGAACCGACCCGACCACTGCTGCTGATCCACGGGTTGGCGGACGACAATGTCGTCGCCGCGCACACCTTGCGACTGTCGGCGGCGTTGCTCGCCGCGGGACATCCGCACGAGGTGCTTCCGCTTTCCGGCGCGACGCACAAGCCGACGGACGAACGAGTGGTGGCCAACCTGTTGCTCCATCAGCTCGACTTCTTGCGACGTTCGCTCGCTTTGTCCTGAAACCCCTGGTAGGACGCGATTCCAGCGACGGAGACGTGGACCGGGGATACCATGGCATGATGCGCGAGCGGGATGTTGCGGCCTACTCGAGGGACATTCTCGAATCCGTGTGGTCGGTCACCCCCGACGCCGCGATCGAGGCGGGGAGGCTACCTCCGGTCCTGTGGGAGGATCCGACGCAGGGCGGGCGCGACGCCGTGCGTGATCGTATCGAACTCTTGCTGAAGGAACTCGATCAATTCGGCGGTGACCGCACCTGCGAGGATCTGCGCGCCGCGATGCGATTCCATCTGCTGTCCGCCGCCTCGCTCGCGACATCGCGCGACATCTCCGAGCTCAACCACATGACCGGCCCGGTGGCTCGGCTGAGCTGGGCGTCGCGTTCCTGGCCGCAGCGCGAGGATCCGCGGTTCGATTCGTATGTCGAGCGGCTGCGGGCCTTCCCCGCTTATGTGTCCGAGCTGGTCGGGGAGATCGCGGCCGCGAGCGAGACCGTTCGGGGTTCGGCGCCGGTGCTGCACGCGTTCATCAGCCAGGTGGACACGCTTTTCGCGACCCGTGCCTGCGGCCCCGACCCGCTGCTGCACGGCATGAGCGCCGCTCGCGAGCAGGGGAATTCGGTCGCCGAGATCCCACAGGAGGTCGTCGAGCGGGTCTACCGGGCGCTGGCGGAGCTGCGTTCGGTGGCCGTCGCGGAACTCGCGACGGCCGTGCCCGCCGCGCCGTCGGCGATCTCGCCGGCGGGTCCGGACCGCTATCGCGAGGCGATCTTTCGCGGAACGAGCGTGCCGCTGTCGCCCGAGCGGCTCGAAGCCATCGGCCTGGATCTGTTGCGCGCGACCGAGGCCGAGTTCACCGCCCTCTCCGGCCGGAATTTCGCGCGAGAGCTGCTTCCCGGCGACGAGATCATGCGGCGCTTCGCCGACGCGCACGAGCTGTTGACCTCGGCGAGCCGGGTGCTGGTCGAGCGGTGGCCGATGGCACCCTGCCAGGTCGAACCGATGCCGGAGACGAACGCGTCGACGGGTCCGCCCGCGTTCTACGGTCCGTCGTCGTATCGCAACGGGCGCCCCGGGTCGCTGTTCGTCAATGCCATGCTGCCGACCTCGACGAGGTCGTCGGAAGTGCTACCGCTCGCGATGCACGAGGGCGTGCCCGGGCATCACCTGCAGATCGCGCTCCTCGACGAGAACGACGCGGTGCCCGAGGTGCTGCGGCTGCTTCCGGTCAACGCGTTCACCGAGGGGTGGGCGGTTTACGCCGAGACCCTCCATGCGGAGATGGGCCTCGAGCTCAGCGAGCTGGACCGGCTGGGTCTGCTGATGCACCAGCGCTGGCGGGCCGCGCGACTGGTGACCGACGTGGGTTTGCATGTGCGGGGCTGGAGCGTGGAGCAGGCCGTGGAGTTCATGGCGCGGCACACTCTCCAAGACGTCGGCCAAGTCCGCAAGGAAGTCGTCCGTTACCTGGCCTGGCCCGGCCAAGCGCTGGGCTACGCGGTCGGTGCCCGGGCGATCGCGAACCATATCCGCGAGATGGTCGGTTCGGGCCTGACACTCGCCGCGGCCCATACGGCGCTGCTGGACCGCGGCTCCCTGCCACTCACCGCGCTGACCGGTCACGACCGGAATTGACGAACGGGGGCGACCATGCCGGATCGGTACAGCCTTGCCGACTGGTTTTCCCGAACGCTCGCACCCCTGCTCGGCGCGGTCGGCGATCTCGCCGACCCGTGCCCGGCCCCGGATGGGCGCCACGTCGCTTGCACGGGAGTGGTGCAGCGCGAACTCGGCCGCCCACCCGAAAGACGCTTGTACCTGATCGATCCGGAGCGGCGGTCGCTGCGCGAGTTACCCGGTGATCGGCAGATCCACGGGGCGGCGACATGGTCTCCCGACAGCGGCCGGTTGGCGGCGATTCGGGAGTCGGATGCCTCCGACGCCCATCAGCTGTGGATCGTCGAACCGGACGCGAGCCGGAATGGCACAGAGTTTCCGCTGCCCGGTTGGGCCGAATACGTGGAGTGGTCCCCCGACGGCCGAAGGATCTTGATCGGCGTCGCACCCGACGGCGTCGATCGAGCGGGTGCGCTGGGGTCCGACCGGGTCGGAAAGGCGGCTCCCGCTTCGGACGCCGCGCCGGTGACTACACGGTGGCTGGCCGTGCTGGATCCGGTCACCGGGGACTGGGAGCGAGTCACCTCGCCCGGGCTCAACGTCTGGGAGGCCATCTGGTGTGGCCCCGACGCGCTCGTGCTACTGGTGTCCGACGACGCGTCCGAGGATTCGTGGTACAGCAGCCGTGTCGTCCGGCTGGCGCTGGGATCCCGTTCGACCGAACTGCTGTATCGGCCGATGACCGGGTTCGGCTCGCAGCCGCAACTCGGTTGGCTTGCCGCATCTCTCGATGGAAGATGGGTCGGCCTCATCGAGGGGGTGTGCAGTGATCGAGGGCTGGTCGCGGGCGATGTACGGGTACTCGATCTCGTCTCCGGTGTCAGCGCGTCGTTCCGGGCGGGTTTCGACGCGACCTCGCTGGCTCGGTCGGACCACTCCGGGCGATTCGTGGCGGCAGGCCTGCGGGGGCCGTGCAATATCGTCGCGACCATCGACGCTACAACGCAGCGCGCCGAAACTCTCTGGGAGGGTTTGGATTTTCTCGGGGGCGCCCGCCGGTTCCCGAAGGTGGTTGTCGGTGGCGAGCGTATCTTCGCCATCGCCGAGAACCTCGACACGCCCACCGGACTCGTCGAGCTGACCCGGGGTCGCCGCAGGCGGATCTGGTCTGTCGGCGGCACAGCCGACGACACCGGCCTGCGGGGGGTCACCTCGCGCTGGGTGAGTTGGAAGTCTTCGGACGGCACGGAAATCCATGGCCTGCTGACGCTGCCCTCCGGTGCGCCGCGCGGATTGCTGCTGTGGGTGCACGGCGGGCCGGTCAGCGTGTCGGCGGATCAATGGAAAGGGCGGCCCGCGTCGATGAGCTATCTGCTCGCCGAAGGCATCGCCATCTTCCGGCCGAATCCGCGAGGCAGCGTGGGTGACGGCCGCGAATCGGTGGCGCGGCTGGTCGGCGACCTCGGCGGCGTCGACACCGAAGACGTCCTGTCCGGGCTGGATTGGTTGTCCGCGCAGGTGCTGGGCGCACTGCCGACCGCGGTGGGCGGAGAGAGTTACGGAGGGTATCTGACCGCGTGGCTGCTCACGGAGACCACCCGGTTCAAGGCCGCCGTGGTGAGTTCGCCGATCACCGACTGGACGAGCTTTCAGCGGACGTCGAACATCCGGCGGTTCGCCGAGACCTTCGCCACGGGGGCCGCGCTTCGCCGCAATCCGCTGCGCCGTGCGGGCGAGATCACCACTCCGACGCTGGTGATCGTCGGCGGGCGCGACCGCTGCACTCCGCCGGGAGAGGGGCGCCAGTTGCACGACGCGTTGCGGGCCGACGGTCGCGCGCCCGCTCGGCTGGTGGAGTTTCCCGACATCGGCCACGTGCCGCGCGAATTCCCCGCGTTGCTGGACTATTCCGAGGCGATCCGGGACTGGATCACGAATTTCCTGTGGGCAGGGTGACGGCGTCGAGATAGTCCGGGTTCGTCAACCGGGCGGCGATGTCGCTGTCCACTCGTTCTGGCACCGGTATCGGCGGCAGATACAGCGTTGTCGCGGGGGTGAGTAGTTCACCGACCTCACCGAGCTGCCCCACCGTCGAGTGGTAGAGGCGTGAGGGCTCATCGGTGATCGCCGAGACGACCAACGTGGCGGGGTGGCCCGGTGCGTAGAAGCGAGACAGATACTCGCCCAGCTCCCGGATGCGGTCGGGCGTGTTGCCGGTGTCGGCGCTGTGCAGCCGCGTGCCCAGCAAGCCGACCTGCCAGATGACCGCGGCCAGCTCCGGCTGCAGCGTCCGTCGATACAGCAGGATGTCGGTGGCCTCGTGCATCTGGACGCCCGTGCCGACGATGTCGATCCCGAGATCCGCCATCAGGCAATCCAATGCGGAGATGCCCGGCAGCGTGCGTACCCGCACACCCAGGCGCGGACCGGCGCGCAGGCAGATAGCCGACGGCAGCGACAACAGCAAGGGATGTCCGTACAAGGCCAGCGCTACCGGAGGCATCTCGATCGCCGCCTCCAGCGCGCGCGCCGCCATCGTTTTATAGGTGCGCAGCCGATCGGAACCGTGTACATAGAATTCCGAAGTATCGACTATGTCCGGGCAGAGTGCACGGAGAAATTCCGCCGTGCCGGGAACGTAGCTGGCGTACAGAATTCGATTAACTCGGCCCAGAACTGTTCGGGTTTCCGCTGTCACATGTGACGGCTTCAATCCGAGGCCGGCCAAATAGAGATCGGCGTCCTCGGCCGTCGGCACGTTGTCGGCGCCGCTGATCAAGGACGCATGTCGCCGACGATGTCGTCGATGACGTCCATCACGGACTGTGCTCGCCCGGCGGTAACCGAGTGCTCCACAGCGGATTCGGCGAGCCAGCTCGCGGCGCCGGGCAGCGCGTCGGGCGCCGCCGATCGCGCGACGGGCTCGGCGAGCCAGCCCGCGGTGCCCGGCACGGTGTCGGGCACCGCCGATCGCGCTGCTGTGGCGGCTGCTGCTCGCATTTCGGAAACGATCATGGCCCGTCCCCCGCTCTGGGTAATCTGAACCGGATGGCATACAGAGCTTTCCATGCTTCCGTGCATGGCGAAGGTCTTAAAGTTAACAACTCGAGCCCGCGTGTGTCCATAAGGTGGAATAAATGAAACCGCGGTCGGATCTGGTACCCGATCTGTTCTCGATCCTCGTCGGAACGCTGCTCGGTTTGGCGACGAACCTCGCCACCAGTGACGACAACCTGCCCACCTTCGTCCATGAAGCGGCTCCGCTCTGGGCTTTCGGCGCGCTGCTCGCCTCGGCCCTGCTGTTGATCGGGGTCCGCGTGTGGCGGCATTTCTCCGAATCACGGTGGGAGCGGGTGCGTTTGAAGGCGGGCGAGAGTCCGTATCCCGGCCTCGACGCGTTCTCCGAGAGCGAGGCGGGTGCGTTCTTCGGCCGCGATCGCGACATCCGCAGGCTGCTCGATCGGGTCCAGGGCGAGCAGACGGACCAGCTGCGCTGCATCGCGATCGTCGGGCCGAGCGGCTCCGGGAAATCGTCGCTGGTGCAGGCCGGGCTGGTGCCCCGCCTGGCGGCCCGCCGGGGGAGGTGGGTGGTGCTGCCCCGGGTGGTGCCCGGCCCGGAACCCCTGCGTTCGCTCGCCCGCGCGCTGATCGAATGCGGTTTGGACGGGTCGGTCGGTGCGGTCGAGCGCGGACTGAGTCTGGACACCGATCATCTTCGGGACTGTTTGGAGCGGTTGCGCGCGAAGGCGGCGCATCGCTCGCCGCAGCTGCTGCTCATCGTCGACCAGGCCGAGGAATTGGTGACCGCGCGCTCGGAGGACGAGGAGCGCCGCTACCTGACCATGATCGAGCGTGTGCTCCGCACGTGTCCGTGGGCGTGCGTGATCCTGGTGTTCCGGTCGGAGTTCCTGACCCACTTCCTGTCCGGGCCGCATGCCGAGCTGTTCGAGCATCCCGTGCCGGTCGCGGTGCTGCCGACTTCGGCGCTGCACGAGGTCATCGAGCGTCCGGCGGACGCCGCCGGTGTGCGTTTCGATCCGCCGGACCTGGTGCGCCAGATGGTCGGCGAGACCGGCAGCGGGGAGGCGCTGCCGCTGCTGGCCTGGACGCTGATGGAGTTGTGGGAACGCAAAGGGGCCCGCACGGTGATCACCGAGGCGGATTACCAAGCCTCCGGCGGCGTGCTCGGCGCATTGTCCGCCCGCGCGAACAGCGTCACCGAGGACCTCGTGCGCCGCGGGGCCGTCGAGGACCGCATTCTGGACACGCTGCTGCGTTTCTTCCACCTGGAAGGGTCCAGCTTCACCCGCCGACAGGTCCGAGACGCCACCCTGTCGCCGGACGATCGCCGCATCGTGTCGGCTTTCGTGCAGGCACGGCTGCTTTCGGCGGACTCGGGCCCGCAATCGGACGGGGTCTTCTACCAGGTCACCCACGAGGCGTTGATCCGGCACTGGGCGCCCCTGCGGCAGCTGGCCGAGACCAGACGTGCCGGCCTGGAACAGCTTTCCCGGCTGGAACGGTGGGCAAGGGACTGGGCGGAGTCCGATCGCGCGGACGAATTCCTGCTCGCCGGAGCGAGATTGGAAGCCGCTCTGGGGTGGTGGGCGGATGCGGGAGCGGACGCGCGGGCGGTGCCGACGGTCGAGGAGTTCCTGCAGCGCTCGACCCGCGCGGACCGGGTGACCGCGGAACGGCTCGCCGATGCCAGCGCCGTGGTGGCGTCGGAGTGGATCATGCGCGAGCCCGATACCGCGATCATGGTGGCGCTCGCCGCCGAACGGGATTACGCGCCGACCCCGGAGACCCGTCAGGTGCTCGTCGCCGCTCTGTGCGCGACGAGGTTGCATCGGGTGACCCGTCTCGCCTCGGCGGCCGTCCGCCAAGTGGCCTGGGCGCCGGGCAGCCAGCTCATCGCCGCCGCTTTGGCCGACGGCGCCGTGATGCTGTACGACCGCGCGGGCAGCCAGGAGACGGTGTCCTGGCCGGTGGGTGCGAGCGGCGCCTGCGCGGTCGCGTGGTCGGCGGATGGCGCGCGGTTGGCCAGCGGTGGCGCGGATGGGGTGGTGCGGGTGTGGGATGTGGCGGCGGGGTCGGAGGTGGCGTGTTGGAGCGAGCATGCCGGTGCGGTGCACGCGGTGGCGTGGTCGCCCGACGGCGCGTGGTTGGCCAGTGGCGGCGCGGATGGGGTGGTGCGGGTGTGGGATGTGGCGGCGGGGTCGGAGGTGGCGTGTTGGAGCGAGCATGCCGGTGCGGTGCACGCGGTGGCGTG
>NZ_JBSFNF010000005.1:0-65925 GCF_053586955.1 Nocardia sp. NPDC003726 | reverse complement strand
TGGTCGCCCGACGGCGCGCGGCTGGCCAGCGGGGGCGCCGACCGCACCGTTCGCCTCTGGGACGTCGCGGGCGCGACCGCCACCGATGTGCTGTACGGGCACGAAGCGGCCGTGCTCGACCTGGACTGGAATCCGAGCGGAGATCGGCTCGCGTCGGGGTCCAGCGACTGGATCGTGCGGATCTGGGCGCCGCGGGAGCGTGCGCTCGACGAGCTGTTCGTGGCCCACGACGCCGCGACGGTGGCCGTGGCCTGGTCCCACGACGGCGACCGGCTGGCCACCTGTAGCGAGGACCGGACGCTGAAGATCTGGTCGGTGCGGCCGTACCGCGCGGTGATCACCCAGCGCAGCCAGGACCAGGCGACCACGTCGGTGTCCTGGGCGCCCGACGACAGTCAGGTGGTCACCGGATCGGCCGACGGAACCCTGCGGGTCTGGAGCAGCGCGGTGACCCAGCTGCAGCACGACCGCTTGACCCGCGCCGTCGCGTGGGCCGCGGACGGACGGCGACTGGCCTCCGCGGCCTTCGACGGTTCGGTGAAGCTGTGGGACGTCCGCACCGGACGCGAGTTGACCACGTTCCTCGGCCACGAATCCGAGGCCGTCCATCTGCACTGGTCCCCGTCCGGGGGACTGCTGGCCAGCACCAGCCGAGACCAGACCATCCGGATCTGGGACTCCGCCGGTGGCGGCTGCCACCGCGTCTTGCGCGGTCACTCCGGGGTCGGTACCTGGGTGTCGTGGAGTCCGGGAGGCGACCGGCTGGCGACCGCCTCACGGGACTGCACCGTGCGGCTGTGGGACATGTCGGTCGACGAGCCCTCGCCGACGGTGCTGACCTTCGCCGACGGTGTCACCGCCACGGATTGGTCACGCGACGGCGGCCGCTTGGCCGTGGCGTTGCTGGACCGGACGGTCCGCGTCCTCGACGTGGCGGGACAGCGGGAGATCCTGGCGCTGGACGGACATCACGACGAAGTCTGGACCGCGGCGTGGTCGACCGACGCTACGCGGATCGCGACCGGATGCTTCGACGGTTACCTGCGGATCTGGGACGCCGCCTCGGGGGAGCTGCTGGCGAGCTTCGGCGTCGGCGACGACGCGGTCCAGGCGGTCGCCTGGTCGCCTCGGGAGCCGGGCTGGATCGCGGGGGCCACGCGCAGCGGCACGATCCGGCTCTGGTCGGTCGACGACCACCGGTCGCTGGCCGTGGTGCGGGGGCACAAGCAGCCGGTCTGGGGTCTGCATTGGCGCAGGGACGGCGAACAGCTGGCCACGAGCAGCGACGACGGTGAAATCCGGATCTGGGACTTCGGCAGGGATCTCGACTCCGTACCCGCCGTGGCGAACGCGATGGGATTGCGCGAACTCACCGTCGACGAGCGGCACCGGTTCCTCCTGCCCGCCCGGCAGGCCAACGGTCAGCCCGCCGCGTCTGCGTGATCGTGCGCGGGCCACGGATCGCCGTCCAACGCGTACGAGCGCAAGGCGCCGACGCCTTCGGGGATCTCGCCGACGACCGACACCCGGTGCAGCACGCGCTCCACCGGTCCGGTCAGATCGGCCGGCGGAGTGTGCGCCGTAGCCCGGTTGTCCCACATCGCGACGCTGCCCGCGTGCCACCGGTACCGCACGGTGAAGGCCGGGTCGGTGAGCTGTTCGAAGAGCATCGCCAGAAGGTGCCTGCTCTCCGCGCCGGTCAGGCCCAGAATGCGATGGGTGAACAATGGATTCACGAACAATGCCGACTCGCCGGTCTCCGGGTGCCTGCGCACCACCGGGTGGACCGCCGCCAGTGGGCGGGCGGCGACCGTGCGGTGATACCGGTCGTCGGATTCGGCGCTCTGGTAGCCGGCGAGGTAGCGATGTTCGGCCTCCAGCGTTTCGAGCATCGCCCGCACCGCCGGTGAGATGCCTCGGTAGGCGGCGACCAGGTTGCACCACTGGGTATCACCGCCGAAAGCCGGGACGGTCTGCGCGCGGAGGATGCCGATCGACGGCGGATTCACCACGGGCGTCAGATCGCTGTGCCAGGACGACAGCGGCGATGTCTGCGTCCGGCGCCGTTCGGCGGCGCTCTTGCCGTATTTCCGTTCGTTCGCGAGATTGTCGACGGTCAAGATCTCCGGAAAAGCCGACTCCGAGGTGTCGACCAGCGGGTGTGCCGCCGTCACCGGACCGAACCTGCGGGCGAATTCGATATGGCGGGCATGGTCGAGTTCTTGATCGGAGAAGAACAAGACCTTGTGTTCCAGCAGCGCGGCACGGAGGGAGGCTGTTTCCGAATCGGAAAGTCGAACCAGATCGATATCGGTGACTTCGGCCCCGACGTGGGTGGTCATTTTCGTGACGCGCATGGCTACCTCGGACGAGTGCGGGTCCGGCCAGAATACGGCAGAGCGGCAGTGCCGCAGCGCGATCTCGCCGCGCCGGTTTCGTTCGATTACGGCCGAATGGGCGTTATGGTGTTTCGCATGAATGCTTGGTTGTTGCGGGCCGTCGTGCTCGGCGCGCTGGTGGTGGCGTTGCGCGCCGGGCTCGGGTTCGCGATGGTGTACTGGCCGACGCACGGCGCGCTGATGCGGCTGCTGTGCCTGATCGTGCTGGTCGCGACCATCGCGGCCTGGGGTGTGCTGGACGGTCGCAGGGACCGCGTCGCGAGCGGGGACGCCGAACGCGGCGCCGATCTGACCATGTTGTGGCTGAAGGCCGCTGTCGTCGGTGGCGTCGGCAGCGGACTGGCGTCCTGGATCCTGGACCGGGTTCCCCGGTTCGATCTCGGCGACAACGGCTTGCTGTTCGAACTCACGGCGGGCGCGGCGTTCATCATCCTGCTGATCTTCGTGCCCGCGCTGGTCGGCGTCGGCGTCGGCCGGATGCTGGCCGAGCGGCAGAACGGCAAGGGGCGCTCCACGCCGCCGTCGCTGTACTCCGCCGCGGGCAGCGCGATCTGATCCGACGAAAAACGGCGCGCCCGAACCGGGCGCGCCGTTTCCGTGTGGCCGGTGCGGACTACAGCAGCACCGCACCGCCGCTCGGACTGTCCTCCCGGGCGATCGCCGAATAGGCGGCGGCCAGCAAGGTGGGATCGGGACCCTCCAGACGTCCTGGCTTGGCCAAGCCGTCGAGCACGACGAAGCGCAGCACGCCGGAGCGGGTCTTCTTGTCCGTCTGCATGGCGTCCAGCAGCTGGGGGAGCGCGTCGGCGTCGTAGCTGGTCGGCAGCCCGACGGCGGACAGGATCGCGCGATGCCGGTCGGCGGTGGCGTCATCGAGACGGCCCGCGAGCCGGCCGAGCTCGGCGGCGAACACCAGTCCGACGGAGACCGCGGCGCCGTGCCGCCACCGGTAGCGTTCGCGCCGCTCGATCGCGTGGCCGAGGGTGTGACCGTAGTTCAGGATCTCGCGAAGACTGGATTCCTTGAGATCGGCGGCGACGACGTCGGCTTTCACCTGGATCGCGCGGCGGATCAGCTCCGGCAGCACCTCGCCGGACGGGTCGATCGCGGCTTCCGGGTCGCGTTCCACCAGCTCCAGGATCACCGGGTCGGCGATGAAGCCGGCCTTGATGATCTCGGCCATGCCCGCGACGATCTCGTTGCGGGGCACTGTCTCCAAGGTGGCCAGATCGACCAGCACGGCGGCGGGTTCGTGGAAGCAGCCGACCAGATTCTTGCCCGCTTCGGTGTTGATGCCGGTCTTGCCGCCCACCGCCGCGTCGACCATCGCCAGCAGCGTGGTCGGCACGTGCACGATGCGCACGCCGCGCATCCAGGTGGCCGCGACGAAACCGGCCAGGTCGGTCGCCGCGCCGCCGCCGAGGCTGACCACGACGTCGTTGCGGGTCAAGCCGATGCGCCCGAGCACTTCCCAGCAGAATCCGGCGACGGCCAGGTCCTTGCCCGCCTCGGCGTCGGGGATCTCGATCCGGTGCGCGTCCAGGCCGGTGTCGGCCAGCGCCTTGCGCACCGCTTCGGCGGTCTCGGTCAGCGGCGGCTGATGGAAGATGGCTACGGTGCGCACGCCTTTGGTCGCGTTGTTCACCGACTCGACGAGTTCGCCGAGCAACCCGCGGCCGATGATCACCTGGTACGGGTCGGCGGTCCGGACTTCGAGACGACTCGGCTCTGTCACGTGGCTTGCTCCGATTCTGTTGTTGCTGTGGTCGACTGCTGCCGCGCCCGGGAACGGGCACGGCGTGCGCGGGCGCGCCGGGACCGGCTGCCCGCCGCAGGCTCCCCGCTGCCGGTCCCGCTCGCGGCGTCGGGTTCGCTGGTGACGCTCCTGCGGGCGCGGCGGGATCGGACGGTGGCGGTCACCGCCGATTCGCCCGCCGCGCCGGTCGCGGTGTCGGTGGTCTCGCGCTGATCGGCGTCCTTGCGCCGGGCCGCCGCTCTGGCCCTGGCGCGCCGGCGGGCTCGGGATCGGCTGCTGCCCTGCGGGATTCCGCTGGGCGGTGGCCGCAGGTCCGCGTCGGCCGGTTCGACCGGCTCCATCCCGAGCTTGGTCATGATCATCCGCACCACCCGGCCGGGGCTGCGGCCGTCGGTGCGGACCCGGACGGTGGCCACTTCCCGATACAGCGGCCTGCGGGTACGCATCAGCTCCCGGTACTTCGCGCCGGGGTCGGCGCCGTTGAGCAGTGGCCGCTGCGTGCTCGCGCCGGTGCGCCGAAGCCCCTCGGCGACGCTGATCTCCAGGTAGACGACGGTGCGGCCACGCAGGAGGTCCCTGGTGTTCGCCGACAGCACCGCGCCGCCGCCGAGCGAGACCACGCCGCGTTCGGCGAGGACCGCGCGGCGCACCACCCGCTCCTCGATCTTGCGGAATTCGGGCTCACCGTCTTCGGCGAAGATCTCCGGGATCGTGCGGCCGGTCTCCCGCTCGATGCCGGCATCGGTGTCGTACAGCTCCACCCCCAGTTCCCTGGCGAGCTTGCGGCCGATCGTGGATTTCCCCGCCCCCGGCGGTCCGACCAGCACCACGCGCGGGGCGCGCGGATCGGTCTGCACGATCATTGCGACCGACTGTCCGCATGCACGTGGGGGCGAGTGCTGATGCGCTCGAGGTAGCTGGTGATGTTATCGACGGTCTCGGTGAGCGAGTCGCCGCCGAACTTCTCCAGCGCGGCCTGCGCGACGACCAGCGCCACCATGGATTCGGCCACCACGCCCGCTGCGGGCACGGCGCACACGTCCGAACGCTGATGGATGGCGACGGCCTCGTCGCCGGTGGTCATGTCGACGGTGGACAGCGCGCGCGGCACCGTGGAGATCGGCTTCATGGCCGCGCGCACGCGCAGCGCCTCGCCGTTGGTCATGCCGCCTTCCAGGCCGCCGGCGCGGTTGGTCGAACGCAGCACGCCGTCGGGGCCGGGGCGCATCTCGTCGTGCGCCTGGCTGCCGCGGCGGCGCGCGGTCTCGAAACCGTCGCCCACCTCGACGCCTTTGATGGCCTGGATGCCCATCAGCGCGGCCGCCAAGCGCGCGTCCAGCCGGTTCTCGCCGCTGGTGAACGAGCCGAGGCCGACCGGAAGTCCCGCGACGACCACCTCGACCACGCCACCGAGGGTGTCGCCGTCCTTCTTGGCGGCCTCGATCTCCGCGATCATCGCGGCTTCGGCGTCCTTGTCGAACGCGCGCACGGGGCTCTCGTCCACCGCGGCGAGATCGGCGGCGGTCGGCACGATGCCGGAGGTGTTCTGCGCGGCGCCGATCGACACGACATGCGAGACGACCTCCGCGCCGAACGCCTGGCGCAGGAAATTGCGCGCGACGGTGCCCACCGCGACGCGCGCGGCGGTCTCCCTGGCGCTGGCGCGCTCGAGCACGTTGCGGGCGTCGTCGAAGTTGTACTTGAGCATGCCGGAGTAGTCGGCGTGTCCGGGCCGTGGCCGGGTCAGGGGTGCGTTGCGGGCCAGGTCGGCGAGCTCGGCCGGGTCGACCGGGTCGGCGGACATCACGGTGGTCCACTTCGGCCACTCGCTGTTGGCCACCTCGATGGCCACCGGGCCGCCCATCGTGCGCCCGTGCCGCACGCCACCGACGACGGTGACCTTGTCGGCCTCGAACTTCATCCGCGCGCCGCGACCGTAGCCGAGCCTGCGGCGCGCCAGCTGCGCGGAGATCTCGTCCGACGTCACCTCGACGCCTGCCACCATCCCTTCGAGGATGGCGACGAGAGCGGGACCATGGGATTCTCCGGCAGTTATCCAACGCAGCACATCGTTCATCTTCCCATGTCGACGCCGGTGCTCCGGAATGCGGCCCGCCGTGACGGCGCGCACGCCGGGGGTCGCGGCCCCGGCGCTCAGCGGGCTATGACGATGGGGCGATCCACCGCGCGCAGCAGCGCCTCACCCACCGAGCCGAACAGCAGCCGGTCCAGGGCCCCCCGGCCACGGTTGCCCACCACCAGCAGTTGTGCCTCCCGGGAGCGTTCCAGCAATCGCCGCTGCGGCCGGTCGCGAACGACCTCGCGCCGAATGGTCAGCTCCGGGTACCGCTCCTGCCAACCCGCCAGGGCGGTGGCGAGCAATGCCTCCTCGGTCCGGCGCGACGCGGCCCAATCGGTGCCGATCGCGGCCAGCGGTTCGACCTCGCCCCAGGTGTGCACCGCCACCAGGTCGACCCCGCGCAACGAGGCCTCGGCCGCCGCCACCCCGATGGCGGCCTGCTCGGCGGTGGAGCCGTCCACGCCGACGATCACCGGATCGGTGTTCGCCCTGTCCCACAGCGGCGTCTCAGCGGGCACCACCGCCACCGGGCAGTCGGCGTCCCTGGCGACGGCGCTGCTGACCGAGCCGAGCAGGACGCGCTGGACGCGGCCGATCCCGCGGGCGCCGACCACGAGCATCGCCGCGTTGCGCGATCGCTCGATGAGGGCGGTGGCGATGTGCGCGGTGCGGATCTCGGTGCCGATGGCGATGTCGCGCACCGCATGGGCGGCCGCCACCGCGGCGTTCGCGGCACGCTCGATCGCCTCGTCCGCCTCGCGCACCCGCAGCAATGCCGCAGGACGCGGCGGATCGTCGTCGGCCGAGCCGAGCGACGACTCGACGACGAGCGCGATGTGCAAGGGCGCGTCGTGCAGCGCGGCGGTCTGCGCGGCCCAGCGGACCGCGACGATCGATTGCTCGGAGCCGTCGGTTCCCGCGACGATCGGTCTGCGCGACGGGTGCGTCGGATTCACTGGGCGGCTCCTTCTGGACGCTGCATCGCTGGCGTGCGCATTCGGGGCAATTCGCCGAGGGGCCGCCGTCGAGCCCAGCTTCAGCGACTGCTCGGGAAGTCGATGCCCGTGATTGATGCTAGCGATCAATTGCGGAATATTTGCTGACTACGTGATCCCGGCCCGCTCAGTGCGCTCCCGGCGCCCAGGCCGCGAGGGCGAGCAAGGTCGCCAGGCACATCGAGGGCCCGTGTGGCACCACGGCGCGGTCCGGCCGGGGGCCCGCGCGGGCCGCTCGGCGCACCAGCAGCACGACGGCGGCCAGCGCCGTGAGGACCGGTGCGATGAGCGCGGCCGAGACCCAGCATTGCGCGCCGCCCAGCGCGGCGGCCGCGCCGAGACCCACGGCGAGCTTCACATCGCCGGCGCCCAAGGCGGCGGGCGTGGCCAAGTGCACGAGCAGATAGGGCGATGCGAGCAGTGCCGCGCCGCACATCGCGATCGTGAATTGCCCTGTGAGCGAGGCGAATCCGAAGATCATGGCGGCGCCCCAGCCGGTGAGGGCATTCGGGAGCCGCAAGGTTCGGATGTCGATGCAGCTCGCGACGATGCACCATGCCATGAGCGCGGCGAAACCGATCGATGACATGCCTCCAGGCTCGTTGCCCCCAGCCCGAGTTCGACGTGGCGCCGGCGAAATGTGCACAACTCCAGCGCAAGTGAAGATCCCGTGTATCAGAATTCGTCCACGCTGTCGGATCGTCGTCACCGGCGCGCGCGCGGGCCGGTGCCCATCCGGGACGGTCTCCGTGTTGCGCGCCAACGACCGCGTTCCGGCGGTAGCTTGGACGCATGTCTGCTGATCACGCAGGTCGGGGCCCGGACTATGCTGCGCGCCGCAGCGCGCTGCGCGGTCTGCTGATGGAGAACGAGGTCGACGCTCTGATAGTCACCGATCCGGTGAATATCAGATATCTGACCGGGTTCTGCGGAAAGGACTCCGCCCTGCTGGTGCATTCCTGGGACACCGGCAACGACGAGGAACGCACCGTGCTCGGAACCGACGGCTGCCACCGCGATCTGGTCGCCGTCCAGGCGCCCGGCCTGCGCGCCGAGATCGCGAGCGCCGCGGCGCGCCGGATCGTGGAGCTGGCCGGTGAGTGGCACGTCGGACGGGTCGGGTACGAGAGCCATGTGGTCACCGTCGAGCAGCATCGCCGCTTGGTCGAGTGGCGCACCGGCCTGGAGTTCGCGGCCACCGTCGGGCTGGTGGAGCAGTTGCGCATGGTCAAGGACTCGCACGAGGCCGCGCGCATACGCGCCGCCGCGGTCGCGTGCGACTCGGGCCTGCGCGCAGTACTCGAAGCAGGCGGAGTGCGGCCGGGGCGGACCGAACGGCAGGTGGCTCGCGATCTGGCGTGGGCGATGTTCGAGCACGGCGCGGAAACGGTCGCCGCGGCCACGGTCGCCACGGGGAAGAACTCCGCCGTCCCACGGCATCGTCCCGCCGACGTCACGCTCGGCGCGGGAGATCTGGTCGCGGTCCGGTGCGGCGCGGTCGTCGGGGACTACCACGCCGTGCTCACTCGCACGTTCGTCCTCGGCCGGGCCGAGCAGTGGCAGCGGGAGGCTCACGCGCTGGTCGCCGCCGCGCACGAGGCCGGGCGCGCGGCGCTGCGCCCCGGGGTGCCCGTGTCCGACGTGGACGCCGCGTCGCGGGCGGTCATCGAGGCGGCCGGGCACGGCAAATCGTTCGTGCACGGCCTCGGCCACGGGGTCGGCCTGCGGATCGACGAAGCGCCCGGAATCGCGAAAACCGGAACCGGTACACTTCTGTCTGGCGTGGCGGTGACCGTCGAACCAGGTGTGTACTTTCCCGGCCGCGGCGGCGTCCGGATCGAGGACACGCTCGTGGTGCGCGAAGGGGGCCCCGAGTTGCTCACCCACACCAGCACAGACCTGACCGTCGTCGACTGACGCCGGTCTGCCCGAGACCAAGCGGTAGAACGAGGAGATCCGAAGACAGTGGCGGACACCAGCGACTTCAAGAACGGCCTTGTGCTGAAGATCGACGGTCAGCTCCAGCAGATCATCGAGTTCCAGCACGTCAAGCCGGGCAAGGGCCCCGCGTTCGTGCGGACCAAGCTGAAGAACGTCGTGTCCGGCAAGGTGGTCGACAAGACCTTCAACGCCGGCGTGAAGGTGGAGACCGCCACCGTCGACCGCCGCGACATGACCTACCTGTACCACGACGGCTCCGACTACGTCTTCATGGACGGCGAGACCTTCGACCAGATCTCCATCTCCGAGGCCACCATCGGCGACGGCGCCCGCTTCCTGCTGGAGAACATGACCGTGCAGGTGTCGATGCACGAGGGCGCGCCGCTGTACGTCGAGCTGCCGGTCTCGATCGAGCTCGTGGTCCAGCACACCGACATCGGCCTGCAGGGTGACCGCTCCACCGGCGGCACCAAGCCCGCCACCCTGGAGACCGGCGCCGAGGTGCAGGTCCCGCTGTTCATCAACACCGGCGACAAGCTGCGCATCGACTCGCGTGACGGCAGCTACCTCGGCCGGGTCAACGCCTGAGCGCCGGGCCGTCCGATCCGGAATGATGTGACCGTGGCTGAACAGCCCGTGGACAAGAAGTCCACGTTCAAGAAGCTCGGCGCGCGGCACAAGGCCCGCCGCCGCGCGGTCGACCTGCTGTTCGAGGCGGAGGCCAGGGACGTCGACGCCGCCGACCTGCTCGACGAGCGCGCCGAACTGGCCACCCGCGACCAGTCGGTAGCGCCGGTGCACCCCTACACCCGCACCTTGGTCGAGGGCGTCGCCGACGATCTCGACCGGGTGGACGGGACCATCGAGTCCTACTTGCAGGACTGGACCCTGCCCCGGCTTCCGGCCGTGGATCGCGCGATTCTGCGCATCGCGGTGTGGGAGCTGTTCCACGCGAGCGACGTCCCCCCGGTCGTCGCCGTGGACGAGGCGGTGGAGCTGGCCAAAGAACTGTCCACCGACGACTCCCCGTCCTTCCTCAACGGCGTGCTCGGGCAGGTGGTCCTGGTGGCGCCGCAGGTGCGCGCCGCCGCGGCCGCGACCAGGGCCCCGCGACCGGAGCCCGAGGCGTGAACAAGTACCTCGTCCTGGCGATGCGCACCCCGCGCTTCGACACCGCCGTGATCGAGCCGCATCGGCAGTTCCTGCGATCGCTGCAGGATCGCGGGCAGTTACAGGAGAGCGGCCGCTTCACCGACGGCACCGGGGGCGCGTATGTCATCTACGCCGAAAGCCTCGCCGCCGCGCGGGAGATCGCGTTCACCGATCCGGTGCACACCACCGGCTCCTCGGAACTCACGATCTACGAATGGGAAGTCACGGCTCCGAACTGACTTCCCTCGGGCGTGGTTCCTGACGGATCGGCGCTCCAGTAGGGCGCTGATCGCTGCGCCCGGAGGACTTCTCCGCGAGACCGCGCGCATGGCTCCCGCTGGTGGGTGTACGGATGACCAGCGGGAGCACCGGAACCGATGGTTCCGCGCGGAGACCGAACCCGACGTGCGTTCGATCCGGCCTCGAAACGGCATCCTCGTACCTCGACCGCACTCGAGGTCAAGAGAGCCGGGCTTCTCGACCGCTAACCGGTCACCAGCAGTGCCGCGACCGCGCCCGCGGTGGCGACGGTGGCGAGCGCGAGGCCGGTCAGGACGAAACGCCGCATGGGCACCCGGACGCCGTGCGTGCGGCAGAACTCCAAGCACAGCAGCGTGGCGAGCGAGCCCCACGGCGTGACGATCGGACCGACATTGGTGCCGATCAGCAACGCGAGGAGCTGATCGCCGTTCTGCGCGGGGATCACCGCCTCGCCCGCGGTGTAGGCGGGCAAGTTGTTCGCGACATTGGACAGACCCGCGCCCGCCGCGGCGGCACGGAACGCGCCCGACGCACCGGAGTCGGCGCCGATCAAGGCATGCATCAAGTCACCGAGGCCGAACCGGCTCGAGGTGGGCACCACCAGGAACAACCCGACCACGAAGACGAGCAGCTGCCACGGGATGAGCGACAGTCGCAACGCGCCGCGATCGAACACGGCGAACGCCGCCAACGCGATGAGCGCCGCGACCGCCGCCGCGACACCGATCCGGTCGCCGACGACGGGGATCGCGCCGATGAACAGCAGGCAGGCCCCCGCCGTGGCGAAGAACAGCGAGCGCTCCCGGAAGTTCGCGGGCCGGATCGGCTCGGGCGGCACGTAGCGGTCGGTTTCCCTGCGGCCGCGCCGCCAGTACCACACCCATAGGCACGCCGTCGTCACGGCGATCGAAACCAACTGCGGCGCCCACATTCTCCCCGCGAAGCCGGTCGCGGTCAGCGCCACTCGGTCGGCGGCGAGCAGATTGGTGAGATTGGAGACCGGTAACAGCAGGCTCGCGGTGTTCGCCAGCCACAGGGTGGTCATGGCCAGCGGCAATGGCGGAATCCGAGCGGGTGCGGCGAGTGCCAGCATGACCGGGGCGATGAGCACGGCCGTGGTGTCGAGGTTCAACAGGATCGTGGTGGCGGAGGCGAACAGCACGCACAGGCCGAACAGCGCCGGGTAGTGGCCGCGACCCAGAATCGCCAGGCGATGGGCGATGGCGTCGAAGACCTTGGCCTGCCTGGTGAGTTCGGCCAGCACGATCACGGCGGCGAGAAACAGCAGCAGCGGGCCGATGCGGCGCATGTTCGCGGCGGCCTCGGCGCGGGGCAGCAGGCCCGTGAGCACACACAGCAGACCGACCGCGAGCAGGGCGAGCCGGATTCGATCCAGAAGGCTCAGCCGCCGCTCGGACCTGGTCGCGGGAGGGTTGCGTGCGGAGGAATCGACCAGTTCGGGCACGGGTGCCATCATGGCAGCCCTGCTGCGCGGGCACTTCCCGGCCGGGGCGAGCCGGAGCGGTTCTCGATTACCCATTGAACGTGCCGTTATGCAATGGTACGTTATTCGCGTCACACAGGTCGGACGTCGGCTCCGGCGCAAACCGATCCCATCGTTCGGGTGGGACGTTGCGCCCGACGCATTCTCGGTGTTCGTCCGCCACCGAAGCCAAGGATGTATTGCCCATGAGCATCGTCATCGGACTGGTATTTCTGTTCATCCTGGTCGGAGGCAGCCTACGGTCGGCCGAAGCCGGCTGTCAGAACACGTTGATGAACCACATGAAGAACATGTGGCTGTGCGCCGTGATCTCGTATGCCGTTGCGCTGACCGGCTTTTCGATCTTCCTGGCCCTGTCGTCGAAGACGCCGTGGCCCACGCTGGACGACGTGCGCGACATGCCGTGGTGGGCGCCGTTCGGCGGTCTGCTCGGCGGCGCGGCGGTGATGGGGATGATCGCCGTCGCCCGGCATGTCGGCGTGGCCACGTTCAGTGCGCTGGTGATCGTGGGCGAGATGGTGGTCGCCGTGATCATGGATCACTTCGGCCTCATGGGATTCGAGGAGCGCTCCGCCAGCCTTCCGCGTCTGGTGGCCTGCGGGCTGATCACGCTCGCGATCTACCTGATGGCCGACGAACCCGCGGGAAACGAACCCAGGGTCAGCGTCACCTGACGGCAAGACAGCCCCGCTGCCGGCCGCGCCATCCACTCTTCGCACTCTCCTGAGGACTTTCCATGACGGTTCAGACCGCCGAGAAGACCCGTGCCGCGCTGCCCCGCGCCACGATGGCACTCATCTTCGCGTTCATCCTGGTCGGCGGCGCGCTGCGCTCCGTAGAAGCCGGATGCCAGAACTCGCTGAAGCTCGCGTTGAAGAACGTCTGGCTGTGCGGCGTGATCTCCTACACCGTGGCCTTCACCGGCTTCGCGATCTTCCTGACCGTGGCGTTGCTGGTGTCCCGGAATCGGCCGTGGCCGACGAAGGCCGATATCCGGACCATGCCACGGTGGGCGCCGTTCGGCGGTCTGCTCGGTGGGGCCGCGATCCTGGCGATGATCTCCGTGGCCTCCGATGTGGGCGCCGGCACCTTCAACGCCCTGATCATCGCCGGGCAGATGTTCGGCGCGCTCGCCATCGACCACTTCGGGCTGATGGGGTTCCCGCGCCGTACGGTCAGCTCCAAGCGCGTCGTGGCCTGCGTCATGATCATCGCCGGGATCTATCTCATGGCGTCCTACTGAACCATTGCGCCGAGGCGCGTCCGGACCTGGTCGACAGCCAGGTGCTGAGAGACAGATAGGGTGACTATTGCAACGTTGCCTCGGTGAGGAGTAGGAGACATGGCTGCGAACGAGCTGACCGCCATCCGTTCTGCGCAGGAGGCGTGGGCGCTGTTCGACCGCCTCCCCGCGGCGCGGGTCGAGGACATCACGACGGGGCGCTGGCGCGGCGAGGAACTGGACACGGGCCATCCGATGGACGGCGTGCTGGTCGCCTCGGGCTGGTACGGCAAGCAGTTCGACGGACCCGACAGCGTGCATCCGTTGCTGTTCGCCTCGGGCGGAACGATATTCGCCGTCGATCCGCGCCGCGTCCCGGTCGCCTTGGCCGGACGGGTACCGCTGCCGGGCGTGCGCGCCGTGCGCAAGTTGCTGCCGATCCTGCGGCCAACGCTGCGCACCCGCAAATACACCGCGCGGCTGCGCGAGGTCGAATACCGCGGCGTGACAAGTGCCGCGATGGTCTACGACCATCTGCCGATCATCGATCACTTCCGCCGCGCCGACGACCACACCCTGCTCGGCGTGATGGATTTGCGCGGTATGGCCGAACCGTACTTCTTCCTGCTGCACAGGGACGTCGGCTGACGGTCGGCCGTCGCCGATCGGGTCCGGTACCGCCCCCGCCACACTAGGATTTGCGCAAACAGGCGGGATCTTGCGGCGATGTGGTGACCGAGGAGGCACAGTCGATGGAACGCACGACATGCCTGGTGGTCGGTGGGGGGCCAGCCGGAATGATCCTCGGGCTGTTGCTGGCCAGAGCCGGTGTCGAGGTGACGGTGCTGGAGAAGCACAAAGACTTCTTACGCGACTTCCGTGGCGACACCGTGCATCCCACCACCCTCGACCTGCTCGACGAACTGGGTCTCGGCGCGGAGTTCGCGAAACTGCCCGCGCGCAAGGTGGATCAGGTGCAACTGCCGATCGCGGGCGGTCTGCAGACATTGGCCACCCTGACGCATCTGCCGGGCAAGCACAAGTACATCGCCATGGTGCCGCAGTGGGATCTGCTGGATCTGCTCGCGCGGGCCGCGGCCGCCGAGCCCACCTTCCGGCTGCGGATGAACACCGAGGCCACCGATCTGGTCTGGGTCGACGGCAGGGTCGGTGGCGTCGCCTACCGGACCGCCGACGGCGCGGCCGGTTCGATCGAGGCCGACCTCACGGTGGCCTGCGACGGCCGCGGCTCGCTGCTGCGGTCGGCGGCCGGCTTGCCGGTCCGCAGGTGGTCGACTCCCATGGACGTCTGGTGGTTCCGCCTGCCGCGCACGGATATCGATCCCGTCGGCGCGTTGCCGATCGCCAGCGCCCGGCGGGTGGCGGTGCTGCTCGATCGCGGCGACTACTGGCAGTGCGCCACCCTGATCGCCAAAGGTGCCGACGAATCCGCCCGCCGGGGGCCGGTGCAGGAGATCATGCGCAGTCTGGCCGCGGCCGCGCCCTGGCTCTCCGACCGGATAGACGCCTTGACCAGCTGGGACCAGGTCCAGTTGCTGGAGGTGAGACTCGATCGGCTGACCAAGTGGTACACCAACGGCTTGCTCTGCCTCGGTGACGCCGCGCACGCGATGTCCCCGGCCGGTGGCGTCGGCATCAATCTGGCCGTCCAAGACGCCGTGGCCGCGGCCGCAATCCTCGCCCCGCCCCTGCTCTCGGGCACACTCGGCACCAGGCACCTGGCGAAGGTGCAGCGGCGGCGCCGCGTCCCGACCGTGGTGACGCAGGGAATACAGCGACTCCTGCACGCCTTCGCGATCGCCCCCGCCCTCGACGGACGCATGGACATCGCGAACTCCGCACGCGCACCGCTGCCGATCCGCGTCCTGCGGCGCGTTCCGGTTGTTCGCAGCGTGCCGACCTTCTTGCTCGCTCGCGGTGTCCTGCCCGAGCACGCCCCGTACTTCGCCCGGCGGTAGCGCTCAGGCCGGAGCGTCGGGGGACGACGTCGGCGCGGTGGCGATCCATCCCGCGACGACCGCGAGTCCCGTCGGGCGGTGCACGGCGAGGAAACCGAAGGGGCGGTCGAAGACCACCGAGACGACGGGCGCGTAGTCGTGCCGCAGCACCGCCGCCGCGGCGCGTAACGCGAAGGCCGTCACGGCGGCTGCCTCGAATCCTTCGTGGCTGAACCGCGCGAGCACTTCCTGTGCTCCGCGGCCGACGCACAACGGCTGCGGGGAGATCGCCGGGAAGTGACCGCGGGTGCAGTCGGTGGCGGCGTTCATGCCGAACAGGCCCGGGGCAGCGAGCAGATCGTGGGTGGAGCGAACCTCGAACGGCGGCAATTGGATGCGCAGTCGACCGGTATTGGGCACCACCGGTTCGGTACGCACGGTCAGCCCCGGTCCCGTTGTGCCGACCGGCAGTTCGGAGCGGATCGGCACATTGCCGGACAGCGCGGCCAAGCCCGTACCGAGCACGGCGCCAGGTGCCCCGGCGCCGAGCAGAAGGTGGACGTCGAGGTCGGCGACGCCTTCGACGACAACGCGCGTGACCGGTTCGGCCGCGTCGAGGATCGCGGCGTCGGTCAGGTCGCGGCTCGCGCGGGACAGCCCGGGTCCGCGGTGCCCGTGCCACGGACCGTTCTCGGGTGCCAGCGTCCCGACGTCGAAAGGCACCCGCCACCGGGTTTTCGCGACGAGAGCGGTGGCCAGCACCAGCAGCGTCTCGGGATCGACCGTCAGAGGGAAGCGGTCGATGAGCCCATCGGTGTGCCGGGCCGCCCAGCTGTCGAGTTCCGACTGCCCGGCCAACCGGGCGAGCACGCCATCGGGGAGCGCTTGCGACCAGGCCTCGTGCACGGGAAGATCGCGGCGCACCCACACGCCGAGTGCGGCCGACACCGCTTCCGCGCCCTCGAGGTCGCGCAGCAGCCGCAGCGCCCCGGCTCGCGCGTCCGCCGTGGGCACGCCGGTCGCGGTCGTCAGTTCGTCCCGCGCAGGACCGTCCGCCGCGGAGGCGAGCAGGGCGAGCAGCGGCCACACCCCGGCGCCGGAGACCACGAAGTCTCGTTCGCCCGCCGCCACGCACCACCGCGCGGTGAGCGCGTTGGCGGCGCCGACATGGGATTGCAGCGAAGTCCGCACGGGTCCACCCTAGTCACGGCACGCGGCCGCGCGTCGCTATCCGGACAAGGCCGAGCCCGGACGCAGCACGATCTTGCCCAGCACCGCCCTTTCCTCCAGCAGCCGATGCGCGCGGCTCGCCTGGTCCAGCGGCAGCACCGCCTCGACCAGCGGATCGAGCCCACCCGCCGCCGCGCGGGCCAGAACGGCGGTGCGCGCCGCAGCGACTCGGTTCAGCCAGTCCGGCCCCGCGCAGCCGGTGAAGGTGAGTCCGCGCATGAGCAGGTCGCTCGCCGACACCTGCGCGGGTGCTCCGGACAGCCATCCGTAGCCGAGCATCCGGCCGCGCAGGGGCGTCATGAGATCGAGCAGGCCGGAAGCGCTCGCACCGCCGATCGAATCGAACACCACGTCCACCGTTGCGCCGTCGAGGGTTTCGCGCAGTCGGGTGGTCCATTCCGGATCGTTGTGGTCGATCACCTCGTCGGCGCCCAGTTTGCGGGCGTGGGCGGTTTTGCCGGGGCCGCCCGCGGTCCCGATGACGCGCGCCGCCCCGAACTCTCTGGCCCATTGGGTCAGCGCGCTGCCGATGCCCGTGGCCGCGGCTTCGATCAAGATGGTTTCCACGCCGGTGAGCGCGGCGGTTTCCAGCAGAGGAATCGCCACCGATCCGTTCATCAGCACCGCGGCGGCGTCCACGAAGGACAGGCCGTCCGGAATGGGCACCACCGAATCGGCGGGGGCGGCGACGAAGTCGGCGTAGGCGCCGTAACCGCGCGTCGCCACGACGACCCGCTGTCCGATCAGCGCCGCATCGGCTCGCTCGCCGACCTCGGTGACGACCCCCGCGGCCTGGAAACCGAAAACCAGCGGCAGCGGCGCGCCGAGCGGGAACTCGCCGGAGCGCAGCTTGGTTTCGGGAAACAGCACGGGGATCGCCTCGGCGCGGACCACCACCTCGTCCGCGGCCGCCCGCGGCGCCGGAACATCCGCGGCGACCAGCACATCAGGGCTTCCGGTCGCCGTCATTACGATTGCCTGCATCATGAACTCCATAAGTTGACTGACGGTCCAATTGACTTCCCGATGATATGGACCGCCGGTCAACTTGTCTAGGAAAGCGAGTGCGATGGGCGACGGACGACCCAGGGAACGGGCGGACGCGGCGCGCAACCGGCGGGCGATACTGGACGCCACCTTCGCCCTGCTGGCCGAGCACGGCGCCGAAGCGATCACCATGGACCGCGTCGCGGCCGCCGCCGGAGTGGGCAAGGGCACGATCTTCCATCGCTTCGGCAGCCGTGCGGGGCTCTTGCACGAGATGGTCGCGCAGAGCGCGGTCGCGCTGATGGACGCGATCACCAGCGGTCCGCCGCCGCTCGGCCCCGGCGCGCCCGCGGGCGCCCGCCTGATCGCCTACTTCGACGCCATGGCGCGGCTGGTGATCGACAATGCGGAGCTGATGGCCGCCTATCGCACCGAGCCGCCGCACCCGCGAACGGCCGAGTTCCACGCGTTCTGGGACAACCACATCACCACGTTGCTGCGCGAAGCGCGTCCGGACCTGGACGCCGAAGTGGTCGGGCGGTTGCTGCTCGGCGCGCTGAGCGCCGAATGGGTACCGGCCATGGTGCGTGCGGGTGAGACCGAACGGCTACTGGCCGCGGTGCGCGAGCTGGTCGAGTCGGTGCTGCGCGCGCCGTGACGAATCGGGACGCTTTATTCCCGTGTGCTGGAAGAGGTTTCGATCTGTTCGTGTCGCGTGCCGATCAATCCCGCGACAGGATGGCCTCGAACCGTTCGTCGGCCCGGTCGAGCTGATCGAGGATGTGCTGCCGGACGTGTTCGGCCAGCGGTGTGTCCGGCCGGGTGACCAAGTCGCGGTACACATCGGTGAGCGGGCGGTACTTGGCGGCGAGTTTCGCCATCGCGGGGCCGGTGGCGTAGAGGATGCCGACGCCGTTGTCGGTGAAGTCGGAGAGCTTGATGACGCGGGCCCACGGGTCGCGGTCGAGATTCGTCGCGACATGCTCGCGGTACTGCGCCTGCCGGTCGCGCGCCGGATCCGGCTCGGGATTGGTCACCGCGGCGACGAGATCGGCCACTCGCGCACCGAACCGATCGGTGAGCGCGTCGAGCGCCGCGTCGACGGTGGGGCCGGGGCGATCGGCGGCCAGCTCGGCGGCATGGTCCTCGACCGAGTCGTGCAGCAGCCCCGCCGCGACCACGTCGGGATCGCGGACCTCGTAGTGGCTGATGATCCGAATCGACACGCGCAGCAGATGACTCAGGTACGGCTCCCGGCCGTAGCGATCGTCGCGATGCAGGTCGGCCGCGAGCTCCAGCGCGGCGGCCAGCCGCTGCGAGTCCGGCAACTCGGCGATTTCAAGCAGTAGTCGTTCGCGCAGCCCGGCCGCGCCGTAGACCTCGCTGATCGTGTGCAGCGGCATCACGGCCAAGACCCCCGCCCCTGGATTGCTCATGATGCCAGGCTAACCGGAGCGGGGGACACGTGGCGGACGACGATCACTCGGCCTTGGGTACCAAGGTGTTCTGCCGCGCGGCGACGTACCAGCGCTCGCCTTCCTTGACGAAGACGTACAGCGCGATCATGGCGTGATCGTGCTCGACGGGCTCGCCGTCCGGCGTGGTCGCCCATGCGCGCTTGTGCGCGATCGCGACGTCGGGACGCAGGAAGGTGATGTCGGCGATCTCATAGCGGGCGTACTGGTCGGCGAGGAATCCGGCCAGACCCCGGCGGCCGGCGTCGAGCAGCGCGTCGAATCCGGTGATCAGCGTGCCCGTCGCGTTGACGACGGCCGCGTTGGCGGTGAAATCCGCCGACAGCAGGTCGGCGTCATTGGTGTTGAAACCGGTCTCCGCGTTGGCGACGATCTGCCGGATCGCGGCGATGTCGGCGGAGTGGTCGACCGTCGTGTCCTCGACCGAGGGAGGTGTGGAAGCTGTCGTACTCATGCGACGAGCTTCCGACCCCAACAATGGTTCAGGTCAAGCCGGCGCGTCCGGCCGGGTCAGCGGACGCCGCGCGGCCGGTACTGGATGCTGATCCGCGGACCGGTGGGTTTGCGCGTCTTGGGCACCGCGTGCTCCCAGGTGCGTTGGCAAGAGCCGCCCATGACGAGTAGATCGCCGTGTCCGACCAGGTATCTGATGCTCGCGCCTCCGCCGCGGGGCCGCAGCAGCAAAGCCCTCGGCGCCCCGATCGACACGATCGCGACCATGGTGTCGTGGGTGGCGCCGCGCCCGATGTCGTCGCCGTGCCAGGCGACACTGTCGCGCCCGTCCCGGTAGTAGCACAGGCCCGCGGTGCGGAACGGCTCGCCGAGTTCGTGCCGATAGTGCTCGCTCAGCGCCGCGCGTGCGTCGGCCAGTGCCGGATCGGGCAGTGGTTCGTGCTCCGCGTAGAACCGCAGCAGCCTGGGCACGTCCACCACGCGGTCGTACATCGGCCTGCGCTCGGCTTTCCATGGCACGCGGTCGACCAGTCGGTCGAACAGCGCGTCGGCGCCGGAAAGCCAGCCGGGCAGCAGATCCACCCAGGCGCCGTGGTCGAGCACCGTGCGGCGCGCGTCGCGCAGCGGCCCGAGTTCGGTGTCGCCGAAACCGTCGAGCAGCGATCCCTGTAGCGGTGTGGACATGCGGCCGAGCCTACCGCCGTTCGAACGTATGTGCTAGCGGTTTTCGGTCACTCTTCTCGGATCGTCGTCTCGCGTCGCCGGTAGGCCGAGTACCTTGCCGAGCGGGATGTCACCCGGACGAGGGGAGTCGTCGATGACCGAAACCACACCGCAAGCGCCGACGGCGGGCGTGGCGATGACAGCGCTCGGAGTTGCGGTGATCCGCGCATGGGAATCGCGCAGGCCGGACCGCCTCTACGACGATCCCTGGGCGCAGCTGTTCGCCGACGCCGCGCGACGCGCTTTCGGCGCCGAGCCGGGGGGCGAAGAGCGCTGGGCGCGGTTGGAGGCGCTGGCCGAGAAGTTCTACGAGGGCCGCAGCGTCTCCGTGCGCCTGGTGGACGACACCGCCCGAGCGGCCGTCGCGGCGGGTTGCGGGCAGGTCGTCATCCTCGGCGCGGGCCTGGACACCAGGGCCTACCGGATGCCGCTACCGCGCGAGGTCGAGGTCTTCGAGATCGACCTGCCCGAGTTGTTCCGGTTCAAAGAACCGGTGCTGGAGGCGGCGGGCGCCCGTCCGGTCTGTGCGCGCCACGTCGTGGCGGCCGATCTGCGCGGCGACTGGGCGGCCGCGCTGCGCGCCCACGGCTTCCGCACCGACGTCCCGACCCACTGGATCGACGAAGGGGTTCTCGGTTATCTGCGGCGTGCGGAAGCCATGCGGGTGGCGGCCACGCTGACGGAGCTGTCCGCGCCGGAGAGCCGGTTCGGCCTCGGCAAGTTCGACACCGATCAGCACAGCGACCGGTACACCGAACTGCGGCGACTGGTGCGAGCCGGGGCGGACGGACCGAGGGAACCCAGTGGGCTCGGCCCCGACGCCGACCAGTGGCTCGCCGGGCACGGATGGCGGATCGAGTTCCGTGCCTGGGACGATCTGGTGGCGCCGCTCGACCGCCCGGCCGCGTTGGGCAACCGGGATCTCGGATTGGTTCTCGCGGTCCGCCGGTAGCGCGGCCCGCCGCTGCCAGTGGCCCCGCTCACAGCGCCATATGCCTGGTGAAAGCGGGGTTCGAGCCGCTGCTACGCTGCTTGCCGTAAGACATCCTTTAACGGACCGTCCGGTGAGGCGGGGAAGGAGGTCGGCATGGCCGTGCCCGAAGAACGGGCCGCCAAGTCCGGCGCTGCCGAGACATCGCAGCGACATACCCCGGAATGGGTGGCGGCAGGGCGAGAGTTGTTGTCGGCTTCGGATGTCGGACGGACGATCGCGCGCATCGCGCACCAGATCATCGAGAAGACCGCGCTGGACGCGGGCCAGCCGGACGCGCCACGCGTGGTGCTGATCGGGATCCCCACCAGGGGCACCACCCTGGCGGCGCGGCTCACCGGCAAGATCGAGGAATTCTCCGGCGTCCGCCCGGCTCTCGGCTCGCTCGACATCACCCTCTACCGGGACGATCTGCGCAGCCGTCCGCACCGGCCGCTGGAGCGCACGTCGGTTCCGGAAGGCGGCATCGAGGACGCGCTGGTGGTCCTGGTCGACGACGTCCTGTTCTCCGGTCGCACCGTCCGCTCCGCGCTCGACGGCCTGCGTGATCTCGGCCGCCCGCGCGCGGTGCAGCTGGCGGTGCTCATCGACCGCGGACACCGGGAACTGCCGATTCGCGCCGATTACGTGGGCAAGAACGTGCCGACCAACCGCTCCGAGGACATCTCGGTGCTGCTCACCGAGCACGACGGCCGCGACGGCGTCTATCTGCACCAGGAGGAGGCGTGATGGATCCGGCACACGCCGGCCCGCGGCGGGAGGCGGGCGCATGAGGCATCTGCTGTCGGTCGCCGCGCTCGATCGCGCCGTCGCGACCGAGCTGCTCGACGAGGCCGAGCGGTTCGAACAGGCGCTGCTCGGCCGCGAGGTGCACAAACTGCCCACGCTGCGCGGACGCACCGTGATGACCGTCTTCTACGAGAACTCCACCCGCACCAGGGTGTCGTTCGAGGTGGCGGGCAAGTGGATGAGCGCGGACGTGATCAACGTGAGCGCGAGCAGTTCCTCCGTCTCGAAAGGGGAGTCGCTGCGCGACACCGCGCTGACCTTGCACGCCGCGGGAGCCGACGCGCTGATCGTGCGGCATCCGGCCTCCGGCGCGGCACATCAGATCGCGCGCTGGATGGACGAGTGGGCGGTCTCGGCGGGGCGCGGCTCCGGTCCGGCCGTGATCAACGCGGGCGACGGAACCCATGAGCACCCCACCCAGGCGCTGCTGGACGCGCTGACGCTGCGGCAACGGCTCGGTGACATCGAGGGCAAGCGGGTGGTCGTCGTCGGTGACATCCTGCACAGCCGGGTCGCGCGATCGAACGTCTTCCTGCTGGCCACGCTCGGCGCGGAGGTCGTGCTGGTCGCCCCGCGCACGCTGCTGCCGGTGGGCGTGGAGTCCTGGCCCGCCCGCGTCTCGCACCACTTGGACGCCGAGCTGATCGGCGCCGACGCGGTGCTGATGCTGCGCGTGCAGGCCGAGCGGATGAACGGCGGATTCTTCCCGTCGGCCCGCGAGTACTCGATCACCTACGGCCTGTCCGAGCGCAGGCTGGCCCTGCTCGAGGACCACGCCGTCGTACTGCACCCCGGCCCGATGCTGCGCGGCATGGAGATCGCGTCCTCGGTCGCGGACTCGCCGAAGGCCGCGGTGCTGCAACAGGTCACCAACGGGGTGCACATGCGGATGGCGGTGCTGTTCCGCCTGCTCGTCGGAACACAGGAGGCGGTGGCTCGAGCATGAACGTTCTGATCAAAGGCGCGCTGCTCTACGGCGAAGGCGAGCCGGTCGACGTGCTCGTCGCCGACGGGGAGATCCGGCAGATCGGCACCGATCTGGGCGTGGTCGACGCCGAGGTCATCGACGCGCGCGATCAGATCCTGCTGCCCGGTTTCGTCGATCTGCACACCCACCTGCGGGAACCGGGCCGCGAGGACACCGAGACCATCGAGACCGGCTCCGCCGCCGCGGCGCTCGGCGGCTACACCGCGGTGTTCGCGATGGCCAACACCAACCCGGTCGCCGACTCGGTGGTCGTCACCGACCATGTGTGGCGGCGAGGCCGCGAGGTCGGCTTGGTGGACGTGTATCCGGTCGGCGCGGTCACGGTGGGCCTGGAGGGCAAGCAACTCGCCGAGATGGGCACCATGGCCGCGGGCGTCGGCGCGGTGCGCATGTTCTCCGACGACGGCCACTGCGTCTACGACCCGTTGATCATGCGCCGCGCGCTGGAGTACGCGAACTCGCTCGGCGTGCTGATCGCCCAGCACGCGGAGGAGCCAAGGCTGACCGAGGGCGCCGTCGCACACGAGGGTCCGACCGCGGCCCGGCTGGGATTGGCCGGCTGGCCGCGCGCGGCCGAGGAGTCGATCGTGGCGCGCGACGCCCTGCTGGCGCGCGACGCAGGCGCCCGCGTGCACATCTGCCACGCCTCCACCGCGGGCACCGTGGAACTGGTGAAGTGGGCCAAATCCCAGGGCATCGCGATCACCGCCGAAGTCACCCCGCACCACCTGCTGCTCGACGATTCCCGGCTGGAGACCTACGACGCGGTCAACAAGGTCAACCCGCCGCTGCGCGAGGCCTCCGACGCCGCCGCGCTGCGGCAGGCGCTCGCCGAGGGCATCATCGATTGCGTCGCCACCGACCACGCGCCGCACGCCGAGCAGGACAAGTGCTGCGAGTTCGCCGCGGCCCGGCCCGGCATGCTCGGGCTGGAGACGGCGCTGTCGATCATCGTGCAAACGATGGTCGAGCCGGGGCTGCTGGACTGGCGCGGCGTCGCCCGCGTGATGAGCGAGCGCCCCGCCGCGATCGTCGGCCTGGACGAGCACGGCAGGCCGCTCGAGGTCGGCGAGCCGGCCAACCTGACGCTGGTCGACCCGCGGGCGAGCTGGACGGTGCGCGGAAAGGACCTGGCCAGCATCTCGAACAACACGCCGTTCGAGGCGATGACCTTCCCGGCGCGGGTGACGGCGACGCTGCTGCGCGGCCGGATCACCGCCAGGGACGGCAAGACGCTGGGCAACCGGGCGGAGGCATAGATGAGTGACCGGGGCGCAGCCGTTCGAGGAGGTTCGTAGTGGAGAGAACGCTCTGGGTGGTGGGGCTGCTGGTCCTGTTCGGGGTCTGCCTGTGGCTGATGTACCGGGGCTGGCGCAATCGCGCGGCACGACAGGCCGAGCGCATCGGCGCCCTGCCCGCCGTGCCCGCCGAACTGGGCGCGCAGGTACTGGAGCCGACCACCGGGCTGTACCTGGGCAGCACCATAGCGCCGAGCTGGCAGGACCGGATCACGGTGGGCGACCTGGGTTTCCGGGCCACCGCCGAACTCACCCGGTTCGACAAGGGAATTCTGCTCGAACGCGACGGCGCGACGGCGATCTGGATTCCGGAGGAATCCATCACGGCGGTGCGCACCGAACGCGGACACGCGGGCAAAGTGATGACGGAAGATGGTGTGCTGGTCATTCGCTGGAAGCTGCCGACCGGAACCGAGATCGATACGGGTTTCCGCGGCGACGACAAGTCGGTCTATCCGGCCTGGCGCAGGCTTCCCGCGGCGGATCAGAGCGGGACGACGACGGGAGATGACGAGGGATGACAGGAGACACGGGCGGGAGCAGGGCGGGGACGGGCGCAGCACTCGTGCTGGAGGACGGCCGGGTATTCCGCGGCCAGGCCTACGGCGCCGTGGGCCAGACGCTCGGTGAGGCGGTGTTCTGCACCGCGATGACCGGGTACCAGGAGACCCTCACCGACCCGTCCTACCACCGCCAGATCGTGGTGGCCGCCGCGCCGCAGATCGGCAACACCGGCTGGAACGACGAGGACGACGAATCCACCAAGATCTGGGTCGCCGGGTACGCGGTGCGCGACCCCGCGCGGCGCGCCTCCAACTGGCGCGCCAGCAGGACCCTGCCGGACGAGCTGGAACGGCAGCGGATCGTCGGCATCGCAGGCATCGACACCCGCGCGTTGGTGCGTCACCTGCGCACGCGCGGTTCGATGAAGGCGGGCATCTTCTCCGGCGACGCGCTCGCCGCCACCGACGAACTGGTGGCCAGGGTGAACGGGCAGCCGTCCATGCTGGGCGCCGACCTGGCGGGCGAGGTGAGCACCGACGCGCTGTACACGATCGAGCCGGACGGTGACCACCGGCACACCGTCGTGGCGGTCGATCTGGGGATCAAGACCAACACTCCGCGCATGTTCGCGCAGCGCGGCACACGGGTGCACGTGGTGTCCTCGGCCACCACGCTGGATCAGATCCTCGAACTGAAGCCCGACGGGGTCTTCCTGTCCAACGGTCCCGGCGACCCGGCCACCGCCGACGCGGCGGTCGAGCTGACCCGTGGCGTACTGGGCGAGGGCCTGCCGCTGTTCGGCATCTGCTTCGGCAACCAGATCCTCGGCCGCGCGCTCGGCCGGGGCACCTACAAGATGAAGTTCGGCCACCGCGGCATCAACATCCCGGTGGTGGAGCACGAGACCGGCCGGATCTCGATCACCGCGCAGAACCACGGGTTCGCGCTGGAGGGCGAGCGGGGCGAGCGGTTCGACACCCCCTTCGGCACGGCCGAGGTGAGTCACGTCTGCGCCAACGACGGCACCGTCGAGGGCGTCCGGCTGGTCGACGGCCGCGCCTTCTCCGTGCAGTACCACCCCGAAGCCGCCGCCGGACCCCACGACGCCGCGTATCTGTTCGACCGTTTCGCCGGTCTCATGGAAGGAGCCTGATGCCTCGCCGCGAGGATCTCGAGCACATCCTGGTGATCGGCTCTGGCCCGATCGTCATCGGCCAGGCGTGCGAATTCGACTACTCCGGCACGCAGGCGTGCCGGGTGCTGCGGGCCGAGGGCCTGCGGGTGTCGCTGGTCAACTCGAACCCGGCGACGATCATGACCGATCCGGAGTTCGCCGATTCCACCTACGTGGAGCCGATCACGCCGGAGTTCGTCGAGAAGGTCATCGAGAAGGAGCGTCCGGACGCCATCCTGGCCACCCTCGGCGGCCAGACCGCGCTGAACACCGCGGTCGCGCTGCACGAGCGCGGGGTGCTGGAGAAGTACGGCGTCGAGCTGATCGGCGCCGACTTCGACGCCATCCAGCGCGGCGAGGACCGGCAGAAGTTCAAGGACATCGTGGCCAAGGTGGGCGGCGAGAGCGCCCGCTCGCGGGTCTGCTTCACCATGGACGAGGTCCGCGACACGGTCGCCGAACTCGGCTACCCCGTGGTGGTGCGCCCGTCGTTCACCATGGGCGGCCTCGGTTCCGGCATGGCCTACAACGAAGAGGACCTCGATCGCATCGCGGGCGGCGGCCTGGCCGCATCGCCCACCGCGAACGTCCTGATCGAGGAGTCCATCCTCGGCTGGAAGGAATACGAGCTCGAGCTGATGCGCGACGGCCGCGACAACGTCGTGGTGGTCTGCTCCATCGAGAACGTCGACCCGATGGGCGTGCACACCGGCGACTCGATGACCGTCGCCCCCGCGATGACGCTCACCGACCGCGAGTACCAGAAGCTGCGCGATCTCGGCATCGCCATCCTGCGCGAGGTCGGCGTGGACACCGGCGGCTGCAACATCCAGTTCGCGGTGAACCCGCTCGACGGCCGCCTGATCGTCATCGAGATGAACCCGCGGGTGTCGCGTTCGTCCGCGCTGGCGTCGAAGGCGACCGGCTTCCCGATCGCGAAGATCGCCGCCAAGCTGGCCATCGGGTACACGCTCGACGAGATCGTCAACGACATCACCAAGGAAACCCCGGCCTGCTTCGAGCCGACCCTCGACTACGTGGTCGTGAAGGCGCCGCGGTTCGCGTTCGAGAAGTTCCCGGGCGCCGACGGCACGCTGACCACCACCATGAAGTCCGTCGGCGAGGCCATGTCGCTCGGCCGCAACTTCTCCGAGGCGCTCGGCAAGGTGCTGCGTTCGCTGGAGACCAAGGCCGCGGGCTTCTGGACCGAGGACGACGGCGCGTGGACCGACGTCGAAGCGATCCTCGAGGATCTGCGCACGCCCACCGAGGGACGCATCTACCAGGTGGAACGCGCGCTGCGGCTGGGCGCGAGCATCGAGGACGTCGCCGCGGCCTCCGGCATCGACCCGTGGTTCGTGGCCGAAGTGGCCGGTCTGGTCGAGTTGCGCCGGGAGATCCTCGACGCGCCCGTGCTGGACGAGCCGCTGCTGCGCCGGGCCAAGCACTACGGCCTGTCGGATCGTCAGCTGGCCGCGCTGCGGCCGGAGCTGGCGGGGGAGAGCGGTGTGCGCGCCCTGCGCCACCGGCTCGGCATCCGCCCGGTCTTCAAGACGGTCGACACCTGCGCCGCCGAGTTCGAGGCCAAGACCCCGTACCACTACTCGGCCTACGAGCTCGATCCCGCGGCCGAGTCCGAGGTGGCGCCGCAGCGCGAACGCGAGAAGGTGATCATCCTCGGGTCCGGGCCCAACCGCATCGGCCAGGGCATCGAGTTCGACTACTCGTGCGTGCACGCGGCGCAGACGCTGTCGCAGGCCGGATACGAGACGGTGATGGTCAACTGCAACCCGGAGACCGTCTCCACCGACTACGACACCGCCGATCGCCTCTACTTCGAGCCGCTGACCTTCGAAGACGTGCTCGAGGTCTACCACTCCGAATGCGAGTCCGGCACCGTCGCCGGCGTCATCGTGCAGCTGGGCGGGCAGACCCCGCTCGGCCTCGCCCAGCGGCTCACCGCCGCGGGCGTGCCGGTGGTCGGCACCAGCGCGGCCGCCATCGACCTGGCCGAGGACCGCGGCGAGTTCGGTGACGTGCTGGTCGCGGCCGGGCTGCCCGCGCCGAAGTACGGCACCGCGACCACCTTCGCGCAGGCGCGCAAGATCGCCGCCGACATCGGCTACCCGGTGCTGGTGCGCCCGTCCTACGTGCTCGGCGGCCGCGGCATGGAGATCGTCTACGACGAGAGCTCCCTGGAGGGCTACATCTCCCGCGCGACCGAGCTCAGCCCGGAGCACCCGGTGCTGGTCGACCGGTTCCTGGAGGACGCGATCGAGATCGACGTCGACGCGCTGTGCGACGGAGAGGAGGTCTACCTCGGCGGCGTGATGGAGCACATCGAGGAGGCGGGCATCCACTCCGGCGACTCCGCCTGCGCGCTGCCCCCGATCACGCTGGGCCGCAGCGACATCGAGGCGGTGCGCCGCTCGACCGTCGCGCTGGCCAAGGGCATCGGCGTGCGCGGCCTGCTCAACGTGCAGTATGCGCTCAAGGACGACGTGCTCTACGTTCTGGAGGCCAATCCGCGCGCGAGCCGGACCGTTCCGTTCGTGTCGAAGGCCACCGCGGTGCCGCTGGCCAAGGCCGCCGCGCGGATCATGCTCGGCGCCACCATCGCCGAACTGCGCAAGGAAGGCATGCTGCCGAGCGAGGGCGACGGCGGGCACGTCGCGCTGGACGCTCCGGTCGCCGTCAAGGAGGCCGTGCTGCCGTTCCACCGCTTCCGGCGCGCCGACGGCAGCGGTATCGACTCGCTGCTGTCGCCGGAGATGAAGTCGACCGGCGAGGTGATGGGCATCGACGCCGATTTCGGCACGGCCTTCGCCAAGAGCCAGACCGCCGCCTACGGCTCGCTGCCCACCGAGGGCACCGTGTTCGTCTCGATCGCCAACCGGGACAAGCGCGCGATGGTCTTCCCGGTGAAGCGCCTGCACGACCTCGGCTTCCGCATCCTCGCCACCGAGGGCACCGCGGAAATGCTGCGCCGCAACGGGATTCCGTGCGAGCAGGTGCGCAAGCACTCCGAGGTGCGGCCGGACGACGAGCCGACGATCGTGGAGCAGATCCGCGACGGCGAGGTGGACATGGTGTTCAACACGCCCTACGGCAACTCCGGCCCCCGCGTCGACGGCTACGAGATCCGCAGCGCGGCCGTCGGGGTGAACATCCCGTGCATCACCACCGTGCAGGGTGCGGCGGCCGCGGTGCAGGGCATCGAGGCGAGCATCAACGGCGGCATCGGCGTGCGGTCGCTGCAGGAGCTGCACGCGGTGCTGCGTGGGTGAGCCGCGATCGGACGGAACGGGCGAGATGAAGACCTTCGGTGGCCGCTTACGGCACGCGATGCGGGAGTTCGGGCCCGTGTGCGTCGGGATCGACCCGCATCCGGAGCTGCTGCGGTCCTGGGGTCTCCCCGAGGACGCCGAGGGACTCGAACGCTTCGCCGAGATCTGCGTGGAAGCGTTCGACGGCCTGGTGGCGCTGGTCAAGCCGCAGGTGGCGTTCTTCGAGGCCTACGGTTCCCGGGGCATCGCGGTGCTGGAACGCACCATCGAGGTGTTGCGGGCCTCGGGAACGTTGGTGCTCGCCGACGCCAAACGCGGCGACATCGGGTCCACCATGGACGCCTACGCGCGGACCTGGCTGGCCGACGGCCCGCTCGGGTCCGACGCGGTGACGGTGTCGCCGTACCTGGGGTTCGGTTCGCTGGCGCCGGCGCTGACGCTCGCCGAGGCGGGTCACCGCGGCGTCTTCGTGCTGGCGGCGACCTCCAACCCCGAGGGCGCGCAGGTGCAGGGGGCGGTCGTGGCGGACGGCCGCACCGTCGCGCAGACCATGGTCGACGAGGCGGCGGCTCGCAACGCGGGCGAGGAGTTCGGGTCGGTCGGCGTGGTGGTCGGCGCGACGCTCAATGCCGCGCCCGATCTGTCCGCGCTCAACGGCCCCATCCTCATGCCGGGGGTCGGCGCCCAGGGCGGTGGCCCGGAGACCATTCGGGGACTGGTCGGTGAGCCGATGCTCGCGGCGGTCGTGCCGAACGTCTCGCGCGAGGTGCTGAAGGACGGACCGACCGTTCCGGCACTGCGTGCCAAAGTGCGCGAGTTCCAAGACGCGTTCGCGTTCCTCCAGAAATGACCGCGAAAGGCCGGCGCATCCGCGCCGGCCTTTCGCGTTTCCGCCTCTTGTGCGTGCAGCTGTTCGCACACACGTGCCCCTTAGCGGGGCCTGTGTGCGCTGCTGCGCTGATTTCGGGGCCATCGGTGCCACCGGGTGGGCGCATCGCCCCTGGACCGGCGTACAGGGCCAGGATCGGCACCGGATGCCGGGGCGTGGCGGCCGCAACAGGCCGAATGTGACGCCCGACACGCGCAAAAAACTCGCGACACGCGGAGGATTTCCAGAAAGTTCCTGGTAGGGCGCGTGAGGGGTTGCTGGAGAGATGCGCTGCCGTGTCGCAACCCTTCCGCAAACCATTCGGTTTGTCGAAAACACCCTGCTGACGGCATATTTCGCTGATCGAGCAGCGGGATGCGCTCGATGGCGCGGGCGGGACCGGCGCCGGGCCGCCCCGGTGCGGTCCGTACCCGGAATCATGCGCTGACCTGGGGGGTGGGTTCGCAATCGGCGGACGTCGTGGGTACGGTCGCTGAGACTGCCGGGTTACCGGCAGGAGTTGATGCAATGAACGATGAGACGGAGGAACCGTGGCCCTTCCCCAGCTGACTGACGAGCAGCGCGCCGCTGCTTTGGAGAAGGCGGCTGCCGCTCGCCGCGCTCGGGCGGAGCTCAAGGAGCGCTTGAAGCGTGGCGGCACCAACCTGAAGCAGGTCCTCACCGATGCCGAGACCGACGAGATCCTCGGCAAGATGAAGGTGTCGGCGCTGCTGGAGGCCCTGCCGAAGGTGGGCAAGGTCAAGGCGGCGGAGATCATGAGCGAGCTGGAGATCGCCCCCACCCGGCGGCTGCGCGGACTCGGCGACCGGCAGCGCAAGGCGCTGCTGGCCCGGTTCGACTTCGACGCCTGACGACGAGGGTGATCGAACACACGCGGAAGGGTCGACTGGTCGTACTGGTCGGCCCCTCGGCCGTGGGCAAGTCCACCGTGGTCCGCTGTGTCCGCGAACGACTGCCCGACCTGGTCTTCAGCGTGTCGGCAACGACCCGGGCCCCGCGGCCCGGGGAGGTCGACGGCCTCGACTACCACTTCGTCTCCCGTGCGGAGTTCGACGCGATGATCGAGGCGGGTGAGCTGCTCGAGTGGGCGGACATCCACGGCGGGCTGCAGCGTTCGGGCACCCCCGCAGGGCCGGTGCGCGCCGCGCTGGCCGAAGGCCTTCCGGTATTGGTGGAAGTGGATCTGGAAGGCGCGCGATCGGTGCGCCGGGCGATCCCGGACGCGATCCTGGTCTTCCTGGCCCCGCCGAGCTGGGAGGAGTTGGTGGCGCGCCTGACCTCGCGCGGCACCGAGTCGCCCGAGGTGATCGAGCGCCGCTTGGAGACGGCCAGGATCGAGCTGGCGGCCTGTGACGAGTTCGACATGGTTATCGTGAACGACGAGGTGACCAGCGCCTGTGAGCAGTTGGTATCGTTGTTCGTTAGCACAAATTCGAGTTCGTGACCCCCACCTGCGCATGAGCGATCAGGCCCGGAGGAGGTAGCCTGCGTAACCACGTAGGGCCCTTCGCGCATGCGCAATCCACTCCGGCATGAGTGACCAGGGCCCGGAGTCGGCGCGCCGCCGCACTCGCAGGGCCCCTCGTTCATGCGCCAGACCACACAGCAGGAGTCTCCCTAGTGAGCAGTACGGACACCAAGACCGCGCCCGCATACGACACGCCGGTCGGCCTCACCAACCCGCCGATCGACGAGTTGCTGGAGCGCACGTCGTCCAAGTACGCCCTGGTCATCTACGCGGCCAAGCGGGCCAGGCAGATCAACGACTACTACAACCAGCTCGGCGACGGCATCCTCGAATACGTCGGCCCGCTGGTCGAGCCGGGTCTGCAGGAGAAGCCGCTGTCGGTCGCGCTGCGCGAGATCCACGCCGACCTGCTCGAGCACTCCGAAGGCGAGTGAGGCGAACCCGGTTCGCCAGTGACCACGACTAGGCCGGAGGCGTAGTGACCACAAGGATCGTCGTCGGTGTGGCCGGAGGCATCGCCGCCTACAAGGCGTGCTCTCTGGTCCGGCGATTCACCGAAACCGGACATGACGTCCGGGTGATCCCCACCACCTCGGCGCTGGAGTTCGTCGGCAAGGCGACCTTCGAGGCACTGTCCGGGAACCCGGTGCACACCGGCGTGTTCTCCGACGTGCCCGAGGTCCCGCATGTTCGGCTGGGCCAGGAGGCGGACCTCGTGGTCATCGCCCCGGCGACCGCCGACCTCATGGCCCGCGCCGCGTCCGGCCGCGCCGACGACCTGCTCACCGCGACGTTGCTGACGGCCCGATGTCCGATCTTGTTCGCGCCCGCGATGCACACCGAGATGTGGGAGCATCCGGCGACCGTCGCCAACGTCGCGACCCTGCGCGCCCGCGGCGCCATCGTCATGGAGCCCGCGGCGGGCCGGCTCACCGGCGCCGACACCGGCCCCGGGCGCCTGCCCGAGCCCGAGGAGATCTTCGGCCTCGCGTCGCTGCTCATGGAGCGTGCCGACGCGATCCCGCGGGATCTGGAGGGCCGCCGGGTCGTCATCACGGCGGGCGGCACCAGGGAGCCGCTGGATCCGGTGCGCTTCCTGGGCAACCGCAGCTCCGGCAAGCAGGGCTACGCTCTGGCGCGGGTCGCGGCCCAGCGGGGCGCCCATGTGACGTTGATCGCGGGCAACACGATCGAGATGGCGGCGCCCGCCGCCGTCGACTTGGTGCACATCACCACCGCCGAACAGCTGAAGACCGCCGTCGACAAGCACGCCGTCGGCGCCGACGCGGTGATCATGGCCGCCGCGGTCGCCGATTTCCGGCCGACCAACGTCGCCGCCGCCAAGATCAAGAAGGGCGCGGGCGAGCCGGACGTCATTCCGCTGACCAAGACCGACGACATCCTCGCCGGGTTGGTGCAGGCGCGCCGCGACGGCCAGTTGCCAGGCACCGCGATCGTCGGCTTCGCCGCCGAGACCGGTGACGAGCACGGCGACGTCCTGACCCACGCGCGGGCCAAGCTCGCCCGCAAGGGCTGCGACCTGCTCGTGGTCAACGCGGTCGGCGAGGGTAAAGCGTTCGAGGTGGACACCAACGACGGCTGGCTGCTCGGCGCGGACGGCACCGAACAGGCGCTCGATCACGGCTCCAAGGCGTTGCTGGCCAGCCGTGTGCTCGACGCGCTGAGTGGATTGCTGCGCTGAACCGGGCCGCGTCCCGGCCGGAATTGCCCTCCGGTCGGTCGTTGGCGACGCCGTCATCGATGCGGCGCCGCATGGCCACCGGGAGTTCAGCTGTCCGGTACGGCCGCGTCGTTGCGGTCCGCCCTGTCGGTGATTTGGAATAGGCTGAGATATAAGGGTTGCGCAGTCACGACATCGCGTTACTGTCGCAACCCGATACGAGTAACCCGTTGAGGGAGAGGGAAGAACTGTGCGCACGTCCGGGAGCCGGCTTTTCACCAGTGAGTCCGTGACCGAAGGTCATCCGGACAAAATCTGTGATGCCATCAGCGATTCCATTCTCGACGCGTTGCTCGCGGAGGATCCGCGCAGCCGGGTCGCGGTGGAAACCCTCGTGACGACCGGCCAGGTCCATGTCGCCGGTGAGGTCACCACGTCGGCGTACGCCGATATTCCCCGAATTGTCCGGGAAAAGGTGTTGGAAATCGGATATGACTCGTCGGCAAAGGGATTCGACGGAAATTCCTGCGGTGTGAATATCGCGATCGGCGCGCAGTCACCGGATATCGCGCAGGGTGTGGACACCTCGCACGAGGCCCGTGTCGGCGGCTCCGACGACGAGATCGAGCGGCAGGGCGCGGGCGATCAGGGCTTGATGTTCGGTTACGCCACCAAGGACACGCCCGAGTTGATGCCGCTGCCGATCGCGCTCGCGCACCGGTTGTCGCGGCGGCTGACCGAGGTCCGCAAGACCGGTGTGCTGCCCTACCTGCGCCCGGACGGGAAGACGCAGGTCACCATCGAGTACGACGGCGACCGCCCGGTCCGCTTGGACACCGTGGTCGTCTCCACCCAGCACGCCGCCGACATCGACCTGGACAACCTGCTCGCCCCCGACATCAGGGAGAAGGTGCTCGAGGCGGTGCTGGCCGACTTGGACGTGCCGAGCCTGGACATCTCGGACATCCGCCTGCTGGTCAACCCCACCGGCAAGTTCGTGCTCGGCGGCCCGATGGGCGACGCGGGCCTGACCGGCCGCAAGATCATCGTCGACACCTACGGCGGCATGGCCCGCCACGGCGGCGGCGCCTTCTCCGGCAAGGATCCGTCGAAGGTGGACCGCTCGGCCGCCTACGCCATGCGCTGGGTCGCGAAGAACGTCGTCGCGGCCGATCTGGCCGATCGCGTCGAGGTCCAGGTGGCCTACGCGATCGGCAAGGCGGCTCCGGTCGGCTTGTTCGTCGAGACCTTCGGCACCGAGAAGGTGGACCCGGCGCGCATCAGCACCGCGATCACCGAGGTCTTCGACCTGCGTCCCGGCGCCATCATCCGCGACCTGGACCTGCTGCGCCCGATCTACGCGCCGACCGCCGCGTACGGCCACTTCGGCCGCACCGACGTCGACCTGCCGTGGGAACACACCGACCGCGCGGACAAGTTGCGCGCCGCCGTCGGACTCTGATCTCGACCAGGTCCGAGTGAACGAACCCGCGGCGGACATCCCCGCCTCCGAGGCGGACCGTTCGGCCGCGGGTCCCGCGGGCGTCGAGCTGCCGATCGCCCGGGTGCTCCCGCTGCTCTCGCCCGCTCACCTCGATCGCGACTTCGACTACGTGGTGCCCCCCGAGCTGGACGAGCTCGCCCAGCCGGGGGTCAGGGTGCGGGTGCGATTCGCCGGACGGCTGGTGGACGGCTACCTGCTCGCTCGAATGCCGCACAGCGACCATGGCGGCAAGCTGGTCGCGCTGGAACGCGTCGTGTCCGGTGAACGCGTGCTGACTCCGGAAATCCTCGACCTGGCGGAGAAGGTCGCGTCCCGGTACGCGGGTACGCGCGCCGACGTCCTGCGGCTGGCCATCCCACCACGCCACGCCCGCACGGAAACCGGGGGCAAGAAGAAGTCCGCTGCGGCACCGGCAGAGTCCGTCGACTCCACGGTCGCGCCTTCTGCCTCGCCGGTGGACGCGGCGGCATCCGGGTGCGCGGGGGAATCCGGGACAACCTGTGCCTCAACGTCATACGGTCGAGACGGTGACACCAATGCCATGCCAGCCGCAGCGCATCGCTTCGCACGGCTGGTGAACTCCTCTGTGTCGCAGACCGATCCGGCGGTCGGCGGGCATGGATCCGCGTCGGAGGATACCGAAACCGGCGGTGTGGCCGATGAGGACCGCGAGGCCCTCGCAAACGAGGACGCCGCGCGGCAAGCTCACTCGTCTTCGGCGAATACTGCTGAGCCCGAGAGCGAGTCGTCTTCGGACGGCGAGATACACCGTGCGCCGGCCAGCAGCGACGGCGCGGATGAGGCCCGCGAGGTCGCGCTGCTCGAGGCCGTTGATCTCGCTGCCTGGGAGCGCTACGTGCACGGTTCGGCTTTCGTCGGTGCCCTCGCACAAGGCAAAGGGGCGCGTGCGGCCTGGCAGGCGCTGCCCGGGGAGCACTGGCCCCGGCGGCTGGCGGAACTCGCCGCCGTGGTGGCACGGCAGGGCCGCGGCGCGATCCTCATGGTTCCCGATCAACGCGACCTCGACCGGGTACTGGCGGAATGCGTTCGGCTGGTGGGGGACTCGGCGGTCGGGCTGTCCGCTGGACTCGGTCCCGCCGCGCGGTACCGGCGGTGGCTCGCGGTGCTGCGCGGTTCGGCGCGGGTGGTGGTCGGCACGCGCAGCGCGGTGTTCGCCCCGGCGGCGGACCTCGGGCTGATCGCGTTGTGGGACGACGGCGACAGCACCTACGCCGAACCCCGCGCACCGTATCCGCACGCGCGGGAGGTGGCGATGTTGCGGGCGCACGACACCGGTGCGGCGTTCGTCGCCGCCGGTTTCGCGCGGACCGCGGAGATCCAGGCGGTGGTCGACTCCGGCTGGGCGCATGACCTGATCGCCCACCGTGCCGTGCTCCGCAAAACCGCTCCGCGGATCAGCGCCCCCGGCGACAGTGATATCGCCCTGGAACGCGACCCGGTCGCGAAGGCCGTCCGGATTCCCGGCGTCGCCTTCGCGGCTGCCCGCGCCGCGCTGAAGGAAGGCGCACCCGTGCTGGTGCAGGTGCCGCGCCGCGGGTACATCCCCGCGCTGTCCTGCCGGAAATGCCGTACTCCGGCCCGGTGCAGGCACTGCAACGGGCCGCTCGCGCTGCCGGAGACCCGCCGGGCGGAAGTGGACGGCGCGGCCGCGCAGAGTCCCGCGTGCCGCTGGTGCGGGATCACCGAGGCCGCGTTCCGTTGTGCCACCTGCGGTTCGCGCGCCCTGCGCGCCGTGGTGATCGGGGCGGCGCGCACGGCGGAGGAACTCGGCCGCGCCTTTCCCGGCGTGCCGATCCGCGGCTCCGGCGGCGGCGCCGTGCTCGACACCGTCGAGCCGGGCCCGCAGGTCGTGGTCGCCACGGTCGGCGCCGAACCCGTGGTCCCCGGCGGGTACGGCGTCGCGCTGTTGCTCGACGGCTGGGCGCTGCTCGGCCGTGCCGACCTGCGGGCCGCCGAGGACGCGTTGCGCCGCTGGATGGCCGCCGCGGCGCTGGTCCGCGCGCACGGTCAGGTCGTCGTCGTGGCCGAGCCCTCGATCCCGACCGTGCAGGCGCTGGTCCGGTGGGATCCGGTAGGCGCGGCGCGGGCGGAGGTGGCGGCGCGGGCCGAGGTGGGCTTCCCGCCCGCCGTCCGTCTCGCCGCGATCGATGGCACCGCCGACACCATCGCCGAACTGCTCTCGGCGGCGGACCTGCCCGACACGGTCGACCGCCTCGGACCGGTGCCGCTGCCGGACGGCGCCCGCAAACCGTTCTCCTCCGGCGATGCGCCCGCCGAAGTGGAGCGCTTGCTGTTGCGGGTCGATCGCCGATCCGGAGCCGCGCTGGCGCGTGCTCTGCGCGCGGCTCAGGCGGTTCGCAGCACGCACCGCTCCGACGCCCCCCTTCGCGTGCAGATCGATCCGGTCGACATCGGCTGACGGTCGCCGGACCCGCGAGCCGACCCGGCGATTTCTCCGCAATCGCCGTGCGCACCCAGGTCGCCAGGTCTTCGCCGCCTAGGCGCCAACGGCGGTGACCCGTTCACGTCACCGCCACCCGGACGATGCGAGACGCCGGAACTCCGCCAGCCGAGGAACGTCGGGCGGTGCTCATTTCTCGTTCGCGCAGCGTGCTGCCCGAGCCTCAGACGAAGGCCGCTCGATTGCGGGCGGCCCAGTCGGCGTACTTCGTGGCCGGACGCCCGAGCACCCGCGGCACATCGGGGCTGATCCGCTGTTCGGCGGGCGTCGGCTCGCCGAGGATGGTCAGTGTGTGCTCGGCCACCGGCTCGGGCATGAACTCGAGCATCGTCGAACGAGCTTGCGTACGAGTCAATTCGACGAAGCGCAGCGGCGCGCCGATTGCCGCGCCGAGTGCCTCGGCCTGAGCCCGCGGTGTGGCGAGTTCGGGCCCGGTGAGGGTGTAGACGTGCCCGTCGTGCCGGTCGTCGCGTAACGCCGCTGCCGCGACCGCGGCGATGTCGGCCGGATCGATCGAGGGAAGACCGATGTCGCCGAACGGCGCGGCGACCATGCGCTGCGTGCGCACCGCGTCCGCCCACGCATAGGTGTTGGAGAAGAATCCGGACGGCCGGAGAAAGGTCCAGGCCAGCCCGGATTCCCTGATCGCCGCTTCGTAGGCGACGAGCCTGGCGTAGCCCGCGGCGTCCGGACGAGTGGCGACGCCCTGCGAGGACACGAAGACGACGCGCCGCACGCCTGCCGCCGCGGCGACTTTCAGCACCTGCTCGGGGGCCGGACCCGTCACCAGCTGCTCGCCGGTGATCAGGAGAAACAGGGTGTCGGCTCCCGTGACGGCGGGGGAGAGGCTTTCCGGTTCGCCCAGATCGGCTTGAACCGACCGGACGCCGGCGGGCAGCGAGAGGTCCGCATGCCGGGCGACGGCCGTCACCTCTTCGCCGGCGTCCGCCAGCAGGCGCACGAGCGGCGCGCCGATATTTCCGGTGGCTCCGGTGACCACGATCATCGTCAACTCCTTAGTTAGTTGCCTGACTAAATGCACCGTAGCCGATCGTCGCCGCGCTGTCTACAGTTAGTTGTGTGACTGACTCACAGGCGAAGGCCGGATCGGGTAAGCGGGAGCGGCTGGTCGATGCCGCGGCCCGGGTGTTCTATCAGCAAGGCGTGGAGAAGACGACGATCGCCGACATCGCGCGCGCCGCGGAGGTCCCGGTCGGCAACGTCTACTACTACTTCAAGACGAAAGACCAGCTCATCGAGGCGGCCATCGGCTCGCACGCCCGCATCCTCGATGCCGTGATCGCCGCGAGCGATCAGCACGAGACGCCCGCGGAGCGATTGAAGGCCCTGATCGCGGGGTGGGTCGCCGAGCGTGACCAGACCGTGCGATACGGATGTCCGTTCGGCACTTTGTCCTCGGAATTGGACAAGCGGGGAGATGGGTTGGACACCGCGGCCGCCGAGGTGATGCGGGTGCTCGTGGACTGGGCCGAGCGGCAGTTCGCCGCGATGGGACGGGCGGACGCTGAGGAACTCGCCGTCGCCTATGTCGCCGCGTATCAAGGAATCTCGCTGCTCACCAATACTTTTCGTGATCCCGAACTGATGGTTGTCGAAGGGGCGCGGTTGTCGCGCTGGATCGACTCGCTGGTGAGCTGACCTCGGACGGGGCCCGGAAATCGAAACCGGGCCTTGCGCTCGATGCATTGCCGATATATCGTCGATAGCATGATACGACCACGAGAGCCTTGGGAGGCTGACATGCAACACCGAGAACATCGAGAATTCGGCCGTCGCGGCCGGGGCCCACTGCCCGGTCACGAGGGCTTCGAACACGGGCGGCGCTTCCGTCGCGGCGGGCGCCACGGTTTCGGACCCGAGTTCGGGCCGGGGTTCGGTCCCGGTTTCGGGCCCGGCTTCGGGCCGCATTTCGGCCGCGGCCGCGGCCGCGGCGGCCGGGGCAGGCGTGGAGACGTCCGTGCCGCCGTGTTGTTGCTACTCACCGAGCAGCCCATGCACGGCTACGAACTCATTCAGCAGATCCGCGAGCGCAGCAACGACATCTGGCGGCCGAGCCCCGGATCGATCTACCCCGCGCTGGCGCAACTGGAGGACGAGGGCTTGGTCCTCATCGAGAAGGTCGCCGGGCGGAAGACCGCGAAGCTCACCGAGTCCGGCGCCGAGTACGTCGCCGCGCACCGCGACGAGCTGGGCGATCCGTGGGCGGACGTGCAGCAGGATGTCGGCGCTCAGGCAATGGACCTGCGCGCGCTCGTCGGCCAGCTGATGGGGGCGGTGGCCCAGGTCGCCGCGGCCGGTACCCCGCAGCAGGCGGCGCGGGCGGCCGAGTTGCTCACCGAGACCCGCAAGTCCCTCTACCGCATCCTCGCCGAGGACGAGACCCCCGAGAAGTAGGGGAGGCGAAACACCCCGATACCGCGCGCATTTCGAGTCGATCAGGGGGATCATTGTGAGATGCGACAGTGGAGCCGAGCGGGAACTTGGGGCGTTTCACACTTGCGTGCCGCCGTGCTGGCCTTCGTGCTGGCCGGTGCGGCCGCGCTCGGTCCGGGCGTGGCGTCGGCCGAGCCGCTCGGCTTCCGCCCGCCCGAGGTGCCGACCGACGCCGCTCCGCCGCAATCGGATCATCTGGCCGCCGCGTGGTATCAGAAGAGTCATCCGGATGCGGTCCCGAGCGGCACCAACGATTTCGACTGCGTGCCCAGTGCCGGCCATCCCCGTCCCGTGGTGCTCGCGCACGGGACCGACTCCTCGGCGTATTCCGATTGGTCGGGGATCGCGCCGCAGCTGACAGCGGCCGGATTCTGCGTGTTCGCGCTGAACTACGGGGGCAAACCGGGCGCGCACAGCTATGGCACCGAGGATTTGGTGCTCAGCGCCTACCAGGTCGGCGCGTTCGTCGATCAGGTCCTGGCGGCCACCCACGCGGGCAAGGTCGATCTGGTCGGGTTCTCGCAGGGCGCCAACGTGACTCGCTACTACGTCAACAAGCTGGGCGGCGCGCCCAAGGTCGAGCAATGGGTCGGCCTCGCGTCGCCCAGCTACGGCGGTGTGATGTACGGGCTGGTGCCGGTCGCCGAGGCGATCCCCGGCGCACTGCAGGCGTTCGCCCAGGTGACCTCGCTCGCCGCCGTGCAGCAGGCCGAAGGGTCGCCGATCATGCTCGATCTCAACGCGGGCGGCGACACGGTGCCCGGCGTGCGGTACGTGACCGTCGGCAGTCGCGTCGACGAGATGATCCAGCCGTTCGAGAACATCGCGCTGCGCGGGCCGGGCGCCCGCAACATCGCGCTGCAAGACCTTTGCCCGGCCGATCTCACCGGGCACTTCCACATGGTCTACGACCCGTTCGTGCAGCAGTTGCTGCTCACGGTGCTGGATCCGGGCAGCCCGGCGCCGGTGTGCCGGCCGGTTCCGCTCGGCACCGGTATCCCCGAGGTGATCATCGCGGGGCATTCCTGAAGTCGCTGAACCCGGTGCACCGGCTGCTCGCCTGGTCGGTCGGGTCGGTGATCGGCCGGCGCGTCCGGTAGTGAAACGCGATCCGCTGAGGCGGCCACCGTCCGATCCCGTCTCGTCCATCGGCTTCGTCGCCGATCTCGGGGTGTCGAGCCCACCCGGTAGCATCCCCAACGCTCGCGGTTCCCGCGGGATGGGGCGGTAGCTCAGTCGGTTAGAGCCGTGGACTCATAATCCATTGGTCGCGGGTTCGAGCCCCGCCCGCCCCACAAATAGGCCCTGATCAGGGGGTTTTGTTTTTTCACGAGCGGTTTCGATCTTGAACAGCGCTCGTCCACGATAGATAATGCGCCTTCGCATCGGGCCGTTGACAACCGGTAGAAGTGATCGTTGAAATAGCCCAACGATGATCGATCCTTGGCGCTGCTGATCCCTGGGCTCGGGATTTTCAATCATTGATTGAATCAACGATGGAAACGTGCTTGACTGGCCGCATGCCGAAGCCGGTTTCCGAAGCCGCAGCCACCACCCGTGATCGTCTGCTGACCGCCGCCGAGCGTCTACTGCTCGAAGGCCGCTACGACGAGGTGTCCGTGCGGGGCATCTGCGCGCAGGCCGGAGCGAATCCCGCGGCGGTGCACTACCACTTCGGATCGAAGGACGCCTTGGTCGCGGCGCTGCTCGAGGAGCGGCTGGGCCCGGTATGGGAAGACCGGCTGGCCGCTGTCGCCGACGGGCACGGCTCCATCGGCGAGGTGGTCGACGCGGTGATCGAGCCGTTCGTCGAGCTGGCCGCCGATCCGGTGGGCCGGATGCATCTGAGACTGCTGGCGCAGTTCGTCCTCGGCAGGCAGGTGACCGAGTGGCGGCAGCCGTGGTTCCGCATCGATGCCTGGGTGCGCCTGCTGCCGGGGCTGAGCGAGCGCGAGAGCATGCGCCGGTGGATGTTGGCGTTCGACCTGCTCATCATGCGATTCGGCAGTGCGGAGCACCGAGAGATGTCGCAGGAGGCGGTGGCCACCCTCCGGGAATTCGTGGTGGCCGGATTGACCGCGCCGACAGGAGAGAAACGATGAACGACGTATTCACACCGGCCCGGCTCGGGCCGATCACTTTGCGCAACAGGGTGATCAAGGCCGCGACATTCGAGGGCCGCACGCCGGACGCCCTGGTGACCGACGACTTGATCGAGTTCCATCGCGAGGTCGCCGCCGGTGGGGTCGGGATGACGACCGTGGCGTATTGCGCGGTCGCTCCTGGGGGCCGGACCGACCGGCACCAGATCTGGCTGCGTCCGGAAGCGGTGCCGGGGCTGCGAAGGCTCACCGACGCCGTTCATGGCGAGGGCGCGGCGGCGAGCGCGCAGATCGGGCACGCCGGTCCGGTGGCCAACGCGGCGTCCAACCGGGCTCCGGCCCTGGCGCCGAGCCGGATGCTCAGCCCGCTGTCGATGCGCATGATGCGAAGCCCGGACGAGGACGGGATCCGTGCACTCGTGGCCGCGCATGCCGACGCGGCGAAGCTGGCCGAGGAGGCCGGTTTCGATGCGGTGGAAATCCATTTCGGGCACAACTACCTGGTCAGCTCGTTCCTGAGTCCCAAGCTGAACCGCCGCACGGACCGGTACGGCGGCAGCTTGGTCAACCGCGCGCGGCTGGCCCGTGAGATCGCCGCAGCTGTTCGGAAAGCCGTTGGCGGCAGGCTCGCGGTGACCGCGAAACTGAACATGGAGGACGGAGTGCGGGGCGGGCTCACCGTGCCCGAATCGCTGCAGGTCGCCGCATGGCTGGAAGCCGACGGCACGCTGGACGCGTTGGAACTGACGGCGGGCAGCTCACTGCTCAACCCGATGTTGCTGTTCCACGGTGACGCCCCGCGCAAATCCTTCGCCGACGTTCTCCCCGTGCCGGCCCGGTGGGGCTTCCGTATGGTCGGTAAGGCCTTCCTGAAGGAGTATCCGTACCGGGAGGCGTATCTGCTCGAGCGTGCGCGGCACTTCCGGCGGGAATTGTCGATGCCGCTCATTCTGCTGGGCGGCATCACCAACCTGGACACCATGCGGCTGGCGAGGGCGGAAGGCTTCGAATTCGTCGCCATGGGTCGTGCGCTGCTGCGGGAACCGAACCTGTTGCGCCGCATCCGATCGGATGCGTCGACGCGGTCTGCGTGCGTGCACTGCAACGAATGCATGCCCACGATCTACACCTGCACTCGCTGCGTGTTCCGCCCCGGCCAACCGCGCGAACCCGTCGAGCTGACCCTGTCGAGTGGCTCCGACACGCAGCCATAGGCGGCCGCAGGCTCAGCGTCCGGCGTAGGCTGCGGCGAGTTCCGCGGGATCGAGCGCGGCGACGAGCATCACCGCCGTCGCGATGTCCATAACCAGATGCGGGAACACCGTGACGGCGATCTCGTGCCGCGTCGGCGGGGCTTCGCCAGGCGGGCGTACCACGACGGCGACGACGACCAGCGCGTCGAGCAAGAACATGGCGGCGAGGATCCAGCCGATCACCGGGTAGGGCAGACCCGGCGCGTGCGCGGTCGCGTGATGGACGTGCTCCGGCGGGGAAGCGTGCGTGCCGAGCGTCGCGTAGACCATCGCGAGCGCGGCGACACCGTGGTAGACGGCGGCGCCGATCCGGTCGGCGCGCTCGGCGGACCGCTCGCGCGCCGCGGCGGCGACCAGCCACAACGGCGAGGCGATCGCGAGAGCGCCGAAGAGCAGCCGCCACTCGAGCACGGAGAGATTCGCGCCGACGGCGCTCCACATCGCCGCCATGGTGGCGAGCATGACCGCGTGGAACAGCTCCGAGCCGCGCTCACCGTAACGGGCGAGTCGTCCCGGCGCCCGGCGCGGACGGAGCAGACCGACGGCGGCGACGGCCGCGCCGCAGCAGCACAGGACGATGATCCCCCAGGTCGCCGCGGGCGGCAGCCCGGTGTGGTGCACCTACGCCGGCGTGACGCGCACGTCGTGCCGCCCGCCCAGGTCGACCTCGATGATGCCCTCGCCCGCCTCGTCGGCGACCACGCTGGGCGCGGTCGCGCCGGTGACGCGGTAGGTGCGGTGGGGGATCAGCCGTCGCAGCCCCAGCCGCACCCGTCCGGCTCCGCGACCGGGCCGTAGCACCAGTTCCAGGGCGCTGCCGTCGGTCACCGCCTTGGCGACCAGGACATCCGGATAGGGCGCTGTGCCGAGGATCGGTCCGGTCCGCCACTCGGGCGGCACCGCTCCGAGCACCAGGTCGCGCAGTCCGTCGGGCCGGTTGAACCGGGTGAGTGCGTGGTGGGCGTTGGTCACCGTCGAGACTCCCGCGAAGCGCCGGGCGCCGTTGCGCTCGTCGACCCGATACCGCTCGTGCATGGAGCGCACCAGGGCGGCGGCGAGGTCGGATTCGCCCATTTCGGCGGCGGCCGTGGCGACGAAGATCCGCGTCATCCCGTCACCGTTGATCACGTTGTAGTTGCCGAGGTCGACACGGGTGCGCGAGCTGCCGCGCAGGCGCACCCGCTGCCCGTCGAAGTCGATGAAACGATCGCGCAGCGTGGTCCAGGTGTCGCGGGCGAGGTCGGGCATCATCGCGTTGAGCCAGGCCACCATGCCGGCGTCGTAGCCGAGCACGGGCCTGCTGATGGTGATCGATGGGCCGAGCCGGCCCGGGATGAACCGCCCGTTGCGCAGGCGCCATCCGTCGTGCAGGTAGCTGTGCCGGATCCGGTCGACCAGGTCGCCGGTGAGCGCGGTGCCGTGCAGGCGATCGTGCATCACCAGCGTGTTGAAGGCGAAGACATTGCAGATCGGATAGATCAGGTGCGGTTCGCAGGCGTATTGCGGACAGTTCTCGCGCGCGAGCATATTACGGCGAATCGCCGCGCTGAGGCGCGCGAAGTCGTACTCGTGCACCAGCTTCGGGCTCCATCGCAGCGTCAGCCCGCCGGGCCGGTCGAAGCCGGGGTCGGCGTTGAGGGTCTCGTAGAGCCCGATCATGACGCCGAAGTACCCGGAGTACATGACATTGGCGTGCCGGATGGGGTCGGTCTCCCTGCGGCCGTAGCCGATGAGGCTCTCGGTCGCCCAATATCCCCAGACGCGCTTGTCGCACATCTTGAGGATTGCGTTGCGTTGCGCCTCGGCGAGGTACCCGGTGAACGCGGGCGTCCTCGTGTATTGCGCCATCGCGAGCGCGTAGCCGATGAAGTTCAGCTGGTATCGCAGTGCGCTGCCGCCGATCTGCTCGATGCGGTCGAAGCCGTCGAATCGGTCGAGCGGTTGCAGGGCGAGGTCGAGCACGAAGCGCTGGAACGCCAGATCGTCCTGATCGGACTCGACGACGGGAGGCGCGGTGCCCGCTGCCGGTGCGCTGGTCATGCCGCCGCCTCGTACCCGGCGGCGCCGGAAGCGGGGACGTCCGCGGGACCCGCGCGGTACGCGGTGGGCGGGAATTCGATGGGCTGCTCGGATCGCCCGCGCAGCCGACGCCAGAGGCGATGCGCACCGGCGGCGAGGTAACCGGCAAGGAGACAGCACGGCATCGGACTACTCGCTTCCGCAAGCCACGAACGCTGTGGCAATGAGATGTTTGGACATTTATCTTATCAACCTCGCCGCCGCGGGGGAAGGCGCGCGGCTTCCAATCATCGATGAAGCGGCGAGTGTCGTGGAATATCCTGCGAGACAGCAGTTTCCGAACTCAAACGGGTGCGGCGGCGTGAGCATGATGACAAAACGAAATGATGAAAGGTTGATAATGTTTCCATTGCAACTTCTCATCTACTCGGCTACGGGAGAAGATCAGTGAGCAATGGACACGGCCGGAAGGCGCTGAAGACGGCGGTGGGAGCAGCCAGCGTGGCGCTCTGCACGGTGATGGGGACGGCGGGGGCCGTCGCCGATCCGAACATCCAGATTCCGGGTGCCGATGACGGACTACCCAACTGCGCGGTGCTGAACATCAACGCGTTCGCCGGATACATCGGCACCGGAGAACCACGTCCGACCAAGGCGATGGACGAGAATTTCGCGACCGCCCCGGTCGGGGACTGGTGCAACACCAACGTCGGCTACTCGTCCACCAGTTACGGTCCCGAGGGAGTCACCTTCGTCAATCCGCCTACGCGGGACGGCCTGTTCCCCTACAACAACTCCGAGGTCTTGTCGAAGCCGGTGTTCGAACCCGGCCAGACGATGACCATCGACATCAAGGGCGCTCCGGATCTGACCGGTCACAACGGCACCGCGGGGTGGGGCGTCTCCAACCGTTCCATCGATCCGCTCGGGCTCGAGATCGCGTGGTTCATGTACAACGGCTCGCACGGATTCCTCGGCGACGCCAGCGAACTCACCCGGCCGGTCTTCAACGTCCTCGGGCAGGATCTGCCCCGCGGGTTCTTCCTGATGGTCAAGCGGGGCGGTGAGCTGGTGCCACAGATCACGCCCCTCGACCCGGCACTGCTGTCGGACGATCACGCCTACGCGGTCCGGCTCACCGAACAGCACGTGGAATTCTTCATCGACGGCGCGCCGGTCGGGACATTCGCCAGCCCGCCGCACGGCAAGGGCGTCAACATCCTGCAGAAGCCGGTGCCGCTGCTCGGGCAGGCCTGGCTCGACGGCAGCTACTGGTTCCCGCTGCCGATTCCGGAGTACAACGACCGGGAGCAGCGGCTCACCATGACGCGGTATCGCCAAGGGCCGAGCGAGACCACTCCGCTGCGTTGACCCGGCGCCCCCGCCGTGGGTCGTGATTCGCGTGCGCACCGAACTTCGTCGCGGGCGGATTCGAGGCCGCTGTCTCGGGTATGCGCCAGATGTCAGCTTGTTCCGATATCCGGGAGGTTGTTGTGGCTGAACATGGAAGCGGTGCTCGTGAGGGCGTCGAGGGCGTCGTCGAAGACGTCAAGGGCAAGGTGAAGGAAGCCGCCGGTACCGTCACCGGGCACGAAGACCTGAAGGACGAAGGTCGCGCGCAGCAGGACAAGGCGGATTCCCAGCGCGAGGCGGCGGGCAAGGAAGCCGCGGCCGAGAAGGCGCGGGCCGAAGCGGACGTCGACGAGGCCCGCCAGTCGGCGCATCAGCACGGGCGGTAACCACACCGGTTCGACCCACCGCAGACACCCGCCGCCGTCAGCAGAGCTGGCGGCGGCGGTCCGCGTAATACCTCGGGAGCGGCGCGCAAGGCGTACCCCTCGACAATGCGCACGTACGCGAGCCCGTGCGGATCAGCGCGAAGACCCGTCGGCCGCTGCCCGGCGTGCGGCGCTGACCGCACGCTTGGCGATGGCCCAACGGTGCACCTCCGAGGGTCCGTCGTAGATGCGGAAGGGCCGTACTTCGCGCGACAGCCGCGCCAGCGGCAGGTCGTCGGAGACGCCGAGGCCGCCGCACAACTGAATGCTGCGGTCGACGATGCGGAAGATCGCCTCGGCGGCGAAGGTCTTCGCGATCGAGGTGGCGTTGCCCGCGTGCTCGCCGTTGTCCAGCTCCCAGCAGGCACGGACCAGCAGCGCGCGGGTGGCGGCGATGTCGATCTCGTTGTCGGCGATCATCTTCTGCGCCATCCCCAGATCGCCGATGCGCGCGCCGAAGCCTTCGCGCTGGGCGACTCGCTCGACGGCGATGTCGTGGCCTCGGCGCGCCGCCCCCAGCCACCGCATGACGTGCGTCATGCGGGCCGGACCCAGCCGCACCTGGGCGTATTCGAAGCCGCGGTCGACGGCGCCGAGCACCGCTTCGTCGGGTACGAACATGTCCTCGAAGAAGACCTCGCAGTGGCCGCCGATCATGGCGCGGTCCAGCGTGGTGATATGCCTGCCGACGCGCAGGCCAGGGGTGTCGGCAGGCGTCAGGAACATCGTCGCCCCGCCGCGCTGTCCCGGTTCACCGGAGGTGCGGGCCATCACGATGAAGAAGCCGGCTCCATCGGCGCCGGTGATGAAGTGCTTGTGGCCGTTGATCCGCCAGCCGCCGTCGGCGCGAACCGCCCGGGTGGCCAGCGCCGCCGGGTCGGAACCCGCGCCGGGTGCGGGCTCGGTCATCGCGAAGGCCGAGCGCACCTCGCCGCGGGCGAGCGGTTCCAGGTAGCGCTGCTTCTGCTCGGGATCGGCGATGTGGGCGAGCATGTGCACGTTGCCCTCGTCCGGTGCGGCGATATTGAGCGCCGTCGGGCCGAACAGCGAGTAGCCCGCCTCCTCGAACACCGGCGCGCGCTCCGACATCGACAGCCCGTGACCGCCGTACTCGACGGGGGCGTGCGGCGCGAAGACCCCGGCCTCGCGCGCCAGCTTGTTCAGCGTGACGCGCAGTCCGTCGCCGCCGGCCGCGGTGATGTCGCCGTGGTGTTCGTCCTCGATCGGCAGCACCGTCTCCCGCACGAATTCCCGGGTGCGGTCGGTCAGCGCCCGAACTTCGTCGGAATAGGTCAGATCGATCGGCATCGCGCATTCCTCCTCGACATCCAGAGCCTCGTCCCTCGACCGAACGATCGCTCTGTCCGGACACTGTCCCACCGGCTGCGGTGCGGTGTCAAAGCGTGCAGTTCAGGCCCGATATCAGGCGCATGTCCGTGCAATCCTACTGTTCAGCTATGCTGAACAAATGCGAAACGAGGCCACGGCGCCGCACGAGGCGATCCGCCGCGCGCGCCGCGCGGCCGGCCTGTCGCTGCGCGAAGCGGCCCGCAGGCTGGAGGTGAGTCCGGCGACGCTCAGCGCCGTGGAGACGGGCAAGACCGGGATCTCGATCGCCCGGCTCACGCGCTTGTCGGAGGTGCTCGGCGTGCCGGTCGCTCAGCTGCTCGGGGACGCCACGCTCGCGCCGCGGCCCAGCTACGACCGGGTCGATCCCGAGCCGGGCGCGCGGGGTGGCTGGCGCGAATTCGCCCCGCTGGACGTCGACCCGGTGTTGGCCGCCGCCCTCGCGTCGTTCGTCGAGATCGGTTATCACGGCACGACCGTTCGCGCCATCGCCCGGCGGGCCGGCACCAGCGTTCCCGGCCTTTACCACCACTATCGCGACAAACACGACCTGCTGGTCCGCATCCTCGATCTGACCATGGACGAACTGCACTGGCGAGTGCGCGCCGCCCGCGCCGAAGGCCGCGACAGCGTCCACCGGGTGCGCCTGATCGTGGAAGCACTGGCCCTGTTCCACACGCACCGCCGCGACCTCGGTTTCATCGGCGCCAGCGAGATGCGCAGCCTTTCCCCGAGCGAACGCGCGCGCATCGCGCGTTCCCGCCGCGACATCCAAGCCATCCTGGACGACGCGATCGCCGCGGCCGACGCCGAGGGCCGCATCGCCGTTCCCCAAGCCCGGTCGGCGGGGCGCGCCATAGCCACCATGTGCACCGCCATCCCGCAGTGGTTCCGCGAGTCCGGCCCGGCGACGCCGGAGGAAGTGGCCGCGCAGTACGGCGATTTCGCGTTGGGCGTGCTGGGGGTCGATCCGGCCCGCTAGCAGTACGTTCGCGGTTTCGCGTGCGGTCACCGCCCGCGGCGCGAGCACGCCACGGCGGCCACCTCCACCTTGGTGGTGATCGGCATACCCCTTGGGGACCGCAGCCCAGCACTCGGGGGCCTGCCTGCGGCGGCGCGGACGGCGGAAAGTAGGACGGGTCAACGCCAGTGAACCGGAGCATCCCATGTCGATTCTCAACTCGATCCCCGCGACGGCGGAACGGTGTGCCACGGTCTGGACCGAAGACGGGGTGGCGCTGGCGGTTCGCGAATACGGCCCGCCGGACGCGGACCTCACCGTCGTCCTGCTGCACGGGCATTGCCTGCGCAGCGAGTCCTGGACCTACGTCCGCGACGAGCTGCTGCGCCGGTACGCGGGCGCCAGGATCGTCTGCTACGACCATCGCGGCCACGGCGAGTCCGCCACGGCGTCCCGGCGGACCTACCGCCTCGACCAGCTCGGCCGTGACCTGCGCGCGGTGCTCGACGCCGTCGCCCCCACCGGGCCGGTCGTCCTCGCGGGCCACTCGATGGGTGGCATGACCGTGCTGACCTATGCGGAACAGAATCCGCACGAGATCGGCACCCGCATCGTCGGCGTGGCTCTGCTGGCGACCGCCGCGGGCGGACTCGCCGACGCCGGCTTCGGCCGTCTGCTGCGCAACCCGGTGGTGTCGGCGTTCCAGGCGGCCGTCCGCCGGGCTCCCGGGGCGATGCACCACGCGAAGCTGCTGGCATGCCGCCTGTTCGCCCCGCTCATCCGCACCGCCGAATTCGGTGATCGCAAGGTGAGTCCGCGGGTACTCGCCCTCGCCAACGCGATGCGCAACGAGACGCCGATCGTCACGATGGCGAGCTACCTGAGCGAATTCATGGTCTACGACCGGACCGACGCGCTCACGCTGCTGTCGGGGATTCCCACGTTGGTGCTGTGCGGCGCCGCTGACCTGATGACACCTCCGTCGCATTCGGTCGCGATGGCCGCCGCCGTCGAGTACTCGGATCTCGTGATCGTCGACAGCGCCGGTCACTCCGTGATCCTGGAACGGCCCGGCCTGGTGGCGGAGGCTGTCGCGCGCCTGATGACGCGCGTAGGCGAGACCGCGGAGCTCGCCTACGCCGCGTAGTGCCGGGACCTCTCACACATACCGCTGGCGGAGTTTGCCCTTGACCAGCTTTCCCGTGGGGGTGCGGGGCAGATCGTCGGCGAAGTCGAAGCTCCGCGGCACCTTGTAGTGGGCGATGCGGTCGCGCAGATAATCGCGCAGCTCCGCGGCCAGCTCCGGACCGGGCTCCGCGCCGGGAGCGGGCTGGACGACGGCCTTGACCGATTCGCCCATCTCCTCGTCGGGCACGCCGATCACCGCGACGTCGAACACCTTGGGATGCAGCGCGAGCGCGTCCTCGACCTCCTGCGGGTAGATGTTCACACCGCCGGAGATGATCATGAAGGCTTTGCGGTCGGTGAGGAACAGGTAGCCCTCATCGTCGACGTATCCGATGTCCCCGGTGGTGGTCCAGGTCGGGTGTTCCGGGTGGACCGCCTCGGCCGTCTTCGCGGGGTCGTTGTGATAGGCGAAGGGGGCCTCGTCGCGTTCGAAGTAGACGGTGCCGATTTCTCCTGCGGGCAGTTGTGCGCCGTCGTCGCCGCACACCCGGATGGTGCCGAGGCCGGCCGTGCCGACCGAGCCGGGCTTGCGCAACCATTGCTCGCTGTCGATGAAAGTGGCGCCGTTGGCCTCCGTCGAGGCGTAGTACTCGTACAGGATCGGGCCCCACCAGTCGATCATCGCCCGCTTCACGTCCACCGGGCACGGGGCGGCCGCGTGCACGGCCACCCGCAGGCTGGACACGTCGTAGCGGGCGCGGACGGCCTCGTCGAGTTTCAGCATCCGGACGAACATGGTCGGCACCCATTGGCTATGGGTCACGCGGTAGCGCTCGATCGCCGCCAACGCCTGTTCGGCGTCGAACTTCTCCATGATCACGAGCGTTCCGCCGAGCGCGTGGACCACACCTCCGAAGCGCAGCGGCGCGGCGTGATAGAGCGGTGCGGGGGAGAGGTAGACGGTCTCGGTGTCGAACCCGTAGAGCGGGCCGAAGATCGCGGTGTAGGTGTCACCGGGCGCATCGCCGACCTGCCGGTCCGGCAGCGGCTGTTTGATGCCCTTGGGCCGTCCGGTGGTGCCGGAGGAATAGAGCATGTCCGCGCCGCGCGGCTGATCTGGCAGCGGCTCCGGCGACGACGCCGCGATGGCCTCCTCGTAGGACTTGTACCCCGGCACGTGGCCGCCGAAGGCGAGGCGGATCTCCACCCCGGGTGTCTCCGGGACGATCTGCTCGGCGGCGTCGGCCAGACCGGCCGATACGATCAGCGCCCTGGCTCCACAGTCGTCGACGATATAGCTGATCTCGCTCGGCGACAGATGCCGGTTGACCGCGGTGATGTAAAGCCCGGTTCGCAACGCCGCCCAATAGACCTCGTAGATCTTCGGGTCGTTTCCCGACAGTAGCGCGACGTGATCGCCTTTGCGCAGCCCCGCGTCGCGCAGGTGCCGGGCCAGTCGAACCGAGTTCTCCTCGAGTTCCCGATAGGTCAGCGCTTCGCCGCTCTCGGCGACGACAACAGCAGGTTTGTCCGGGAATCGGTCGACGTGTGCGCCGGGGTACATGCGGCTCCTCGGTGGAACGGAGCGGTCGATATCCGACCGCAAGGGCCTGCGCGGGCCGCGCGGATCCACGGCGTCCCGCAGAGCGGTTGCTCTGGCACCGACGATAGCTGAAAGTAAACGGCGATTCTGGTTCATTCGCGAACATCGTCACCGGCGATTCGATCGGTGATATCGCGGCCGGGCGGCGGGGGTGCCGCGTACTATGAGAAAATGACTGAAGTAACGTATCAGTCTCTCCATGGTGATGGTTCGCGTACGCGCCGTATCGCGGTGGTGGGAGCAGGGTTGGCCGGGCTGGCCGCCGCGGTCTGGTTGGCGGAGCAGGGCCACCAGGTCAGCTTGCTGGAGAAGCGGGGGCGGCTGGGTGGCCGTACGTTCTCCTTCGACGTGCCCGGTGCCGAGGGCATGGTCGACAACGGTCAGTATCTGTTCGCGGGCTGTTACGACGCGCTGCTCGAGTACGTCGGCACCATCGGCACCGAGGAGCACCTGCACTGGGACGCACCGCCGTTCGCGATCAGGACCGGGCCGGATCGGCTGCTCACCGCACGTGGGCCACGCTGGTTGCCCGCCGTGCTGCGGAACACCGCCGGCCTGTCCTGGCTTGTGTGGCCGCCGATTCCGTGGCGAGAACGCCCCGCCGCCGTGCGGACCTGGCTGCGGATCGGTACCGCGGCGTGGAAACCGTCGCCGGATCTGGACACCATGACCGCCGACCGGTGGTTCCGCGAAATCGGCATGCCGGAGTCGTTGCGAAAGCTGACGCTGGACCAACTCGTGATCGGCCTGCTGAACGAGAAGCCGGACCGCGTATCGGCTTTCACGTTCGCCCAGGCCCTGCACTTCATCGCCCGCCGCGCGCTGGCCGGAAATCTCCGCGCGGGCGACGCGGTATGGCCGCGGGTGAGCCTGCACGAACTGTTCGTCGCGCCGGCCGAACGCTTCCTGCGCGCACGCGGTGCGGAGATATCGACCGGTGCGCAGGTCGTCGACGTCGAGCTGGACGATGACCGGTTGACCGCCCTCCGGTTGGCGGATGGGCGGCGGATCGATTGCGACGCGGCGATCCTGACACTTCCACCGTGGTCGTTGACCACACTGCTGGACCGCGGCGTGCTCGCCGGACACGAATTCTTCGATCCCGTCCGCAAGATCGAGCCGGCGCCGATCTCCAGCGTGTACGTCTGGCTCGACCGCCCGCTGCGCATGGTGCGGCTGGCAGAGAACCTCAGGGACACCACCATCGAGTGGGTGTTCGACACCACCGGTATGCACGACGGCGACCATCGGGACGGGTACTGCTACTCGCTCGCGGTCAGCGCGTCCTGGGACGTCGTGCATCTGCGCAACGACGAGTTCGTTCGCAGGGCAACGGAATCGCTGCACCAGCACTATCCGGAGGCGCGCGCTGCGCAAGTTCTGCGCACCAAGGTGATCCACCAGCCGCAGGCCACGTTCTCCGCTCACCCCGGCTTCGAGTCGCTGCGGCTGAGTCAGAAAACGCCCATCGACGGGCTTTTCCTCGCGGGCGATTGGACCCGCTCCGAGCTTCCGTCCACGATGGAATCCGCGGCGGAGAGCGCTAAGCGAGCCGTCGAGGCCGTCCGGGATTATCTCTCGCTCTCCCGGTGAGTTCGTGGTTATTCCACCCGCAGTGGGCAATACGGTCCATGGAGAGGTGAGACCATGAGCTTGTTCGGAAGTGCTGACAGATATCGATGGCGCCGCAACGGCGGAGTGCGGCGCAGTCGGTGGCGGACCGGTTACGGAAGCGGTTGGCGCAGCAGGTATGGCGGCCGGTGGCGACGGCACGACCGCAGGAGCGGCGGGTACGCGAGATCCGGCGGACTGTCGGGGGCCGCGCGCTTCGGCTTCATCGCACGCGGGATCGCGTACATCGTCATCGGCATTCTCGCGTTCATGCTGGCCGTCGGCGCCGCCCAACACGAGCCGACCGCGGGTGGGGCGCTCGCCACCCTCGCGGGCAAGCCGTTGGGGTATCTCCTGCTGTGGATTCTGGCCTTCGGGTTCGCCGCCCTCGCCGCCTGGCGGCTGACGCAGGCCGCCGCCGCGTCCGCAGCACGGTCGAACGGGCCGCGGTTGCGCGCTCTGGCGCTCGGAATCCTCTATGCCATCGCGTCTTTCGTCGTCTTCCGGTTCGTCGTCGACGGCCGGACGCCGCAGCCGAGCGACGCTCTCGCACGCGATGTGACCGCCCGGATCCTCGGCTGGGACGGCGGACAGGTGGTCGTACTGCTGCTCGGCTTGGCTGTTGTGGCCGCGGGCGTCCTGATCACCCTGCGCGGGATTCGTCTCGCCTTCGTCGACGACCTGCGCATGGGTTGGATGACGCACGCTTCGCGGGAGAGTGTGATCTGGCTGGGCCGGATCGGTTATCTGGCGCGCGGCGCGATCGTCGTCGGCATCGGACTCGCCGCGGTGGTGGCAGCCGCGAACTACGAGCCCGCCAGCGCCAAAGGGGTCGACGCCGTGCTGCACGATTTCGCCGGCAGTGTGTTGGGGCCGTGGCTGCTCATCGCGGTAGCCCTCGGACTGATGGCGTTCGGGATCCTGTCATTCCTCCAAGCGCGCTACCGGCGCACCTATGGCGGCGTCCCGGTCTGATCGCTGTACTCGTCCTCGCGATGGTCGTTGGTGTGCGCCGTTCGCGCTGTCCATCCCGGCGCACGTCGGCATCTGAGCGCTGGAACGGCGGGCCATGGGCATGGCCCGCCGTTCCAGCGAGTCAGCCGCGTGGGTCCGCGGTCGGCTCCGCTCGATCGGCGGGGCCTTTTATCTCGACGATCGGCAAGCGGAGCGCGGCAGGGGCGTCGGCCGGGACCACCGGGTTGCGCGGCGGCACGGGGGCGATGCGCCGGTAGGGCGCGCCGGGTTCCGGTCGCGGATCCGGCTCACCCTTGTTCGGCCAGAGCGCGGTGGCCCGCTCGGCCTGCGCCGTGATCGTGAGCGAAGGGTTCACCCCGAGATTGGCCGAGATGGTCGAGCCGTCGATGACGTGCAGTCCCTGGTAGCCGTGCATCCGATGGTAGGGATCGACGACTCCGGTCTCCGGGGAGTCGCCGATGACGCAGCCGCCGATGAAATGCCCGGTCATGGGGATGTCGAACAGGGCGCTCCAGCCCGCGCCCGGGATGCCGTCGATCTTCTCGGCAACCCGGTGGGCCACCTCGTGCCCGGCCGGGAGCCAGGTCGGATTCGGTTCGCCCACACCCTGTCTGGTGGTCATCTTGCGACCGAACAGACCGCGTTTGGTGTAGGTGGTGATGGAGTTGTCGACCGACTGCATCACCAGCAAGCCGATCATCTGCTCCGACCAGCCGCGCGGATTCTGCAGGTGGAAGGCGTCGCGTCCGAGCTTGCGCATGGTTCGCGCCCACAGCCGCAGCTTCGATGTGCGCCCGTCGGGGTCGATCATGGCGGTGCCGATGAGGCCGATGGCGTTGCTGCCCTTGCCGTAGCGCACGGGCTCGATATGGGTGTCGTCGTCCGGGTGGATGGAGGAGGTGATCGCCACCCCTTTGGTGAAGTCGGAGTCCTTGCGGCGGCTTCGTATCGAGAGCAGTTCCTCGGAGTTGGTGCGCGAGAGTTCGCCCAGACGCGGGGAGATGTCGGGCAGGGAACCGCGGTCGCGCAGCCGGTGCAACAGTCTCTGGGTGCCGAGCGCGGCCGCGGCGAAGACGACCTGCTCGGCGGTGAACTTCTTGCGCGCCTTACGGACCCAGCGTCCGGTGCGGACGGTGGAGATCTCGTAGCCCCCGCCGGGCAGCGGGCGCACGTCGGTCACCGTGGTGAGCGGATGAACCGTGGCTCCGGCCAGCTCCGCGAGGTAGAGATAGTTCTTGACCAGGGTGTTCTTGGCGTTGTGGCGGCAGCCGGTCATGCATTCGCCGCAGTGCGTGCAGGTGTTGCGGGCGGGGCCGACACCCCCGAAGAACGGGTCGGGCACATCCTGACCGGGCCGCGCGCCGTTGCCGCCGAACAGGACGCCGACAGGGGTGCTGCGGTAGCTGGCTCCGACGCCCATCTCGTGCGCGACCTCGGCCAGCACGCGGTCCGACGGCGTGGTCGCGGGATTGGCCGTCACGCCGAGCATCCGCTTGGCCTGGTCGTAGTGCGGGGCGAGCTCGTCCTTCCAGTCGGTGATGTGGGCCCACTGGCGGTCCCGGTAGAACTTGTCCGGCGGTTCGTAGAGGGTGTTCGCGTAGACCAGCGAGCCGCCGCCGACGCCGGCGCCCGCCATGATGAAGGTGTCCTTCAGCAGCGTCAGCCGCTGGATGCCGAAGCAACCCAGGGCCGGCGCCCACAGGTACTTGCGCGCGTCCCACGAGGTCTCGGCGAATTCGTCGTCGGCGAAACGTCTTCCCGCCTCCAGCACGCCGACCCGGTAACCCTTCTCGGTCAGCCGCAGCGCGGTCACACTGCCGCCGAAGCCGGAACCGACGACCACCACGTCGTAGTCGAACGTCATCTGATCTCCACCACTTGTCGAAGTTGTTGCCGCAGGGGAGGCGAGCGTCAACAGACACGCCTCGAGTCGTAGTCCGCGAAGTCCACCTTGCGCGTGTGCCACCGGTAGCTGGTGACGGTGCCGGGCCAGTTGTTGGTGATCCGCCCGGCCGCGTTGCGGTACCAGCTCGAGCAGAAGTTCCACGGTGTGCGGTCGAGGCGCTGCTGCAACCTGCGATCGAACCGGGCCTCGACCTCGGGTCGCACTTCCAGCACGTGGCCGGGCCGCTCGGCGATGCGCGCGACGGCCTGCCGGATGTAGCGGGCCTGCGATTCGATCATGTAGACGATCGAACCGACGCCGAGGTTGGTGTTCGGGCCGTAGACGAGGAACAGGTTCGGGTAACCGGGCACCGTGATGCCCTGGTACGCGCGGGCGCCCTGCGACCATTCGTCGGCGAGCTTGCGCCCGCCGCGGCCGGAGATCCGCATCGGCCAGAGGAATTCGGTGCCCTTGAAGCCCGTGCCGTAGACGATCGCGTCCACCTCGTGCAGCACGCCGTCGGCGGTGCGCACGCCATCGGGGGTGATCTCGGTGATCGCGGTGGTCTCCACCGTCACGTTGGGCCGGGTGAGCGCGGGCAGGTAGTCGTTGGAGAACAGCGCCCGCTTGCAGCCGGCCGGATAGTCCGGGGTGAGCTTGGCGCGCAGCCGCGGGTCGGGGACCTGGCGCTCGAGATGCCGCAGGCCGATCCGCGTCACCAGTTTGCGGATGACCGGCACGTCGACGATCCCCAGCGCCAGGAACTCGCAGAACAGCCAGAACGCGAAGCGCTCGGTGAGGCGGGTGACCGGCAACAGCCGGAAGGCGCGATGATGCCAGGCTTTGTACTCGACGTCCGGCTTCGGCATGATCCACGCGGCCGAACGCTGGAACAGCGTCAGATGCGCCACCGAAGGCGCGATCGCGGGCACGAACTGCACCGCGCTGGCTCCGGTGCCGATGACCGCCACCCGTTTGCCGGTCAGGTCGGCGTCGTGATCCCACTCGGCGGAGTGGAAGGCCGTCCCGCGGAAGCTCTCCACACCGGGGATGTTCGGCAGCGCGGGCCGCGACAGCTGACCGACCGCGGAGATCAGCACATCGCAGGTCAGCTCGCCGCCGTCGGCGGTGCGCACGGTCCACCGTCCGGTGGCGTCGTCGAACTCCGCCTCGGTGACCTCGGTGCGGAAGCGGATCTTGGACAGCAGGTCGTGATCGCGGGCGATGCCGCGCAGGTAGGCGAGGATGTCGGGCTGCCGGGAGAACCGCTTGGGCCAGTCGGTGCGCGGCGCGTAGGAGTAGGAGTACAGCGGCGAGGGGATGTCGCAGCCCGCGCCGGGGTAGGTGTTCTCCCGCCAGACGCCGCCGACGTCCTCGGCCCGCTCCAGGATCGTGACATCGTGCAGGCCCGCCCGCTGGAGTTCCATCGCCATGCCGAGCCCCCCGAAACCGGTGCCGATGATGACGATCGAAGGTGTGCTCATGGTGACAACGCTATGACCCGGACAAAGACCGATGCCAAACACCTGAGGTCAGAAAATCCATACTTTCGGCCAAATCTTCGTTCACCAGCGGCGCGACTCCTCCGTCGGGCAGGGGCACCGCGCTCCGGCCGCAGCGGCCGGTAGGCCGGCGGCGTCTCGTCCTACCCGAAAGAACTCACGTTGTTCACCTGGTTCGCCTGCGTGTACCCGCTCCACACGTATTCACAGCTGAAACCGCCGGAATCATCCCAAGTGATCGGCGTCGACTCGGTGCCGACATTCGTGATCCACAAAATGTAGATCTCGTGTCCTGCCTCGTACTCCGAGCTGGTCTGCCCGGGGGCGAGAACGAACAGCGATTTGGGCTTGTTCCATTCCTGCCGGTACACCGAAACGTAGACGTCCGTGTCGTTGTACAGCTTGTACCAGCCGGGCGAGCTCTTCTGGGCGGGCGGTTGCTCGGTCAGCGAGGACAACGGCACGATCTTTTGCTTGGCACCCATGCCGGTATCGGTCATCGGTCGTCTCCCTTCAGGTCGTGCGCTCGGCAGGAATCGATCGCGTGCATCTCGTTCGCACGGTGCAGCATATGAATTCGCGGCCGGGCCTTCCCTCACCCCTTTCGGATGAATTACTTCCGCACCGAGGAGTGCGAACGGCAATCGGGATACAGCTGAGGGAATCCGCTCCGATGTGGCGCCGATTCTGCTGTACTGGCTGTCTGCGATTCGCCTTGGACGACGACTACGAGATCAGCGCAGCGTCACGGGCGGCGTCGAGCCCGGTAGCGGTGCGCTCACACAGTGAGGACGACACCATGGCCGAAAAGACTGCCACCACATACCAAATCATCAACTACGAGACCGGCCAGGCATTGGCGGTCGACGGCGACGCGGACAGCGTGACCATGCGCCAGCGTGCCGCCGACGACAACGCCCAGCTGTGGACCTGCCCGGCCAATCCCGAAGAGGGTGATTTCGACATCGTCAACACGAAAACCGGTGGCCACCTCGCGGCGATCCGTACGAATGGGCACCTGGTATGCGGCGACGAGCATTACGGCTGGGACATGCCGGATTTTCCGGAGATAACACCGATCGCGACCAGTGACGACGAATTCGTTATCGGGGTGGTTCTGAACAATCGACCCCAGTTGATGATCAACCAGGAAAGCGATCGGGAGAAGTGGATCTTCCGTAAGGTGTGATCCGCCCCAGGTTCGGGCGCTGTGACTCGACAGGGCGAATCGACCGGCGGGAGCGTCGCGCCGAGGCGGTCATGCCCCGGGCGGCCGCGACGGTCGCCCCATGACGACTACGTCGTCGCGAGACCGAATCGCTCGGCGAATGCCGACATCGTGTCGTGCTGCTCCGCGGCGCTCGCCGCGGTCGGGTTGACCACGATCCGGGTCACACCGTGTTCTTCGAGTCGGCCGACCTCCTCGACCGACAGATCGGCCGAGCCCCAGCGCGTGTACTCCAAGGCGGCCGGATCGCGCCCCGCTTCGGCGGCCGCCCTGCGTGCCGCCTCCATCTGCAGGTCACGCTCGGCCTCCGCCAGCATTCCGCCCGCGAAATAGCCGTTGCCGCGCAGTCCGGCGCGGCGGGCGGCAGCCCGGCTGGATCCGCCCACATGGATCGGAAGTTCCTTCACGTTCGACGGTTTCGGGTAACTGCACAGATCGTCGAAGTCGTAGAATTCGCCGTGATAGCCGACGCCGTCGGGGCCGCCCGACCACAGCAGTCGCAGCACGTCGATCGCCTCGTCGGCGCGGCGGCCGCGGGTGCGGAAGTCCACCCCCACCGCCCGCGCCTCTCCCGGCAGGGCGCCGATTCCGACGGTGAGCAGCCGCATGCGTCCCTTGGACAAGACATCGATGGTGGCCAGGCGTTTGGCGAGTACCACGGGGTGGCGGTACGGCAGCAACAGGACACCGGTGCCCAGCAGCAGTCGTCGCGTGGCCGCGGCGACGAAACTCAGGCAGTCGAGCGGGTCGAAGTAGGGCAGCGTCGCGGGCAGTTGTCCGGCGCCGTAGGACGCGCCCGGGTACAGGGCGATATGGTCCTGCACGTACAGTGCCTCGAAACCGCACTCTTCGGCATGCTGGGCGAACCTTGTGAGCCGATCGGGATCGGTCCCGTTGAACGGCGTGCTGTAGCTGATCGCGAATTTCACGGACATTCCTTCGTATGCGCGTCGGTGCGGACCCAGCGGGGAGAATCTCGGATGCCGAGCGGAGCCGGTGCGTGATCGCTGTCGCCGTACTCGCGACCTTCACCAGCACACCGGCATCGCAACGGTAAACCTTGTCGCCGACGTCAAGGCAAGTCCGAAGCGGTGGGCGATCCCGCTGCGCCCGTGGCGGTGTGGCGATCGGACCCGAAGCATCCGTCGCGCCTTCCCGACTCAGCTCAGGTATTGGTCGGCGGCCTTCGCGAGCTCGTCGAGCGCACGCAGTGTCTCCGACTCCGGCAGGGTCGGCAGGCCGAAGAGCAATCGCCGCGCTCCGGCCTCGGCGTAGCCGTCGATCAGGCCGGGATCCGGCGCGGCGAACGCGACCGTGACGGGTAGGTCCCGCCTTGTCTCGACCGGCCGTGCTCCATCATGTTCGACGAGGCCACGCCGGAGATGCTTGCCCTGCTGGAGGACGAACTGACCCGCATGTCCCGGCGCATCGACTGCCTGACGCGCAATCGGGAGGCCATCGCCGACTATCTCGATGCCGTGCGCGCCCACACGAGTCGCGGACCGGCGCGGAAGGATTCACGCACGACCCGGTGACCGAATCCGTGCGGGCGGGAGCGCGTCCGGGGCCCGTAACCACATGTCGCGCTCCGCACCGAGCGGATGGTACGCGGGGCTCAGCGGCTGGCGGCGAGTGCCGCGAGGGTTTCGGCGGAAGTGTGCGCCGGTTTCCAGCCGAGAAGCTGTTTCGCGCGGGTGGTGTCCATGACGACGGGAGTGCGGACGATGTGCAGCCACTCGAGGGTCGCGGGCACGAAAGGGAGATAGGTGAGGGCCGCCGAGGCGACCGTCGCGGCGGAGGCGGGGACGCGTACCGGCCTGCCGCCCAGCGCGGTCACCACCTCGGACAGGCTGAGCGTGCCGTCACCGGCGATGTTGTAGGCACCGGGCGGCGCGTCCGCGGTGGCGGCCAGCGCGATGGCCGCGGCCACGTCGTCGTGGTGGACGAGTTGCAGCGGGTGGCCCGGGTCGGGAACCAGCGGCTTGAACAGCGGATTGGCTCGGGCCAGCGCGCGCAGCGGGCCGGGGATCTTCGCCCACGGCAGATCGTGCAGGGCCGGAGCCTTCGGGCCGGCCACTATGCAGGGCCGCAGCACGAACACCTCGAGGTCGGAGCCCGCGGTGATCTCGGCGAGCGCGGCCTCGCAGACGGCCTTCTGCTGGGAGTAGTAGTGCTCTGTCGAGCCCTCGGGCGGCACGTCCTCGGTCAGGGGCGAGGGATTGCCGGGATGGTAGCCGTAGGCGGCGACCGAGGAGGTGTACACGAGCCTGCGGGGTCGGCCGGCGGCCACCGTCGCCGCGAAGACGTTGCGGGTGCCGGTGAGATTCACCCGCGCGCTGTCCTGCCGCGAGCCCATGATCACGAATGCCAGGTGGACCACCACGTCGGCGTCGGCGACCAGGGCGTCGACGGCGGCTCGGTCGAGGATGTCGCCGCGCCGGTACTCGGTCTTGGTCCAGCCGTGTGCGGCGGGTTCGAAGGGGCGGCGAGCCATGCCGACGATCCGGTCCACGGCCGGATCGTTCTCCAGTGCGGTGACGGCGGAGATGCCGATCTCGCCGGTCGGCCCGGTGACGGCGACAGTGATACCCATGCGGCCGGAATTCCCCGGCCGCCGTGGGCGAAACGGTGCTCAGTCGGGCGGTTCGACGGCGCCCGCCGCCTCGTCGACGTCCTCGTTCTCCGTAGTTTCACCGGCTTCGAGATCGAGGTCGTCAGGGTGGGAGGTATCGATCGGGTCGCCCAGTTCGGGTGCGTTCTTGTTTCCGGGTTCGGTCACGTTCCCGGCCTACCCACCGTCGTCGTTTTCACGCGCGGTGTGCGCCGCGTGTTCCCCGCGCCTCCGCTGGTTCCGTCGGGGCGGCCGGACAACCGATCGGCACGCCGCTGACCGGTTACACCGACGGCGCCAGCCCAGACTCAGGCCCGCGCCGGAATTCCGCACGGCTCATCGGGATCGCGGGATCCCCAGTCACCAGAACGTCAGCTCTCGCAGACGATTTCGCCGACCGCTGTCCGGGTTCGTGCGTAAGCGATGGCGTCTTCCGGGTAGGCCGATTCCGCGGCGCACTGCCGGAAGCGGTGGACGGCCTCGTCGAGGCGCGGCCCCGGCCCTCGGTCGGCGAGCAGGACGACGATCGCTTCGCGAGTCCGGATTCCCTGATCGGGTTGGTCGGACAGTTCGTCCAGGTAGCGATCGGTTTCCAGCAGTCGTAGCGCCCGGCGGGCGTAGGCGTGCACGCGGCGGGGAAGTTCGCTGCGGATGGTGTCGATATCGGATCGCAGCGCGTGGCTGCCGGGCAGGTCCGGGTCGACCCGCAGGGTCCATGGCGTGGTCAGCTCGTCGGCCAATGACCGGCTGTCGATCAGGCCGGGGCCGGTGGCCGACTCCAGCGGTATGGGGGGCAGGCCCAGCCGGGCGTCGCGCCAGGTGCAGTACTCCCACCACGCGATGGGGGTGGCCCGCAAGGTCAACCCGAAGCCGAGGACCTGTTGCCCGTCGATCCACGTGCGGGTGACACGGGTGCGCCCGACGGAGGCGACACCGCGCGCTTCGACTCGTGTCCAGGTGGGCTCGGTGCCGTGGAACCCGTACGGCTGTAGCAATTTTCCGGTTTCGCGCAGCAGGCGGCGCAGTGCCGTATCGGGGTTGACCATGCCCGGCAGATTAGCCACGACATCCGACACCACGGCAACTCCGCGCGGATGCGTGCCACGGGGGCGGCAGCGCCCGCCGCCCCGGTGACGCACCGCGCTACCCGTTGTATTCGCTGACGACGTCGAGGACCCACACGACACCGAAACGGTCACGCAGCATCCCGTAGGCGGGCGACCAGCCCGCCGGGCCCATCGGGACCACGATCGTCGCCCCCTCGGTCAGTTTGTCCCAATAGCCCGACACCTCTTCGACGGTCGCGCCGCGCACCGAGACGAAGAACGAGTTCTCGCCTCGGTCGTAGCCCATCCGCGCGGGCACGTCGTAGGCCATGACGCGGAAACCGTTGTCGGCCTCGACTTGTCCCCACATGATCCGGTCCGCCTCGGACGCGACCTGGACATTCCCGGCGTCTTCGTAAGTGACGGCGGCGAGGTGACCGCCGAAAACGGACCGATAGAACTCCAGCGCCGCGCGAGCGTCGCCGCGGAAGTTCAGGTGGGTGGTGGTTGCAAGGGACACAGTTGCTCCTGATTCGGCTCATCGGTTGACGGGAGCAACCCTCGCAGGAGTAGTGGCCAGGATGTGTCCGCTACTTCGGGCAGGATGCGAGGATGCCGAAAACTTCCGCTCGACTACTGGCGCTGCTGTCGCTGCTGCAAGCGCGCCGGGACTGGCCGGGAACGCTGTTGGCCGAACGACTGCAGGTCAGCCCGCGTACCGTGCGCCGGGATGTCGGCCGGCTGCGGGAACTCGGCTATGCCATCGTCACCACCAAGGGCCCGGACGGGGGATACCGGCTCGGCACGGGGACGCGTCTGCCTCCGCTGCTGTTCGACGACGAGCAGGCCGTCGCCCTCGCCGTCGCACTACAGATCGCCACCACCGCAGGGGCCGGTCTCGAAGAGGCCGCGGCGCGCGCCTTGCACACCGTCGGTCAGGTCATGCCCGCGCGGCTGCGTCACCGCATGGACACGCTGCGCATCACCGCCGTCGCACCGGCCGCCGCCGAGGTCGGCACAGAGGTCCTCACGGTGATCGCCGCCGCCGTCGCCGCCCGCGAAGTCTTGCGTTTCGACTACGCCGCCCCACCGGACGCCGCCGCGCGCCCGCCGCGCCGAGTGCAGCCGCATCACCTCGTCACCTGGGCGGGACGTTGGTATCTCGTGGCCTGGGACCTGGACCGGGACGACTGGCGGACGTTCCGAGCCGACCGGATCGCCCCGCGCACCCCCACCGGCCCCCGCTTCACTGCGCGCGCACTCCCGGCCGGTGATGTGGCGACCTTCGTGACCGGCACGTTCCGCGGCGCGGAGGGGACCGGCGACTGGCCGTGCCGTGGGGCGGTGATCCTGCACCGCCCCGCCGCCGACATCGCGCCCTTCCTCCATGACGGGGTGGTCGAGTCGCTCGGTCCCGACCGTTGCCGGGTCGTCCTCGGCTCGTGGTCATGGCTCGCGCTCGCCGGCAGTCTCGGTCGGTTCGACGCGGACATCGAAGTCATCGGGCCGCCCGAACTCACGGCCGCTTTCGCGCGCCTGGCGCGCCGCTACACCGACGCGGCGAACGGGACGCACACGCGGAGATGACCGTGTATGGCTATTCCCCGGGCTGGTGAGGAGAATAGTCTGCTCTGTGTGGGCGTGCATATCGGTGATCGAGTGCGACTGGTTCCCGGCAGTCGGTGGGTGTTCCGCGTGCTGGAAGTCGTCGGTGCGTTCGCGCTCGTCGCCGCCGAACCCGACGACGGCGGCGGCGAACCGTTCGGTGTGCTGACCGCGACCTTGATCCCGGTCGGCGAACAGCCGTGGTGACCGCCGGCCTGATTGCGCCGAATGCTCGAGACGGGTTCGTCGGTGGTGGGTACGGATCGGCCGGGCCGTCGTGGCGCTCGTCCATAGAAGCGAGGTTCGTGCCTGGCTGGAGACGGCGTCGCGCTAGGGGATGACCGAGCAGCTGGGGTTCGAGCGGGGAGTCTGACCGCCGATGCCGGATCTCGGCCAGAACGGCACGGCCGCGCCGCTGCTCGAGCGGCAGCATGCGGGAAACGTTCAGCTCGGTATTTGTAGTAGCCACGGGGATGCTGTGCAGCGAAGGGCGCGGTAACTCGTCGGTGAAATCCCATTGATCATCACATCTTCCCGGCACAATATGGCGATGTGGAAATTTGCTGAACTGTTGCGAATCGCTGTTGCCGGTGCGCTGGTCGTGATAGCCGGTCATAGCGTCGCGGCTGCCCCCGCGGCGAGCGACACCCATATCCAGTTGCCTTGGCTGACGTCCGGGCCGGAGGCGGTGCAGGCGTCGGGAGCAGCGCTGGCGGACGGAATCACCGGCACGGTGCTGTGGTCGCGACAGCCGAATGCCCCGGTTCCGATAGCCAGCATCACGAAGGTGATGACGGCACTGGTCGTGATCAACGCCGGCGACCTCGATCGGGCCATTACCGTGCCGCAGGAAGTCATCGCCTACGACGCCGAGTATGACGGAAGCAACGCGGGCCTGGTCCCCGGCGAGGTGCTCACGGCGCGACAGCTGCTGTACGCGATGATGCTGCCGTCGGGCTGCGACGCCGCCTATGCCCTTGCCGAGGCCTATGGGCCCGGCCAAGAAGGCTTCATCGCCAAAATGAACGACACCGCGCGTCAGATGGGCTTGGCGGGAACACATTTCACCGACCCCAGCGGCCTGCCCGCCCCCACCGACCACTCCACCTACTCCACCCCGGCGGACCTGGTGACCCTCGGGCTGCGCGCGATGAGCCTGCCGGTGTTCCGAGAGGTCGTCAGCGCGCAGAGCTATCACGTGCCCGCGGGCCCGGACAACCGCGCGCACCTCTGGCAGACCACGAACTCGCTGCTACGCGACTATCCCGGCACCATCGGCATCAAGACCGGGTACACCGACGCCGCCGGAACGTGCCTGCTGTTCGAGACGGTCAGGGCAGGGATCCCGCTGATCGGTGTGGTCCTGCACAGCTCACCCGACAGCGACCGCGCCGCGAAGGACGACGCCGAACGCATGTTGAACTGGGCCTACAACCCGATCCTGAGCGCACTGCCGATCAGTTGAGCGGCAAGACGGTGTGGGCCGAACTGGGTGCCCGCTGCGGCGGCTGATCGGAGTTCAGCTGTCGTTGTCGGGCTCGGGCGGGTTTCGTCGGGTGAGTTCGGCGTTGAGTTCGCGGGCTTGGGTGAGTTGGTTTTCCAGGACGACGATCCGGCACGCCGCTT